>JBDSXV010000228.1:0-30605 GCA_039926025.1 Dokdonella sp.
GCTTCAGCCGCGATGCTCTTGATCGAAGAGCATCGCGGCTGAAGCCGCTCCCACGGACCGTTGCTCCCACGGACGGTTGCTCCCACCGACATTTGCTCCCACCGACAGGTGCTCCGCAGACAGTCGCTCCTACAAAAGTCGAAGCTATTCGAAGCGACTGATTTCGCGATCGGAATCGCCCTGCGCTGATCCGGAGTCGCTGTCGGGATCGTCGAACAACCCATTGCCGCCGGCATCATCGGATGGCTCGGCATCTTTCGTGACCGGCGCACCGCGTTCGCTCGCCGCCTTCTGTTTCTCCCAACGCGTCTTGATCGGATTTGCCGATTCCGCCGATTCAAACGCCGCCAGCAATTCCTGCTTCTGATCGTCGGGCAAATCCGCCCAATGGCAATCGGCGAGGGCGCCAGCCATCGAATAGAGCAGGTTCAAGCTGGGCCGGAAACCGGCGCGCTTGACCTTCAGGAACGCCTCGACCGGTCCCACGCGCGCGAGATCCTCGGTCGTGCGCACGCCGATCTGGCGCAGCCACGCCGCCGACTTCGGTCCAACATTGCGGATCTTCACGTCGCGCGCGCTCATGCGGTTTCGATTCCTGTCGTCACGTCATTGATGCGCGCGATCATCGCAGCGAATCGAGGAAAAGGGTGCACAACTGTTCCATGCCGACGCGATCCTCGTCATCGAAGCGCGCAATCTTCGGGCTGTCGACATCCCATACGCCGAGCAGGCGACCGTGGTCCATCAGCGGTACCACGATTTCCGATTGCGAGGCGCTGTCGCAGGCTATATGCCCGGCAAATTCATTGACGTCGCGCACCAGTTGGGTTTGCCCCGTCGTCGCCGCGGTTCCGCACACGCCTTTGCCCAGCGCGATGCGAACGCAAGCAGGCTTGCCCTGGAAGGGTCCGACCACCAGTTCGGTGCCATCGAAGAAATAGAACCCGCACCAGTTGATGTCTGGCACCGCATGCCAGACCAGGGCGGCGAAGTTCGCCGCGTTCGCGATTCGGTCACGCTCGCCGTGCAGCAGGCCGCGCGCCTGTTCGGCGAGCTCAGCGTAGAGCGCCGGCTTGCCGGTGGCATCAATCGGGGCAGCGACAAACATGGATGGCATGGCCTGCCGGGTCGGATCGCGATTGTAGCGCGTGCCCGCACGCCAGCGCCGCTGGCATACTGCGCCAGCCCCGGAGCCGCAATGAACGAAGCGTACTTTTCGCAGGAACACGGTTTTCGCTTGCGCGGCGCGCAGCAGACACGCATCGATGCCTTCGTCGACGCGGCGTTCGCCTTTGCCGTGACCCTGCTGATCGTCTCCGTGGGCCACGTGCCGTCCACGGTGCCGGACCTGATCCAGGCGATGCGCGGTGTGCCCGCGTTCTCGGCGAGCTTTCTGCTGTTAGCGCGCTTCTGGCTGTCGCATCGCCATTGGTCCCGTTGCTATGGACTGGAAGACGGCCCCAGTGTGCGCTTGAGCCTGGCGCTGGTTTTCGTCGTGCTGATCTACGTCTACCCGCTGCGCATGGTTGCCAACATGACGCTGGCCATGTTGAGCGGTGGTGCGCTGGCCGAACAGTCGATCGAAATCCACACGCTCGCCGACCTGCGATCGCTGTACGTGGCTTTCGCATCCGGCTACGGCGCCGTGGTGATCATCTTCACTTTGCTCTATCGGCACGCCTTGGCGTGTGCGGATACGCTGCAGCTGACGGCCAGCGAGCGTGTGCGCACGCGCAGCACGGCCGAGCGCTATTTTTCCCTCGCCGGTGTCGCGTTGCTGTCGCTGGCCCTTGCCTTGCTGCTTCCCACGGGGCACGCATCGATGCTGATCTACTGGTCGCCGGGCATGGTCTACTCGCTGATCTATCCAGCCACCCTGCTGATTGGGCGACGCGAGAAAGCGGCGCTTGCCGCGATCCCTGCCGTGCGCGGCGCGTGAGCGGCGTGTTCGTCGCCGGCACTGACACCGGCATCGGCAAGACCTGGTCGAGTTGCGTATTGCTCGCAGCCTTGCGCGCACGCGGCTTGCGCGCCGTCGGCATGAAGCCGATCGCGAGCGGTTGCCGCGTGACGACGATGGGTTTGCGCAACGAAGATGCCGAAGCCCTGATCGCCGCCAGCACCACGATGCCTGCGTATGCCGACTGCAATCCGTTTGCATTCGCCGCACCCATTGCACCTCATCTCGCCGCTGCGATGGACGCCAGTGAAATCACGCTCGAACCCATCCACACCGCGTATGCCCAGCTCGCCGCGGGCGCCGATCGCGTTGTCGTCGAAGGCGTCGGCGGCTGGGCGGTGCCGCTGTCGGACTCGTTGATGCAGGCGGATCTCGTGCGCGCACTCGATCTGCCGGTTATCCTCGTCGTCGGCGTACGCCTGGGCTGCCTCAATCATGCACTGCTCAGCGCACGCGCCATTGAAGCGGACCGATGCAGGCTGGTCGGCTGGATCGCCAACCGCATCGACGCCGACATGGCATTCGCGGCCGCAAATATCGATGCGCTGTGCGCACGTATTGCCGCGCCGTTGCTCGGCGTACTCGATCATGCCCCGGATGGTGAGACCACACAGTTCGCGCATGCGCTCGACGTGCGGGCGCTCTGAGAAGCTACCGATGGCGGACGACGCGCCAACCGCTCTGCGACGCTATCTTCCGTTGCTCGTTGCATGTTCGGGTTTCGCTTTCGACGTCGCTGCTTTCTGGCCCGGCCAGATGTCGTTCGACTCGGCGTATGCGTGGTGGCAGGCGCGCGGTGGCGCGACCACAAACATCGTGCCGCCCCTGTTCGTGTGGGTCTGGCGCGCCTGCGACCGGATTGTCGACGGCCCCGGCGCGCTGTTCGCGCTGCACCTCGCGTTGTTCTGGTGCGGGCTCGCCTTGCTCGCGCGTGCATTGCGCTGCGGTCTGTTCGCGACCATGGCGCTCATGATGCTGGTTGCGCTGGCACCGGTTTCGCTCGTGTTGCGCGGCCAGGTCTGGACCGATGTCGGCTTGCTGGCCGCGTTGACCTTCGCGATCGGTGCGCTCGCCTTCGTCGAGGTCGATTCGCGCCAACGGTGGCTGCTGTTGCCGGTCGCACTGGCACTCTTTTACGCAGCGGCGTTGCGGCACAACGCATTGCCCGCGATCGTGCCGTTCGTGGTCTGGTTCCTGTGGTTGCTATTGCGAGACTTCGCAACCGCATCCAGTGCGCGAATCACGCTGGCGACACTGGCTTCGCTGTTCGCGATCGCCGGCACGACCCGCTGGCTCGACACGCGCGTGGATCGCCAGGTGCCGGTGTGGCCGTCACTCGCGCAATTCGATCTCGCGGCCGTGTCGATCGAATCCGGCCACATGCGCCTGCCCGACTTCATGATCGGTCCCGGCCTGGATGTCGCCGAACTTGCGCGCGCATTTCGCCCGTGGAGCAATGTGCCGATGCTGGTCGGCACACGGCATGGCATGCGCGATCCTTTCTCCGACTATTCGGCGCAAGAACTGGCAACGCTGCGCGCAGCCTGGCTCGATGCGGTGATGGACGAGCCGCGCGCATGGCTTGCACACCGACTGCGCCTCAGTCGTGCACTGGTCGGCACGCACGCCGCCGAGTGGCCACGCGAACTGATTTACGTCGACGACGAGGTCGGCTATCGCGACAACCCGGCGGTCGCGCGTGCCACGAATGCTTTGCATACGGGCCTCATGCGCGTAGCGGCGAACCTCGCGCTCACGCCTGCGTTGGCGGCGTGGCCGTATCTCGTGCTGGGGCTCGTCGGCGGCGGACTCGCATGGCGTCGGCGCGGCCACATCGCCGCTCGACTCGCCACCATCGCCCTGACCAGCGTTTGGCTGTACGCACTACCTCTGACCGCGATCGCGCCCTCTGCCGAATTGCGCTATCTCGCATGGCCCTGCGTCGCGAGCCTGCTTGCGTTCGCCTGCGCGGCGTTCGCTCCGCGTTTGGGTACGCGCTGCTAGACTTCCGCCAGAACCATTCAATCAAGGGATTTCATGAGCACGGTGCAGCGCTACATGTTTTCAATCGATGACCTGCCCAAGGCGCGCGGCGAGTCACATGAGCTTTCGTTCCAGGGCGGCTCGGCCGAGAGTTTCGCCGCGTTGTTGCAGGCGGCGCTGCGTGAGCCGGTGCTGTGGCAGCGTTGGCGTTCGATGCAGCCCGATCCGGATGCAATCGATCCGTCACTTGGACAGAACGATCCGACGGCGACGGTCGAAGCGCACCAGTCCGATGTGCATGTCAGCGTCGAGATCAGGAGTTCGCTACCGCACGCGATCATCAAGCACCGCATGACCCTGTTGATCGGCAAGCACTGGACGCTGCGCGACGTTAGCGCCGTCTAGATCGTCCTGCATGGAAGCCGGCGACGTCGACGCCGGCCAGGACGGTGCGAAAGGCACCCGTGAAATCAGTGTCGCTGGGAGAGGCGCCATGGTGACGGCTCATTCGTTTGCGGTCGATCGCGACAAGCCGGGGGTGGACTGGCGCGCCAGTCTCGCTGTCGTGCTGGTGCATGTTCTGTTTTTCATATGGCTGTTGCGTTCGCCCTTGAGTGAGCCGATTCGCTCCACCCTCACGCCCTTGGTGATCATGGAGTTGTGGACCGGAGCCACGGCTGACGATCCTCCAGCGCCACCGCTGGACAAGCCCTTGACCGCGAAAGCCGCGCCGAGTCACGCCCGCAACGCGGCGCCGGCGATGGCGGCCCGTTCGCCCCTTCCCCACGATCGACCGGTCGTTGCCGAGGGAAACACCGCAGCCTCGAGCGCAGTCTTGCCGGGCGCGCCGGTAGAAAGTACCGCGCCGCCCGCTTCCGTCGTTGATGGCAGCACGAGCAGCGCTGGACCCACGCAAGGCGGCCGGTTGGGATCCGGCGGCCGTTTCCACGCGCCGCGCGTGATCGCGCGAACCAGACTTTCCTATCCGGCCGACGCGTATCTCGCGGAAAAGCAGGGCACCGTCGCCGTGATGGTCACGGTCGGGGTTGATGGTGACGTCATCGAGACGCACGTGCACGAGTCGAGTGGGTCCGCTTCACTGGATCGCGCCGCGGTGGATGCGGTCGCACACTGGACGTTCAAGGCGGCCGAACGCGAAGGGCACCCGACCGAGGCCCAGGCGATCGTCAATATCGACTGGCGTATCGGGGCGAGCACGCATCTGACTTTTGACGCGACGGCCTTGCCGTCTCAAGGATCGAAGGCCGTGCAATCGAGAGGCTGCATCATTTCCAATGCAGCGCATCCAGAACTTTGCACCGCACCCAATCCCGTACGTTGAATTGATGCGGCGCTGATTCCGCGCAGCATTCAAGCCACGCGGGTTCGCGAGGGCTCAGTATGCGAACTCGCGGAACACACGGTCGATATCGCCGTTCCATTCGCCGTGGAACAATTCGAGCTTGCGTTCCGCTGGCGTCTGGTTCGCATCGACAATCTGCGCCAACGTCTCGATGAAGATGCTTTCGTCAGCGCCGGCGGCGTTGCTGCGGGCACGCCGCTGCAAGCCATGCGCGGCGATCTTCACCGCTTCAGCCGCGAGATCGCGAACGCATCCACTGCGGAACGGAAGTTTCAGCGCGTGCTTGGGTACGCCATCACGCAAGGCGTGACGTTCCTCGCGACTGAAATCCTTGACCAGATCCCAGGCCGCATCGAGCGAGGTCTGGTCGTAGAGCAGTCCGACCCAGAACGCGGGCAGCGCGCACAGGCGATTCCACGGACCACCATCGGCGCCGCGCATCTCGAGGAATTTCTTCAGGCGCACTTCGGGGAACGCGGTGGTCATGTGGTCGGCCCAGTCGCGCAGCGTCGGCTTCGCACCGGGCAGCTCGGCGAGATCGCCGGCGAGGAACTTGCGGAACGATTTGCCCGCCAAGTCGATGTACTGGCCATCGCGATAGCTGAAGTACATCGGCACATCGAGCAGGTAATCGACATAGCGCTCGTAACCGAAACCGTCCTCGAACACGAAGTCGAGCATGCCGGTGCGGCCCGCATCGGTATCGGTCCAGATGTGCGATCGATAGCTCTGGTAGCCGTTCGGTTTGCCTTCGGTGAATGGCGAATCCGCGAACAACGCGGTTGCGATCGGCTGCAGCGCAAGGCCGACGCGGAATTTCTTCACCATGTCCGCTTCGGTCGCGTAATCGAGATTGACTTGCACCGTGCAAGTCCGCGTCATCATGTCGAGGCCGAGGCTGCCGACCTTGGGCATGTATTCGCGCATGATCTTGTAGCGACCTTTGGGCATCCACGGCATCTCGTCGCGGCGCCACTTCGGCTGGAAACCCATTCCGAGGAAGCCGACGCCGATCTCGTCGGCCACGGTCTTGACCTCTCGCAGATGTTGCGCCACTTCGGCGCAGGTCTGGTGGATGGTTTCGAGCGGCGCACCGGAAAGCTCGAGTTGGCCAGCCGGCTCCAGCGTGACCGATGCGTTGTCACGCAGAAGCGCGATGAGCTTGCCGTTTTCGAGCACGCGCTCCCAGCCGAAGCGGGTCATGCCTTCGAGCAGAACGCCAATGCCTTGTGGACCGTCCCAAGTCGGGGCTCGCAAGTCGCTCAGGCGGAAGCCGAATTTTTCGTGCTCGGTGCCGATGCGCCAGGCCGAAGCCGGCTTTTCGCCCTGCGTGACATATTCGACGAGTTGGTCGCGACCGCTGATCGGATCTTCCTCGACGGTACTGGGTCCTGACATCGGTGGCCTCGCGATTTCTGACTCGGTTCGCCAACATGGGGTCGCCGCGGCCGAACAAAAGTGACGCCGGACGAGCGTGTTCGAAATTGATGGCCGCGCTCGCCTTGAACACCCTTTCCAGCCAACTCTCTCCTTGAAGGGGAGGCTACGTCAGGATCGCCCGAGTTCGAGCCAGCCCGCCACCAGCGCACGCGCCTCGTCCAACCCGGTCTTTGCGCTCGACGAGAACAACTGCGCGCTGCCTTTGGGAAAGTTCGTTGCCAACTCCTTGCGTACTGCAGCGAGCGTGCGCAAGCTTTCGCTGCGCGAGAGCTTGTCTGCCTTGGTCAGCAGGCAGTGGCAGGCGCGGCCGCTGGCGGCGCCGAATTCGAGCATGTCGCAATCGAACTCCTTGAGTGGATGGCGCGCGTCCATCACGAGCACCAGACCTTTCAGCGACACGCGCTCGCGCAGGTACATGTCGAGTACGCCGCGCCAATGCAGGCGCATCGCCTCGGGCACCTTGGCATAGCCATAGCCGGGCAGATCGATGAGCCTGCGCGACGGATCGCCCACGGGGAATACGTTGAGCAGCTGGGTTCGCCCCGGCGTCTTCGAGGTGCGGGCAAGACCGTGTTGATCACAGATCGCGTTCAGCGCACTCGACTTGCCCGCGTTCGAGCGTCCGGCGAATGCAACTTCGGCGCCGCTGTCCGCCGGCAATTGGTCGAGTCGGTTGGCACTGGTGAGAAATTGCGCCTGGCGGAACGGATTGACGGGCATGGGCGAGGCTTGTTCGGCAAGGGAACGGCGGCAGGTTTCTTCTGCCGGCTCTATCGGCAGCACGCGGCGGTTTGACCGCCTCGGGATGCACAGGGATAATTCCGCAGTTGTCCACCGGCAGCGCCTGGGTTGGCGTCGCGAGGCTGGACCTTTTTGCGTTACCCACGATTTTCCGGAGTGAGTGTATGAGCTTTCGGCGCATCTTTGTTCGGCACGCACTCGCCTTGGCAGTGCTCGGCGCCGCTGGTCTGGTTCACGCGGAAGGCCCGGCCGAGAGCAGTGGCCCCGTGTTTGGCGATGCCAAGGCGGGCGAATCCAAGGCCGCAGTGTGCGGCGCCTGCCACGGCATGGACGGCAATCCAACGGACAAGCAATACCCCAAGCTGGCCGGTCAGAACGAGGCGTACATCGCGCGCCAGATCACGCTTTTCCAGACCCAGAAACGCGCCAATGCGGTCATGATGGGCTTCGCGGCAACGCTGTCGCAGCAGGACATGCACGACATCGGCGCCTATTTCGCATCGAAAACCGCGTCCGCCGGCATTGCGGACGACAAGCTGCTCGAACGCGGCCAGGCGCTGTATCGCGGCGGCGACGTCAAACTCGCCGTGCCCGCCTGCATGGCCTGCCATGGCCCGTCCGGTCGAGGCATGGCCGGCGCGGGATTCCCGCAACTTGGCAGCCAGTGGACAGACTACGTCGCGGCCAAGCTCAAGGACTGGAAAAACGGCACGACCTGGGGCGACGATGCCAAGGCCAAGGTGATGCCGGGCATCGCGCAGAGCCTGTCCGAGGCCGATATCAACGCGGTCGCTTCGTATATCGAAGGCCTGCATACCGCGAACTCGGGAACTGCGACCGCTGCAAAGTGATCCAAGCGCGTTCGCATAGTGGTATCCCCGGTTGAATTCTTGCTCGGTTGTATTGAATCGGCATTCAGTCGAACGTTCCGAAACTCGCTTAGCGATGACGCGCGAACGTGCGCGTCAACCCTGTCCTGACCGGAGTATCCGATGTTGAAACATGTTTCCGCCCTGCTGCTTGGCCTTGCTTTCGCTACGCTTGCGTCCGCGCAAGACACCTTTGAGGCAGGCAAGAACTGGTTCCCGGTGGAGCCGGCGCAGCCGACGGCGAATGCCGACAAGATTGAAATTGTCGAGGTGTTTTCCTACGCATGCCCGGCCTGCAACATGTTTCAGGCGACGATGGAGAAGCTGAAGGCGGCGCTGCCGGCGAACGTGGAAATTTCCTATCTGCCCGCTTCGTTCCGCAGCGATGAAGGCTGGCCGGTATTCCAGCGCGCGTTCTACGCAGCGCAGGCGCTGGGCATCCTGGACAAGACCCACAACGCGACGTTCGATGCGGTGTGGAAGGACGACGGCACACTGCGCATTGCCGATGCAACCACGCATCGTCCGCTCAAGCCGCTGCCGACGATTGAAAATGTCGCCACGTTCTACGCCAAATTTGGCGTGAAGGCCGAAGATGTGGTCGGTGTCGCGAATTCATTCGCGGTCAACACCAAGATGAAGCGCGCGGACGCCCAGCTCAAGGCGTACGGCGTTGACTCCACGCCCACCTTGATCGTCAACGGCAAGTACCGCCTCAGCGTCGCTTCGGCCGGCGGCGTCGACAAGGTCGCGCCACTGATCAAATTCCTGATTGCGAAGGAAGCAGCGGGCAAGTAAGCCGCGCTTGTCGCCCCCTCACTACTGGAGCATCACGATGTTCGCGCGCACGCTGATTCTGATTGCCGGTCTGCTGTCCCTGTCCGCTTCCTTCGCCTTCGCGGCCGATGGTGCCAAACCCGCGTGGGAGGCAGGCAAGAGCTATCAATTGATCGAACCGCCGCAGCCAACAACGACCGGCAACAAGATCGAAGTCCTCGAAGTGTTTTCCTACGCCTGCCCGCACTGCGCTCATTTCCAGCCCTATGCAGACCAGTTGAAGGCCAGCCTGCCGAAAAACGCCGAATTTGTCCTGCTGCCGGCCGACTTTGAGCCGCGCTGGATCGCGTTCGCGCGCAGCTTTTATGTCGCAAAAAGTCTGGGCCTCGTTGAAAAAACGCACCAGGCAATGTTCGATGCGATCCATCGCGACAAGCTTCCGATGAATTCGCTTGATGACATGGCAGGTTTCTATGCGCAGCACGGCGCCGACAAGGGCAGCTTCCTTTCGACCGTCGAATCGTTCGTTGTCGACGGCCAGCTTGCCAATGGTCATGATCGCGAGGTCAAGTACGGTATCGACTCGACGCCGACCCTGATCATCAACGGCAAGTACCGGATCACTGCCAACGCAGAGCAGAAGATCGACTTCGACGAAATGGTTGCAATCGCGCAGTTCCTGGTCGCGCAGGAAGCAGCGACGACAAAAAAGCACTGATTCACGGTCGCCGGCACTGCCGTCGCGCGACCGCGCTGACGACGGCCTCCATCCCTCTGCTCCGACAAGGACACAAATCATGCTGAAGCGTCTGGGTTTCCTGCTTGCTGGCGCGCTGCTGGCGTCGATCGCGAATGCAGCTGATGCGCCCGTCGCGGAGCCGGCGAAGGCCGATTGGGAGGCCGGCAAGAATTATTTCGTGATCGATCCTCCGCAGGCGACCGTGAGCGGCTCGCAGATCGAAGTGCTTGAAGTGTTCTCCTATGCCTGCCCGCATTGCGCGCACTTCCAGCCGTATGCGGAACAGATCAAGCAGGCATTGCCTGCATATGCGAGCTTCAGCTACATGCCGGCGATCTTCAGTCCGCAGTGGGAACCGTATGCGCGCGCGTTCTACGCAGCACAATCGCTGGGCGTCCTTGAGCAGACCCATCAGGCCTTGTTCGACGCATTGCATCGCGATCATGCGTCTCTGCACACGATCGAGGACCTCGCCGGCTTCTATGCGCAGCACGGCGTCGACAAGGCAAAGTTCCTCGCCACAGCTTCATCATTCGAAGTGGAGAGCAAGCTTTCGCGCGCACGCGATATCGTCAAGGCGGACGGTGTTGACGGGACGCCCAGCGTGATCGTCAATGGCAAGTACCGCATGAGCGGCCAATCGGCCGGCGGTTTTCCGCAGTTGATCGACCTGATCGGCTGGCTGGTGCAGAAAGAACATGCGACGACCACCAGGCCGGCCAAAAAGAAGAAGTAGTCGCTTCGCGTCGTCCGCCACTTGCGCGTGCGACCGCCTTTTGCCGTCGGCAGGCCTCATGGGGCTTGCCGGTACCGCCTACGCTGGTTAGCCTCGCGGGCATGATGCTCTCCGCTTCCGCGGGTCTCGCCAGCGCACGCGCTGACGAGCGCCAGCTCAACTTGCTCAGCTGCAACATTCTCGCCGGTGGCAGCGTGAAGCGCTACCGCGACTATGTCACGCACAGCTGGAAACACGTGCTGCCGCATGGTAAGCGGGCGAATCTCGATGGTCTCGCGCGCGTGATCGGCGAGTTCGATCTCGTCGGCTTGCAGGAAGCCGATGCGGGCAGCCTGCGTTCGGGCTTCCTCAACCAGACCCAGTATCTTGCCGAAGCAGCCCACTTTCCGTTCTGGAGCCATCAACCGAATCGTCGCGTGTCACGCCTGGCGACATCCAGCAATGGTCTGCTCGCACGCTGGCAACCCGATGAAGTGCTCGACTATCCGCTGCCGGGTCGTATTCCGGGCCGCGGTGCGCTATGGACCCGCTTCGGCGAAGGCAACGACGCACTCATCGTCGTGGTCGTGCACCTTTCTCTGGGACCGACCGCGCGCGCACGCCAGATCGCGTTCCTGGCCGAGTTGATCGGCCAGCATCCGAACGTGGTGATGATGGGCGACTTCAATGCGCCTGCCGAAGGCAAGGAACTCGATATTCTTTACGCACGCACGTCGTTGCTGCGTACGGAGGACTCGCCCGCTACCTTCCCGAGCTGGAAGCCGATCCGGTCGATCGACCATATCCTGGTTTCCGCGTCGCTGAAGGTGGAAAAACGCTGGGCGCTGCCGTATCCGGTGTCGGATCACCTGCCGCTGGCGGCGCGCGTAAGTTTTCCGTCGGCACTCACGAAAGACGCCTGATCACCCAGCGTTTTGCCAGGCCGCCTCTATACGCGCGGCAGCCCCTTTGCGGGTGAATATCGCGCGCCGGCGATCTCTACTCGACTCGACTCACGATTGCGCGCAAGAAAAAGGGCCGCCATTGGCGACCCTTTCTCGCTTGCTTCAACTCAGCTGGCTATCAGAACTTGATGTTCAAAGAGACGTAGCCGAAGCGGCCCGGCAGGTCGTAGGTGCCGGCGTCATAGCCGTTCAACGAGCAGGACACGCAGATCGGTGGACTGCGATCGAAGATGTTGTTGATGCCGGCCGACAAGGTGAAATCGAAGTCGGTCGGAACCTTCCAGCTCACGCGCGCATCGTTGAACGTGGTCGAACCAAGATGGTTCGTGCCGCCCGACAGATCCGCCAGTGGACTGCTGCACACAGCGCCTGCGCTGGTCAGATCCGGATTGCAGTTTTCAGTCAACGCGGAAACGTAACGCACGGCCCAGCTCGCACTCCATGACGAATACGCCCATGTTGCATTGAGCGTCGTGCGCCACCGTGGAAGCGCCTGGTTGAGCGTTTCGATACCGACGGTGAGCGGCTCGGCAAGGCCCGAGTCCTTCGCTACCGAGGAGTAGTGCGCCGTGTAGGTCGTGCTGACGCCGGCGCCGAAGCTTCCGAAGCTGGTCTCGTTGCCCCTCCAGGTCGCACCAAGGTCATAGCCCGAGGTCTTCACGGTGCCGAGGTTCTGCAGGAAGTTGCTGAAGTTGATGATGTCGCCAGATAGCCCGCGCACGATACCGTTGCAGAAGATCGGCGAATTCGTCGCAACACAGCGATTGAGCTGTGTCTGCGCGTCCGGCGCCTGGATCGAGTTGTTGACCTTGATGTTGAAGTAGGTCAGCTCGAAATCCATCTTCTGCGACCACGAGGTGTTGGCCGCCCAGTTCGGGCTGTAGACCGCACCCGCGGTGATGCTGCGCGAGGTTTCCGGCTGCAGGTGGATGTTGCCACCCGTGCGCGTGGAGATCTGCGTGTTGGACGCCTCGAACGTCGCCGGATTGGCGACGCCTTGCGCGATGCAGTTGGTCGCCGAGGTGCCGGTGGCACCATTGCAGGGATCCTGGATCGACGCATCGAAACGCGCAGGCGAACCGAACAGTTCGCCGATCGACGGGGCGCGGAAGCCCTGAGCCCAGGTGCCGCGCAAGGTCAGGTCATCATTCAACTGCCAGCGCAAACCCACCTTGCTGTTGGTCGTGGTGCCGAAACTCGAGTAGTCGGAATAGCGTGACGCGACCGACAGATCGAGGCTCTTGGCGAACGCAACATCCTTCAGCAGCGGCGCATTCAGCTCGAGATAGAGTTCGTCGATCGAGTATTCGCCGGAGGTCGGCAACGACGGCACGCCGTTGGATTCGCCGGCAATCACGACCGAGTCAGGCGTATACGAACCCTGCAGATGACGATGCTCATATCCGGTCGCGAATGAGAGCGCACCCGCCGGCAGGCTGAACGCATCACCGGACAGGTTGGCCGTGAACATCTGCAGCTTGTTCTTGCTGCGATCATTTTCGATGAACTGGATGTACTGCAGCATTTCCGGCGTGATCGAACCCGGGCCTCCGAAGATGTTCAGCGGAACGCACGAGCCGGTGCAATCGGCGATCGGGCCGAGCGCGCGGGCGATGTGCGCGATGTTGTAGGTGCCGTGCACCGTCTGGGTCGCGTCGTTGGTGCTGTCGACGTAGTTGACGTCCCAGTTGAAATCACGATCGGCTGCGTTGAAGAAACCCTGCAGTCCAGTCGCGATGTAACGCGTGTCGACATCCTGCTGGAACACGCGCGGCCCGCCTTCGACCGGACGACGGCCAAGGCCGAGGAAGTTGCTGTTCGGATCGAGCGTGACGCCAAACGGGTTATACGGGTTGGTCACGTCCACCCCGGTGGTGAGGCCGAGGTCGCTGGTGTTCAGTGCGGAGCCCAGGCCAATCGGCTCCGGCGCCGCCTGGTTCACCGATTTGCGCGTGTTGTACAGGCCCTTCAAGTAGAACTTGACGTTGTCGGTGAGCGCATAGCTGCCCTGTCCGAAGATGCCGGTCCGTTCATTCGGGGTCAACAGCAAGTTGTACGGCGCGAAATCAAAGCGGTCTGCATTCGTGAACCTGTGGAAGCCACCCGGAAAGTCCTGCAACCCGTTGGCTGCCGTTCCGTTAGCGGTGATGTTGCAACGCGCGACGCCGCTCGCGTTGAGCGGGCACAGGCCGCCATAGGTGTTGTTCGGATCGGTCGGGAAGAAAATCGAGCGCGTCGTCGGGATATAGGAGCTGCCGCCGGCAAGTCCTGCGCCCGGCGTCGGGAAGGAGGACTGGTCCCAGTCGCCCGCGCTGATGGAATCCTGCTTGAAATGACTGACGTCGAAGAAGAAATCGGCGCGGTCCGTGTGTGCTCCCATCGAGATGTGACCCGAGTAGGTCTTGCCGTCGCCGACCTGGTAGTCGCCGTAGTACAAGCCGACGCCAACGCCATCCTGCTTCTTCTTGGTGATGATGTTGATCACGCCGGCAATCGCGTCGGAGCCGTACAGCGACGAAGCGCCGTCCTTCAGGATCTCGATGCGGTCAACGATGCTGGCCGGAATCGTGTTCAGGTCGACTGCGGCAGAAACGCCGGAGGCCGAGGATTCGTTGACCCAGCGCAAGCCGTCGACAAGGATCAGGGTGCGCTTGGCGTTGAGGTTGCGCAGCGAGATCGTGGTCGAGCCGGAACCGACGCCGGAGCCGTCCGCCGCGAAACCAAAGTTGCCGGCGGAATTGAACTTGGTGTTGAGCGACGAGCCGCTGACCGACAGACGCTGGATCACGTCGCCGATCGAACCCAGACCCGTGGCCTCGATGTCTTTCGAGGTGACCGTCAGGATGGGCGTCTGCCCTTCAATATCAGCCTTCTTGATGCGCGAGCCCGTGACTTCGATGACTTGAAGCTTCTGCGCATCGTCGCCAACGCGATCTTGGGCAATGGCGGGAACGACATACAGCGCCAACAGGATGGCGCCAGCCAAGGTTTGGACGGCAACGTTGGCCAAACGACGTGAACGCATGGAAAATCTCCCAAGCTAAGGAATCAGTGGAGCGAGCGGATGTCGCAAATGTAACGTGCACCAACCGCTGTTGGCAGCCGGCAATTGGGAAAATGTAAAGCAAGTGTTCGAATTTTGCTACAAGGATGTGAATTTTTTTGAAATTATTGTGAAAACAAAGCGTTGCAGAGATCGCCAAAGACATGCATACGTCGCGTTACGCGATAGGCAGCGCTGCCGCGACGCTACACTGGAGCCCTTCCCTCGTCTTCCGGTTGCATCGCATGCGTTTTTTCCCGCCTCGCCACTGCTCGCTTGTCGTGCTGGTCGCGTCGTGCATCGCCCTCGTCGCCCCCCCGCTCGCCGCTGCCGATCGCGCGACCGAGCGTTCCCAGTTCCGCGCCGCACTCGCAGCAGCCTCGCGACCGCCTGAGGGCGCGTGGAAGAAGATCGCCGCTGGGATCGACCCGCACTACCCGTTGACACCGTATATCGAGTTGGCCGCGCTGCGGCCGCGCATCGCCAAGGTCGACCGCCATGAAGTCGAACACTTCCTCTCGCAATGGTCCGGCTCGCTCGCGGCCAGCGACTTGCGCAACGCGTATCTGCGCGAACTCGCACGACGCAGCGACTGGGTCGCTTTTCGCAAGCTGTACCAGAAGACCAGCGATCGCGAACTGCAATGCGATGCGCTGCAGGCGAAACTCGCCGAGCACGTAAAGCTCGATTTCGCTGGCGACCTTGGTGTGCTTTGGCAAGGCGGACGCGCACTGCCAGGCGCCTGCGACGCCGTTCTGCAGGCCGCGCGCGCCAGTGCAGTCCTCAGCGACGCGCACGTATGGGAGCGACTCGAACGCGCTGCCGGCGAAGGCAATGTCGAGACTGCAGCGCAAGCGGCGACACTGCTCGCCGGCACCGATCGCGCGGCGGCCGACCGCATCATCGCCACCTTGCGCGACCCGGCTGCGACCTTCGTCAAGGCGAAAGCCTGGCCCGATGAGCCGCGCGCGCGCGACGCGCTCGCTTACGGTCTTGCGCGCCAGGCACGCCGCAACAGCGCGGCTGCGGAAACCGCGTGGGCCGAACTCGAACCAGGCTACAAATGGGATGCCGCTCAGAAGAATCGCGTGCTCAACGCACTCGCGCTGTATCGCGCGACGAGCTATTCGCCCGATGCGCTGGCACGCCTGAAGGCACTCCCGGCCGAAGCCGAGGATGACGCGACGCGCGAATGGCAGGTTCGCATTGCATTGACCAGCGGCGATTTGCCCGAGACGCTTGCAGCACTGGATGGCTTGTCGGAGCAACAGAAGTCGGACCCGCGTTGGCGTTACCTGCGCGCACGCGTGTTGACGAAGCTGAAGCGCACAGCGGAAGCCAACCCGCTTTTCGGCGACCTTGCACGCGAATCGAATTTCTATGGATTTCTCGCTTCCGACTGGACCTCACAGCCATACACGATCTGCCCGAACACGCTGGCGGGTGATCCGAAGATCGAAGCCGACCTCGCCGCGCAGACCGATCTGGCGCGCGCGTTTGAATTTCGTGAGCTCGGGATGCTTCCCGAAGCGCGCCGCGAATGGGACTTTGCGATGACCAAGCTGGATGATGACCAGCGCCGTATCGCCACGGACCTTGCCTATCGTCGCGGCTGGTACGACCGCGCGGTGTTCGCGTTTTCGGCCGACCCGCAGACCCAGCGGTTGTATGAGCAGCGTTTTCCGCTAGGCATGGAGGCGCAAGTGAAACGGGAGGCACGCGGAGCCGGCATCGATCCGGCATGGGCTTACGCGATCATCCGCGCCGAGAGCGCCTGGATGACCGACGCACACTCGGGCGCCGACGCCTACGGCCTGATGCAATTGCTCCCCGGCGTGGCCAAGCAGCTGGCGAAAGCGGAGAAGCTGCCATACACCAACGCTCACGACCTGTTCGATGCGGACTTGAACGTGCAATTGGGAACGCGCTTCCTCGGCAAGATGGCCGACCGCTATGAAGGCAGTCCGTGGCTTGCAAGTGCCGCTTACAACGCGGGCGAAGCGCCCGTCGGGCGCTGGCTCGATGCACGCGCCGCGCTCGACCCGGATTTCTTCATCGAAACGATCCCGTACCGCGAAACTCGTGAATACGTCGCGCGCGTGCTTGCCTTCAGCGTGATCTACGACTGGCGCATGAACGGCAAGGTGCTCGCCTTGTCGGCGCGCATGCCGAAAATAGGCCAGGCCTATCAGGCACCCACCGACGCGACCCCGCGCAAGGCGGTCGTCTGCGCACGCACCGAGACCCCCCAGCCATCGGCACCACGCGCGGCTCGTTGACCTCTTTTGCAGCAAAGGCCGGCACTCGCCGCGCGTTGGCGTTTGCGCAAGCCGGCAAAACGCGTTACATGATGGCCTTCGTCGTGCTTCGGAGTGCTGCCCATGAAGCCGCAAAAGATCGTCGTACTCGGTGGCACCGGCTTCGTCGGCAGCCATCTGGTGCCGCGCCTGCATGCCGACGGCCACACGATCACGGTACTGTCGCGCAACCGCGACAAGCACCGCGAACTGGGCGTGCTGCCCCGCGTGATGGTGCTCAATGCGGATGTGCATGACCGCTGCACGCTTGCAGGCCACCTCACAGGCGCCGACGCCGCGATCAATCTGATTGGCATCCTCAACGAACGTGGCAGCGACGGTCGCGGCTTCCACAAGGCGCATGTCGAACTGACTCAAACGCTGCTGGCTGCTTGCGCCGCGGCTGCCGTGCCGCGCCTGCTGCAGATGAGCGCGCTGCGTGCCGGCGAAGGCGAGAGCTTCTACCTTAAGACACGCGGCGAAGCCGACGCGCTCGTGAAGGCATCACCCCTCGCATGGACGTTGTTCCGGCCATCGGTGATCTTCGGTCCCGGTGATGGACTGTTCTTCCGTTTTGCATCGCTGCTGCGCATGACGCCACTGCTGCCACTCGCGCGTCCACACGCCATGTTCGCGCCGGTCTACGTTGGTGACGTCGCCGAAGCCTTCGCCCGGGCGTTGATCCATCCGCACACGTCCCGCCGCATCTACGAGCTTGCAGGTCCGCGCACGATCGAACTGGCGCAGATCGTGCGCTGGACCGCGCAGATGCTCGGCAAGCGACGCGGCGTGATTCCATTGCCGGACGCGCTCGGCTTCGTGCAAGCCTGCGTCGGCGAGTGGCTGCCTGGAAAACCCATCTCACGGGACAATTTCCGCTCGCTCAAACTCGATTCAATCGCAAGCGAGGACGGTCTCGCGATGCTTGGCATCGTCGCGACGCCCATGATGCAGGTGATGCCTGCTCTTCTCGCCGGCGCCGGTCGCCAGCAGCGCCTCGACCGTTTGCGCAAGGAGTATTGACAGGGGCGGCTGCGGCCGCAAATCGACCCTCTCTGGCACAATCGTCCGATGCACATCTATCTTGTCGGCGGCGCGGTCCGCGATCAATTGCTCGGACTCGACGTCGCCGATCGCGACTACGTCGTCGTCGGTGCGACACCGGAAGAACTGCTCGCCCTCGACTATCGGCCGGTGGGCAAGGACTTTCCGGTTTTCCTGCATCCGCGAACGCAGGAGGAATACGCGCTTGCGCGTACCGAGCGCAAGACCGGTCGCGGCTATCACGGCTTTGCATTCGAGGCCGACGCCTCCGTCACGCTCGAACAGGACCTCGAACGCCGCGATCTCACGATCAACGCAATGGCCGAAGATGAGCATGGCAGGATCGTCGATCCCTTCGATGGCCAACATGATCTTGCCGAGCGGGTTCTGCGCCACGTGTCGCCGGCCTTCGTCGAGGATCCCGTGCGCGTATTGCGTGTCGCACGTTTCGCCGCGCGCTATGCCTCGCTCGGTTTTCGCGTTGCGGACGAAACCATCGCGCTGATGCGGCAGATGGTCGACGAAGGCGAAGTCGATCATCTCGTGCCCGAACGCGTATGGGCGGAAACGCGCAAGGCGCTGAGCGAGCCGACGCCATCCGCGTTCCTGCAAGTGCTGCGCGCCTGTGGCGCACTGCGCGTGATCTTTCCCGAGGTCGACGCGCTGTACGGCGTTCCGCAGCGCGCCGAATACCATCCGGAAGTCGACACGGGCATCCATATCGAACTGGTGCTCGACATGGCTGCGCAGCTGGCACCGCGCGACGACATGGTCGCCTGGTGCGCATTCACACACGACCTGGGCAAGGCGCTGACGCCGACGGACGAGCTGCCGCGCCACATACGTCACGAGCACAACGGTATCGAACCGGTGCGCGCGCTGTGTGCGCGACTCAAGGTGCCTGCCGAGTACGCGGCACTCGCGGAGTTGGTATGTCGCCTGCACCTTGATGCGCATCGGGCGTTCGAACTGCGCGCGACGACCGTGCTCGAACTGCTGGAGCGACTCGACAGTTTCCGCCGCCCCGAGCGTTTGCCGCGTTTCCTGCTCGCGTGCGAAGCGGACAAGCGCGGTCGCCTCGGTCTGTCCGAAACACCGTATCCGCAAGCAGATTTCCTGCGCGCGGCGCATGCGGTCGCAGCGGCGGTCGATGCGGCGCTTTTCGTTGCGCAGGGCATCACGGGGCCGAAGATTGGAGAGGCGATGCGCGCGGCGCGCACGCATGCGATCGCAAAGCTGGAGCGAACTGCAACCTGAGAAAAAACCCCGCCGAAACGGGGTCGAAAGAAGGCGGAATGGCGCGCGGACAATCCGCGCGCCGTCACGCGTCGTCAGAGGCGGCAGATTTCAAAGTCGTCGGCGAACAGAAGCTCGCCACCGGTGATGACGTTGAACGTCGCATTGGCGTTGTAGCTACCACTTGTCGCCGCCATCTGCTTGCCGTTGGCCAGCGTATAGAAGCGCGGAGTCGCGCCGGCAGCGAAGGTGGCGATGCCGTTGCTGACCGTCGCCTGTTCCAGCGTAACCGAGCCGCCACAGGCCGCGGTCGAGAGCGTGATCTGCGAACTGGAGTCGGTCGTGATGACGTTGCCCTGGTCATCGACAATCGCCACCTGGACCCCACCGAGGCGGTCGCCCCGGAACACGTCGGCCGGCGGCGCGACGAAGGCGAGATGATCGGGCGGATTGGGTGCGAAACTCGCGATCACTGAGCAGGCGCCCACGATTGGGCCGGTGACGTAGGTCGTGCCGCTCAACGTACCTTGGCTGCAGGTACCACCCAGCGGCAACACGACGTGGTACGCGGCGGACGGTGTGATCACAAAGCTGGCCGTGCCGTTGTAGTTCACGTTCTGGGAGCCCGGCGTGATCGTGCCATTGCCGCCGGATACCGACGCGCTCACCAGGTAGCTGCTCACCGCGCAATTCACCTGCACCGTCGTCACGTTGGCCGACAGATTCGCACCACTACCACTCGTCACCGCACAGGTCTGACCCGTCGGTTGCGTTGCGATGCTCACCGTCCAGCCCGAACCGAACTGCAGCGACGTCGTGAAGGTGAAGCTGCCATTCGCGCCGAAGGTCTGCGTCTGCGTGCTGGTCGGTGTGGTGCCGTCCAACTTCAACGAGACCGATCCGGTCAGGCCGCTGACGCTGCCGCCGATCGTGTACGTGTTGGTTGTGCACGTGACCTGCACCGTCGTCACGTTCGCCGACAGGTTCGCACCACTGCCGCTCGTCACCGCGCAGGTCTGGCCGGTCGGTTGCGTTGCGATGCTGACCGTCCAGCCCGAGCCGAACTGCAGCGGCGTCGTGAAGGTGAAGCTGCCGTTCGCTGCGAACGGTTGCGTCTGGGTCGTGGTCGGTGTCGTGCCGTCGAGCTTCAACGACACCGAACCGGTCAGGCCGCTGACGCTGCCGCCGATCGTGTAGGTGTTGGTCGTGCACGTGACTTGTACCGTCGTCACGTTCGCTGACAGGTTTGCTCCACTGCCACTCGTCACCGCGCAGGTCTGACCCGTCGGTTGCGTTGCGATGCTCACCGTCCAGCCCGAACCGAATTGCAGCGGCGTCGTGAAGGTGAAGCTGCCGCTTGCGCCGAAGGTCTGCGTATGCGTGCTGGTCGGCGTGGTGCCGTCGAGCTTCAACGACACCGAACCGGTCAGGCCGCTGAGGCTGCCGCCGATCGTGTAGGTGTTGGTCGTGCACGTGACCTGCACCGTCGTTACGTTCGCCGACAGGTTTGCTCCACTGCCACTCGTCACCGCGCAGGTCTGACCCGTCGGTTGCGTTGCGATGCTGACCGTCCAGCCGGAGCCGAACGCCAGCGTCGACGCAAACGTGAAACTGCCGTTCGCTGCGAACGCTTGCGTCTGGGTCGTGGTCGGTGTCGTGCTGTCAAGCTTCAGCAATACGGAACCGGTCAGACCGCTGATGCTGCCGCCGATGCTGTACAGATTCGTTGTACAGGTGACGTTCGCATTGGTCACGTTCGCATTTGCGATCGTGCCGCTCGCGTTCGCAACCGAGCAGGTCTGGCCGGTCGGCTGTGTCTGCACACTGACCGTGTAGGCCGTGCCAGTCGGCACCGCCGTCGGGAACTGATAACTGGCCGCGCCCGACGGCACGGTGACGGTCTGGCTACCTGCTGTCGCTGCAAGCACCAAACCTGACGTGGTGAGGCCGGTGACGCTGCCACCGATCGTGTACGTGTTGGTGGTGCAAACCACTTGCACGGCCGTCACGTTCGCCGACAGGTTCGCACCGCTGCCGCTCGTCACCGCACAGGTCTGACCCGTCGGTTGCGTTGCGATGCTGACCGTCCAGCCCGAACCGGACTGCAGCGGCGTCGTGAACGTGAAGCTGCCGTTTGCGGCGAACGTCTGCGTCTGCGTGCTCGTCGGTGTGGTGCCGTCGAGCTTCAACGACACCGAACCGGTCAGGCCGCTCGCACTGCCGCCGATCGTGTACGTGTTCGGCGCGATGTTGAACGGGTTGCTCGCCGCGCCGGTCAGGCTGGCGTCGCTCGCATTGAGCACATAGGCGGTACCCGCAGTGTCCACCGACAGGTTAGCGAATGTCGCCACGCCGCTGACGGCGTTCACCGTCGTCGTACCACCGAGCGTCGCGCCACCGGTGCCGCCAGAGAGCGCCAGTGTCACCGGCGATGTGTCGCTGGTGACGACGTTGCCACTCGCATCCTCCACGCTCACCTGCGTGCTGAACGCGGCACCGACCAGCGAACTCGCTGGCGGCTGCGTGGTGAAAGCCAGCTTCGTTGCTACCGGCGTCGGTGGTTGGTTCGATGAGCAGAGCGTTACGTCGCTAAGGGCCGACGTAGCCGCCGTGTTCGACGTGCCGAGATAGGCGTGATAGCGGACGAAGCGGCTTCCGTTGAACTGGCTCAACGAGCCGCCGTTCGCGAAGTACGTGCCCGCGGTGCCATCGGGTCCGACGAAGTTGAACGGACCGGTTACCACACTGCTGCCCGCCGCCTGGAAACGCAGCGTGGTACTGGCCGGCGTGGTACCCGTCCAGTTCAACGTCGACCACGTCGGGGTATAGCCGATCGCCGGGTTGGCGTCCTTGGCGTTGGAGACCAGATCGCCGGAACTTGAATAAGTCCGCGGAACGGTGACGTAGGTGTGGAACACCATGCTTCGGGTCTGCCCGGCCCAGGTTGAACCGCTGTTCGTCGAGGTTGCGTTGCGGCCGCCCGCATACGGGTTGGCGCCGGTGGTATTGCTGACCGTGTACGCATAAATACCGGTGCGCGCCGCCACCGCACGCACGACGAGTGCGTACTGGGTGCCTGCGGTCACGTTGATCGGCGTGCCGAAGATCGCCTTCTGGAATCCACCTGCGGCGTTGTCGTTGAAGCCGGCGATGGTGCCGCTCGCGAGATCCGCGCCGGTGGGCAGATTGCCGGCTACGGCACGCACCGAAACGGTGATGTTGGGATTGGCGCCGCTGCAACCTGAGCAGAACATATAGACGTCCGCACTGCTGAGCTGACCGGTGGTCAACGCCGTGAAGGTCTGCCCTGTCCAACCTGTGTTGGTGAAGCCGAAGCCACTGCCGGAATTCGTTTCCTGCTTTGCGTCGGTCAACAGCGAGGTCGAGGTCAGAATCGCATCGCCCAGGCTGCTGGCGAGGTCGATGTTGGTCAGCGCCGCGGTCTGGAAATCGGACTGCGTGGTGTCGGTGTAGCAGACATTCGCTGGCGCAGCCGAGAGCGCGAAGTTCTGTGTAGTCGTGCCGCTGTCGGTCACGACCAGCGAACTGGCGGAACCCGGTCCGTAGCCACCTGCACTTGCCGTCTCCAGCGGATAGGTGCCGGCTGGAATCGTGAACGAGTAGAAACCCAGCGCATCGGTCGTGGCAACGCGGCTGCCGAGCGTCACGGTCGCACCACTGATCGGGCTGCCGCCCGGACTCGCTGTGACCGCACCCGAAATCGTGCCGCCATTGCCGACCACCGTGCACGACGGATATTTGAATGCGCCGATGCGGGTACGGTTGTTCAGGTCGTTCGTCGTGTAGTACTCGTTGATGTACCAGAACCTGCAGCCATCCGGGTCCAAAGTCATCGCGCTGTAGTCACCCCAGCGCGTACAGCTGCTCGCGCCGCAATTGCCGGTCTGCGAACCCGTGCCCGCAAACAGCGTCTGCTCGGTCTGGCTGAAGGTATTGGCTGCGTCGCCGGCGAGTCGGCCGGCATACATGACCTTGGGATTGGTCGTGCTGTTGGACAGCGAATAGCCAAGCGCCACATTGCCTGCGCGGTCGACAGCCAGGCTCGACATCCATCGATAGTTGGTGTCGGCCGCATCCGGATCCCAGTTTGTCGACTGCACGTCGTTCGCCGCGACCGCGCCACCGCTGACATTGATCTGGTACCAGCGCGGCACGTTGGAGCCAGTGGTCGTGCGACGCACCGTGTGCGAGTCCCACAGCGATTGGACGCCGCCGATGTTGGTGTATTGGTTCTGCATCATTGCGCGGATGCCGAGACTGTCCAGCGCGTTCTTCGGGGTCGGACTGGTCGGCGGTGTCGCATTGGCCCAACTGCTGCCCGCCAGCGGCGTGGCGACGAGACCAAAAGTGGACAGCGAGGGGCGGTTCCAGTCGACGTGAAAGGCGTAGACGTTCTGCGAATTCAGATATTCGGAGAGTGAGACGAAATAGTTCGGGGTCCCTGCCGGCGGCGTTCCGGCCTGCAAACGCGCGTTGGAAGGCAGCAGGCTGAAATCCGCGGTGTCAGGCGTATCGAATTGGACGATCTGCACGGCAGCCGCGCCGGCGTACATCTGAGCCTTGTTGTAGGCCCAGACGCGGGTGCCGACGAAACCGCTGCCGGCAGGACCGGGGCCGAAATTGTTGGACGAGCGGTAAAGGCCATCGCTCCAGATGCCGAACTTTGGATAGTCCGGGAAGACGTCGCTGGTAACGTCGGAGTAGTAGTACCACCCCCCGGTGACCGGGTCGCCGCTGCGTGATACGGCAAAGCACTGGTATACGTTCGAGTTGACGACGCCCGATGCGTTGGTCGTGAACGCGAAGTCGGTGATGATCCAGCGATCCTCAAAGGAATCGTATACCACCACCGGATCGCCGAAGTTGTCGGTGTCGCACAGGTTGCCGAAACTGCCCTGGCTCATGAAATTGTCGAACGTGATCCCGACAGCGAGTGCGCCTGTCGATTTGCTGTAGATGCCGATCGAGGTATTGACGGTCGAGATGTAGTAGGTCGGCCCGACATCACCGTTGTTGTCAGGCGGGTGGCCAGCACCCCATGTGGCGTAGTCGAGACCATCGAAGGTCGTGATCGGCGCAGGCGCCGGTGCGGCGGGATGCGGAAGGGATGGCGACAGGCCGCCACCGGGCGCTTGTTCAACGGCCGAAGGACTGCCTTCAGTGCCGGGCAAGAGAACCGGATGCGGCGTAGGACCTTCGTTCTCGCGGCGCTCGCGATTGCGCTTGACCGGTTGGCCTGGCAGAAGATGACGCAAATCCGCGGTGCCGATTGCATCGGTGCGGCGCATCGCGCCGACGACGGCAGCGGCCTTGCCGGACCGGTGCGTCGCCAGGAAGGTGTCGGCGATGTCTCCCTCGTCAGGATCCTGTGCGGCAGAGCCGGCATCCTTGGGCTCCCAGCCCTTGATGTACTGCGGCGCATCCTCAGGAGGCGACGACACTGCCCCGGCATCGACAATCTGTGCCGATGCCGGACCAATCGCACTCAATACGGTAACCAGGAGCGCCAGCGCTCCGTACAAGGCCTGCCTGCGAAACATCTGGATTTTCCTCATGACGAAAGTTCACGCGCACGAAAGACGCCTCGTCAGCCATGAGAGGCGTAGCACGCAACCAAGTTATGGATCCCCTGACCCAGAAGCCCGGATATTATGACCAACCATGGGCGGATACAATCATCCGCCGCAAGTCTTGTTCGCGGTTAGCGCCTGGCGCGCCAGCGATAGGCAAGCTCGCCGACCAGTTCGTGCAAAGCCTCGGCGCTGGCGGAGACTGCGCCGCCGCTCGGCAGCAGATCGGTGAATTCCCGGAAAGGCGCGGCGCGGAAATCACCGGGGTGTGCGCAGGGCTCAAAGCCGGCTGCGCGGAACGCAATCAGGGCGCGCGGCATGTGCATGGCCGAGGTCGCGAGCCAGATCCGCGCTGGCAACGCCGGCACGAGCGCACGCACGTGTTGTGCATTCTCCCAGGTTGTACGCGATGTGACCTCGGTGCGGATCGCAGCGGCAGGCACGCCGAGCCGCCGCGCGATGCCGGCCATCAGCGTGCTTTCGGCGATCTCGTCGCCAGGTCGGGTACCACCGCTGATCACAAGCTCCGCACCAGACGTAGCCATCACCAAGTTCGCCGCATCGAAGGCACGCTGCATGCTTTCGACATTCAGTGCGCCGTAGTCATCCGAGTCGCGCGGCGCGCGCCTGAGTCCACCGGAAAGCGCCACGATCGTGGTTGGTGTCGGTGCCATGCACGCCGTAGAGGATGCAGCTCGGCGCTCCTCGATCCCGACCAGCGCGCTGGCGCCGAGCGGCGTGGTGAATACGAAGCAAAGTGCTTCAAGGACCAGCCCGGTTCGCCACAGCCCGCGCGGTAAATGCGCGCGACTCCGCCACAGCAGGAGTGCCAGCAGCAGGCCGAAGCTCAGCGGCGAAAGCATCACGTCGATCAGTCGGGTCAGGAGCATGGCGTGCGCGGCTTCACAAGCGTCGCGAGAGGTCGAGCGCGCGCAATCCGGGCAGCGCGTTCTCGACGCCCCGCGCGAACCCCATCGCCTGGAAACGCTCACCCATATCGCCGGGCAGTGTCAGACGCTTTGCTTCGGCGATGGTACGCAGACGTTGCACTTCGGGCGATGTCGGGAGGGATTCAAGCAGTGCGGGCAACCCGCTCGCGAGCAGGAATTGACCCTGTGGCGAATAGCCGATGAAATCCATTCCGGCACCGACGCCGGCTTCGGCCAGTGCGGTGAAATCGACGAAAGCCGTGAGGTCGGCAAGGCCGGGCCAATGCAGAGGATCAGCATGCGCGCGATGGCGATAGTGGCATACCAAGGTGCCATCGCTACGCTCGGGCAAGTAGTACTCACGGCGCGGATAACCGTAGTCGACGAACAGCGCGACGCCCGCTTCGAGCGATGCGGTCACCTCCTGGATCCAGTACGGGAGTTGCGGCAGGATCTCCGAGCGATAGCCGTCCGCGAGCGGCGCCTCCAGCGCGCATTCAACATCACGCACTGCGTTTCCGACGGGCAGGTCGGCCGGACGATCGGTACGTATGAACTGCCCGCCGTCAAGATCGACGCATTCCTCGAACACATCCCCGTCGCGGATCGCGAAGCGCGTCGTCGGCAGCGCATCAACGACTTCGTTCGCGAACAGCACGCCGCGCCAGGACTCTTGCGGAGGGCGCGAAATCCACTCGACGCGCGCGGCGAGTTCGGCGGACAGCTCCGCGCGTGCCCGCGCTTGCTGACGCTGCGCGAGGTCCGCGCTTGGTTCGAGGATTCGATAGTGCCGAGGCACTGCGTCGATCGCGGCAAACTCGCGCATCGCGGCAATCATGAAGGCGCCGCTGCCGCCGCCGAGCTCGAGGAAATCCGCGTGCGCGCCGATCTCGCGCAGGCTTGGCGCAAGCGCGCGAGCGAGCGTGCGCGCGAACAGGTCGCCGAGCTCCGGCGCCGTCACGAAGTCCCCGGCAGCGCCGAATTTGGTGCGGCCAGCGCTGTAGTAGCCCAGTCCTGGTGCGTACAGGCAACGCTCCATGAAACGCGAAAACGGGATCGCACCGTGCTCGGCAATCTCGTTGCGGATCACGGCGGCGAGTGCGTCGGAATGCGCACGCTCGTCGGCATCCGGCTCGGGCAGGACGGAATTCAAGGCTGGCTCGCGGCCGCGTTGTGCGGCACTCTCGCAGGAAGATCAGCGGACAGCATAGTTGATGCGCGGGCATTCCCCGCCTTGCCGGCAATGCTGGTGACCGCTTCAGGAGAACGCAACGATGACGAGCGCGAACGAGCGACCCGTGGTGGTGGTGACCGGTGCGGCGCGACGGGTCGGCGCGGCCATTGCGCGGACCCTGCATGCGGCTGGCTACGACCTCGCCCTGCATTGCCGGCATTCGCGCACCGAGCTTGACGCGCTGCTGGCCGAACTCGAAATTGCGCGGCCGGGCAGCACGCTTGCGCTGCAGGCCGACCTCGTCGATGTCGAACGCCTCCCGCAGCTCGTCGCTGCAACCATCGCGCGTTTTGGCCGCCTCGACGGACTGGTCAACAACGCCTCCGGTTTCACGCCAACACCTATCGGCAGCATCACACCCATTCAGTGGGACACGCTATTCGCAGCGAACGCGCGCGCGCCGCTGTTCCTCGCGCAGGCAGCCGCGCCGCACCTTGCCGCGAGCAAGGGTGCGATCGTCAACCTGGTCGACATTTATGCGGAGCGACCACTCGCGCAACACAGCGTGTACTGCATGGCGAAGGCGGCGCTCGTGATGGCGACGCGCGCGCTTGCGCTGGAACTGTCGCCGGACGTACGCGTCAATGGCGTCGCGCCCGGTGCCGTGCTGTGGCCGGATGCCGGCAAAGCGTCCGCGGAGCAGAAGCAATTGATCGCCGATACGCCGCTGCAACGCACCGGCACACCGGCGGATGTCGCCGGCGCCGTGCTTTGGTTGCTGCGCGATGCTGCATTCGTGACCGGACAGATCATTCGCGTCGATGGCGGCCGTTTGCTGGGTGCATAGGCAACAGCCTCAGCGACCGGGCCGCATCGCGCAGCGTCGACAGCACGGTCGTCGTGCGCACGCAGTTGCCGGAAGCAGACTCGACGCGAACGGATGCGCCGCGATCAGTTCGTCCGCGCACCGCGCAAATGACGGTACTGGCCCGGCGGCACATAAAGCGGAAACAGGGATGACTCTTCCAGCCGGGACGCCTGAGCGAGCAGATGGGCGATGCGCGCGATGTCGCCGAACAGGGCGCGCCGCTGGGCAGCAAGCCATGGCGCATTGAGGTACGCGCGCAACAGTGCGTCGATGGCCTGCACATGGTCCTGTGCCTGCGCAACCAGCGTCTCGACCTGACTCGTGGCGACGCGCTCGCGACCCAGCGCCCAATACAGGTAGGGGTGGAATTGCACGGACTTGATCAGGCTGCTGCGCCGGAACGTCGCGGCAAAACCTTGCAAACCGATGATCTGCGCGTCTTCGTCGCGTCGACGACAGGCGTCGAGTACGCGGCGCATGTCGTTGCGCAGGGCTGCGTGATCTTCCAGCAGTTGCGCGATCAGGCGAGGTCGAAATCGGACTGCGACCTGCTCACCTTCGTCGGCGTCCCAAGCCTCCGGCGACACGCCTGCGGGTGCGCCGCCGAACAGGTTCATGAAAATCCGTAGCACGTCGATCCTCTCGCATGAGAACTGAAAGGCCGCGCTGCGGCACGTGGGGTCGGTTCCACGACGTCTTGTATCACAGCGCGCCTGTCAGACGAATGTCCGTTTGGTCATTCGATCGATACGACCTGCGCGGGTCCGATATTGCATGCCATCTCGAGGCACATTTCGGACAGCGTCTTGCGGCTGAGTGGATGACGCAGCGCGGGTGCAATGTCCGCCAGCGGTTTCAGCACAAACGCTTCGGCGAGTTCCTTGCGCGGAATCTGCAGATGACCGGGACCTTCCAGCACGAGGTCATCGAACAACACGATATCAACGTCGAGTGTGCGGCTGGAAAAACGCGGCACATCACGACGACGACCTTGGCGATCCTCGAGCGCGTGCAGCCAGTCGTTCAATGCGAATGGATCGAGATCGGTATCGACGCCGACGGCGAGATTCAGGAAATCCGGGCCCTCGAAACCGACCGCGGCGAAGCGATAGACCGGCGAAACGACGATCCCGCTGAAGCGCGCGCGCAATTCCGCCAGCGCCGCGCGCAGGTTGCGCTCGGGGTCGAGGTTGGAACCCAGGCTGAGCCAGGCGCGATGCATCGCGTCAGGCGTCGCCGCGCTCGATGATCACACCGACGGCGCGCGACCCCGTCACCGCACCGAGCTTGGACAGCTTCAGGCGCAGCCAGCGAACGCCGAATTCGGTGCGGATGATGGCCGCGCATTGCTCGGCCAGCGTCTCCACCAGTTCGAAATGCGATGTTTCGACGAAGGCGATCAGGCGTTTAGACACGGACTTGTAGTTCAGCGTGTCCTCGATGCGTCCGCTCGCGGCCGGCTTGGTGTTGTCGAACGCCATCTCGATATCGAAGGCTACGACCTGACGCGTGGTGCGCTCCCAGTCGTAGATGCCGATGATCGTCTCGATGCGCAGGTCTTCAATGAAAACAAGATCCATGGGTCTATGTCGACTCGTGACGGAGGGCGATGATTTGCGGATGGCTCGACGATGCCTTATGGACCTGACATGCGCACAACGAAAAAAGCATCGTTCGCCCTCAGCGTAGCGCAGCGATGTCGAAGCGTGTTCGTAACATTGGCAGATACGTCAATCGATCAGCGGCGCCAGCGAGGCAAGGTCCCAGCGCGGCTGCACCTTGATCGTTGTTGTTTCGAGCTGGCCGGCCGCCAGCCGCAACGCGCCGGCGAACGCGATCATCGCGCCATTGTCCGTGCAGAACTCGAGCCGAGGAAACGACACGCGAAATCCGTCCTTGTTGCCGGCCTCGGCAAGTTGCGCGCGCAGGCGCCGGTTCGCACCGACACCGCCGGCAACGACCAGGGTGCGCGCGCCGGTCGCGGCGAGTGCGCGGCGGCATTTGATCACCAGCGTTTCGACGATCGCTTCCTCGAATGCGCGCGCGATATCCGCCTTGGTCTGGTCGGACTTGTCGCTGGCCTGCCAGGCAAGCATCACCTGGGTCTTGAGTCCGGAAAAACTGAAATCGAGACCGGGGCGATCGGTCATCGGTCGTGAAAACCGGAACACGCCCGCACGCCCCTGCCCGGCCAGTTCCGCCAGCGCCGGGCCACCGGGATAGGGCAGGTTCATGAGCTTGGCGGTCTTGTCGAAGGCTTCGCCGGCGGCATCGTCAAGGGTATCGCCGAGCAGCGTGTAACGACCGATCGCGGCCACTTCAATGAGCATCGAGTGGCCGCCGGAGACCAGCAAAGCCACGAATGGAGGTTCCGGCGCATTGGCTTCCAGCAAGGGCGCAAGCAGGTGGCCTTCCATGTGGTGGACAGCGATCGCCGGCACCTCAAGGGTCCAGGCAAGCGTGCGCGCAACGGTTGCACCCACCAGTAGCGCGCCCACGAGACCCGGGCCGGCGGTGTACGCGACGCCACGCAGATCGCCGATCTGCAACCCGCCCTGAGCCAGGGTTTCGCGCACCAGCGGCACCAGCTTGCGCACGTGATCGCGTGACGCGAGCTCCGGCACCACGCCGCCGTAGTCGGCATGCATGCGGATCTGGCTATAGAGGGTATGCGCGAGCAGGCCACGCGCGGTGTCGTACACCGCGACCCCTGTTTCGTCGCAGGAGGTCTCGATGCCTAGCACAGGGCCGGCCACCCCCACCTTTGCAATGGGCTGATTCATCGGGATAGAATACACGGCTCGCCCGACAGCCCCGGGTGATTTTGCATTGGAGAGTTTATGCCCAGCGTCAAAGTTCGCGAAAACGAAC
>JBDSXV010000229.1:0-16076 GCA_039926025.1 Dokdonella sp.
CGATCATCCAGCCTCCGGAGAGCAATGGCAACGCGTGGATCAACTGGAGCACAGAGACCACATGCTCAAGTTGGAACAGTTTCGACCCAATTCCCGGTTTTCATTTGGGATCCAACGCTGAGTGGCAACGTGTTGGTGCGACATTCGTCGCTCCGGCGGGGGCCCAGCGTGTCCAAGTGCTTCTTTGGCCTAGTGTCTGCGGAATAAGTTGCGGCGGAATCACCTACTACGACAACGTTGCATTCGGCCCCGTAGGTACGGTGCCAGTTGAGCTGCAGTCCTTCGAGATCAACTAGAGAGCGCGATCGTCGGGGCCGGGCTCCGACGACCGCTGGGTGAATTTGATTCGGGTTTCTACGGCTATTCCGAAGTTGGATTCCCGCGGCAGCAAACCACTCAATGCACGCCGACGCTCGTGCTAGTGGGTCTCACGCATCGGCTTATTGGCGGGTCGCGAGTCACGCGCCTTATCCCAATTTCACCACCGGCATGAAGCCACCAAAGATCATGCGCTTGCCGTCGAACGGCATGTCGCCCGCTTCTTTCATGCGTGGATCGTCCATGGACTTCTTCATGCCGGCGTCGCGCGTCGCCTTGTCGGGCCATTCGATCCACGAGAACACGACCGACTCGCCTTCCTGCGCCTGCACCGCGCGACGGAAGTCGGTGACCTTTCCTTCCGGCACGTCGTCGCCCCAGCATTCGACGACACGCAGCGCGCCGACTTCGAGGAAGATCGCATCGAAACGCCTGGCATGGGTGATGAAAGCGTCACGGTTGGCATTGGGTACCGCAATGACGAAGCCGTCGATGTAGGACATGGCAAATCTCCTTCGGTTGTGTAGGTTCTGCGCTTGAGCGGCACGCCGCCTGGTGTGCCTTCCTCATGACGACGATCCAGAAGCGCGCAGATCGACATTGAAGGGGACGCACGTCATGCCCGCGTGTTATTCGCCTACGATAATCCGTGATCGCACCAGCACGCTGTCCAACGGCTGAATGCCCGCTGCGGCGTTGGTCGATGTGGCCGCACATCGGCTTAGACTCCGGTGACGGCGGCCGCGTACCGAGCGACCCGTTTCGATACGAGAGGTGGGTCATGCGCAAACACGTACTGAAGTTGCTGAGCGGTTGCCTGATCGCAACGGCCTTGCATGCTGCCGATGATGCGCCCTTGCGCAGCGGTGTGTCGGCATTCGGCAGCTGGCACGACGACGCGCCGGGCGTGCGCCGACAGTTTCGCGCAAGCGATCTGCCCGACCCAGCGAGTGCTCGCTCAACCGTCAGTGCGAGCCCGGCACAACGTGCCGATCGTGGGGCGCACGTGCCGAGTGTTCCGCCCGGTTTCGAGGTCGAACTCGTCGCAAAGGGACTGGACGGACCGCGCGTGTTGCGTGTCGCTCCGAATGGCGACGTGTTCCTCGCCGAGACAGGCGGCGGCCGCGTACTGGTCTTCAGGCCTCGCGCCGACGGCACGCTTCCGGCCGAGCCGCTGGTTTTCGCGAACGGGATTCGCGGCGTCTATGGCATGACGTTTTTCCCACCCGGCCCGAAGCCGAGCGCGCTATACGTTTCGCAAAGCGATCGCGTGCTGCGTTTTCCGTACGCGAACGGAGACATGCAGGCGTCGGCGGCGAGCACGATTGTGTTGAAGGATGTTCCCGCTGGCGGTCATTCGACACGGGATCTCGCGGCGCCGAGTGCGCAGCAACTCCTGATTGCTGTTGGCTCCGCTTCGAATGTCGCGGAAGGCCTGCCGAAGAAATCTGCCGACGAGATCGCCGCATTTGAACGCACGCACGTGCGTGGCGCCGCATGGGGCGATGAAGAGCGTCGCGCGGCCGTCTGGAGCATCGCACCCGATGGCGGGGATGCGCGGCTGTACGCGACGGGCTTGCGCAATTGCGCGGGCATGGCCGTACAGCCGGCTACGCATCAGCCTTGGTGCGTCGTCAACGAACGCGACGAACTCGGCAACAACCTGCCGTTCGAGTATGCGACGCGCGTGCGTGAAGGAGGCTTCTACGGCTGGCCGTGGTTCTACATTGGCGGCAACATCGATCCTCGCCGCGCCGGTGAACGCGACGATGCGCTGCGCAATGAAACCATCACGCCGGATGTGCTGATGCAGGCGCATTCCGCGCCGCTCGGCATCGCGTTCTATGATGGCGCCATGTTTCCGGGCGACTACCGCGGCGATGCATTCGTCACCTTGCATGGTTCCTGGAATCGCACGCCACGTACCGGCTACAAGGTCGTCCGCTTGCGCTTCAAGGACAACATGCCGACCGGCGAGTACGACGATTTCATGACCGGCTTCGTCGTCGACGACGCGCACGTGTGGGGACGCCCCACGGGCGTTGCGGTCGCGCGTGATGGGTCGCTGCTCGTATCAGAAGATCAGGGCGGGACGTTGTGGCGGGTAAGCGCCAATGGGAAAAAGTGATCGGCGGCGATGCCAGCGCCTGCCAGCTCGAATATCGGTTGAGACACAGGGATGCTGGCGATTGCTGTCGCCGCAGCCTTTTTTCCATCGGACCCGTTTCATCATCGATGACTTCGGCGCGAATCTTCGACCGGGTCGGCCGCCTCGCGCCGTGGCCGCCGTGCCGCTACTCAGCGTCCCCCGGTGACGCCACCTCGCGTGCGAGTAGAACGGTGGTCAGTGCGTCCGGATGGTTGAGTGCGCGAGTTGCGTCGCCGTTTCCGTCGAGAAGTACGGCGAGATATCCGTCGCAGCGCAGAGCGAGCGTTTGTGCGGTCCGGTCGCGTCCAAACAGATGCCGTACGTTGGACCAGGCCCGCTCCGCCACATTGGGTTGGGGCCTTGTGCGGAGTTGGGGCCTTGTGCGGACCTCATTGCAACTGCTGGTCCACGCCTTGGCTTGGGATGGAGTAACGAAGCTGGCCGCTGCCGACAATTCATCTTTGCTCGGTATCCGATAGCGTTGACCAGTGCGTGTACTCAGCCACTGGACCAGGCGCTTGGCAGTAACCCGATCGATGCAGCCTTGCACGAACGCGATGGCGGTCGCGCAATCCTTGGGCGCGATGGCGCTGTCCGCGACGAATGCTTGGTATAGCGATGGGTCGAGCGCCGCGGCCATGACGGCGAATCCCGCGCTCGCAGTCGTGGGCTTGCGAATCAAAACCAACTCGGGTCCGTCGCGGTCGCTGAAATGTTCGCCGACCGTGTGCAATTCGCGCACGCGTCTGCCCAACGCTTGCAACGGTGTTGGTGCGGTCGCCCAGGCATTCAGCATGGCAAGCGAGGCGACCGCCTGATCGCGGTCGTAGCTGTCCAGCGAGCGCTCCAGCTGCTGCGTCAACGTTTGCTCGACCGCTGAGTATTGGGCGACGACTTCGGTAACGCTCTCCGCATGCAATGCGTCCACGGCGCGCTGCCAGCGCTGCCAGACGAGGAGCAGGGCAGGCGGGTCGTTCTTTTGCAACGCGTCTTGAAGTTCATTCGCGAGTTGCGCCAGAAACTGGCCCTGCAACGTGGCAACGCGACGTGTGTCGAATCCCCGCTCGGTCGCTTCGTAAAACCATTTCAGGGCGGCAGGTTCATCGGCGGGCGTCAGTGTGCCGCGTGCCATCGCTATTGCTGTTGGGTCGTCGTCGATCTGCGGCGCGCTTCGAGGCCACCATAGCCATGCGCAACCGAGCAAGACGATCGCCATGGCCGAAATCAACAAGCGGACGCGCCATTTCACGCGTGTACGCAGGATTTCTGGGGGCTCATCATGCAAAGCGTGGAGTGCCGCGCGCATTGCCTCCGCATTCGGGTAGCGTCGTGCAGGATCGACCGCGAGCGCGCTGTCGAAGAATGCCTGCCAGTTTGAGAATTTGATCGGAAGGCGGGGTATCGGCTGCTCACATTGCGCGAGCGCGACCGATAGCGCGTCCGGCCCTTCGAATGGCATCCGGCCTGTGAGCATCTCGAATGCGAGCACGGCCACGCCATACAAGTCGGAACGCGCATCGACGTGAGCTCCGCGTGCATGCTCCGGACTCATGTAGCCGGTGCTCCCGATCGCGGTACCGCGTTGGGTCAGCCGCGATTTGTGGGGAATCAACGCCGCGCCAAAGTCTGCCAGGAGCGGGCGTGCGTGCCAGTCGAACAGGATGTTTTCCGGTTTGATGTCGCGGTGGACTATCCCCGTCGCGTGGGCGTGCGCCAGCGCCTGCAGGATGCTATCCAGCATCGGGATCAATACCTCCGCAGCAAGGGGCTTGGTCCTTCGTGTGAGGTCCCCTCCCGGTTGCAGAGGCATCACGTAGTACATGGCACCGTCTGGCGTACGTCCGAAATCGTACAGCTCCACGATGTTGGGATGATGCAAGCTGGCCAGGCTGCGTGCCTCATTTTCCAGGCGCTGAAGTAGATCGGCAGCATCCACGTCGTCTGGTGTGACCACCTTGATCGCGACTTCGCGACCCAGGCTGCACTGCACTGCCGAGTAGACGGCCGCCATTCCACCGCGTCCGATCAATGCGCGAAATTCGAATCCTGGAATGCGCGGGAATTCACTCATGACTGCCTGCCATGGCTCTTTTTCATCGTTTGATTTTCGCGGGTGTCACGGATGTTCGGGATACCTCGCGCACCAAGCTGCGGCGCATTGCGAGGACGCAAGTATAGGGATGTCGCGATTCGCGCAATGAAATGGCCAATTCGGTTCCCTCAGCCGGCAGACGCGATTCTAGACAGGCGCAAGTGAACCGCGCCCATTTGTTCACTCAACAGGCATGCGCACACCGGTCAGAACGACCATGACCGGCTGGGCTCCGAAGGAGCCGCGCGCGTGGCGGTATCGCGACAATGCCCGAATCACGCTGCACCTGGATTTCAATCTGCCCGCAAGGCGGGCATGAAGGGTGATCGGAGTGCGCATCGCGTCGGCTCCATCGTTTATGCACAATGTCTTGATAGCGTTCCCATCCACCATGAGGGGGGAATGCGATGAAGACGAGCACACCGATCCGCTGGGCGACCGCGCTGGTCTTGCTGCAGGCCGTATTTGCCTGGGCTCAGGTTCCGCCACAACCGCAGCCACTCGGGCCGCCGCCGGTACCTCCCGCCAATCCCCTGACCAGTGCCAAGATCCAGTTGGGGCAAACCTTGTTCTGGGACGAGCAGCTCTCACTGACAGGCACGGTCGCCTGCGGCACCTGTCATCGCGCATTTGCTGGCGGCAGCGATCCGCGCACCGCACTCGACATCGCGGGCAATGCCAACCCTGGTCCGGACCATGTGCCCGGCGATGCCGACGATGTGCATGCGTCGGCGGGCGTGCCCGCACACGGTGCGGACGGCTTGTATGTCGCCATCGCCACATTCGGGATTGCACCGCAAACGGGCACGCGCAGGGGGCTTTCGGCGATCGACGCAGCCTACTCGCCGCTGTTGTTCTGGGATGGCCGCGCCGGCGGCAGCTTCGCCGATCCACAGACCGGCCAGGTCCTCATTGCTCAAGGTGGCGCTCTGGAAAACCAGAGCCTGCAGCCTTTGCTCAATGTCGCCGAGATGTCGCCCTCGGGTGCGATGGCTGCCACGATCGGCACGCGCATCGCGGATCGCGAACCGCTTGGGCTTGCGACCGATGTCCCGGCCGACCTTGCTGCATGGATCGCTGGTCGCAGTTACGTGCAACTCTTCACTGAAGCCTTCGGCACTGGCGACATCAGTGCCGCACACATCGCGATGGCACTGGCGAGCTACGAGCGCACATTGACCGCCAACCAGACACCGATCGACAGCCAGTTCGCTGGCACCCCGAGCCTGACGCCACTGGAGCAGCAAGGACAGCAGGTGTTCGTCGCCAACGACTGCGCGGCGTGTCATTCCGGCTCGTTGTTCAGCGACAACCAGTTCCACTACACCGGTGTGCGCCCTGTCAACGACGATCTCGGCCGTTTCGCCATCACCGCCAACAATGCGGACCGCGGCGCGTTCCGTACACCGAGCCTGCGCAATGTCGCATTGCGTGCGCCGTATATGCACAACGGCCGATTGATGAGTCTTGCCGACGTGGTGGACTTCTATGCTCGAGGCGGCGACTTCAATGCGCCGAACAAGGACCCGCGTGTGCATCCGCGCACTCTCGATGCGCAACAGAAGGCGGCGCTCGTCGCGTTCCTGCAGCGCCCACTCACCGACCTGCGTACGCAAGCGGAAAGCGGACCTTTCGAACGCCCGACGCTGTACACCGAATCCGATCGCGTGCCAGCCATCGTCGGCAATGGCGTCGTTGGCACAGGCGGTCAGCAGCCACAGATCGAAGCGCTGGAGCCGCCACAGATCGGCAACCACAACTTCACTGTCGCGCTGAGCCATGCGCTCGGCGGCGCGAGCACCACCCTCGTCGTCGACCACAGCGACCCCGGCATCGCTTCGACGATACCCACGGGTGCGTTTGCCAATCGCGTCGTCGTGCTCGCAGGCAGCGGCGCAGGGCAGGGCACTGCGTCGATCAATCTCGATCTTGTGAATGATTCAAACCTGATTGGCCAGACGCTGTATGGCCGTTTCTACATCGTCGATGCCGCCGCGCCCGGAGGCGTTGCGATCACGCCCGCATTTCGGATCACCCTGTTCGGAAACGCCGAGCGTGTGTTTGCGAACGGATTCGATTGACGGTCGCGTGACGGGCCGTGGCGGGTGGTCTCGTGATGCCCTACTTGCGTCTTGCTCACAAGAGCCGGGATTGAGTGCTGCATGGACACGGCGCGGATAGCCACTGCCAGGTTCGTCGAAGGCGCGCAGATTAATCGCGCTTCCAGGGCCTCGCACGATCGCCGCGGCGCCGCTCGGCGTCGCCATGGTCCGCGCAAGGCGTGATTGCGCGCGACAAGGCCGCTCGAACCGGGTGATAGGCGGAAGAAACAGACGCTCGCGCGACGCGATTGCGGAGATGCCCGGCGTTGATGGCGAAGCTCTCAGCGATCGCCGGTAGACATTCCGGGCAAAAAAAAAACCGACCCAGAGATATTATCTCTGGGTCGGTCATGTATATGGCGGGCGGACGGGAGCATGACTCGACGCGCAAGCATTTGATCGAACGAGCTAATCGTGCCGGCCTTTCTCGCGCGTACTCACTTTCTTACTCACTTCCTGCGTCGCGTCTCGTGAGAACGATTGCGGATATACGCGAGTAGTCTCTCCTCATCCCATAGAGGGCCGCTTGGATGAAAAGGCACGCGAAGATTGACGTGGCGGCTTTGCTCGAACGGATCAAAGCGGAAGGCCCTGATGCTCAGATCTCTCGGGCAGAGGCAACCGCGCTGATCGCATCGCGAACGATGGACGCTCGCGACACACTCAGGGGAACTCGGAATCGAGTGGGGGTTCAACTGGACCGCGCGATTGCTTTTGGCCAAGCAGGGTACGACATTTTCACTGGCGGGATAACACGGCAATCGAGTGGCAGATTTACCGCAGACGAGTTGGGGTGCTGGGCCAACCGCAGGTACGACAACAAGTTCAGCGACATGCCTAGCAAGTCGAGGGTTTGCCGCGTCAAATGCGGCGATAACATTCGCTTGGGAACAGGGACGAGGACAGCTTTCCTACCGGGGGATGTGGCGCGCGCGCACGCCATGATCTTGCAGCTGCTCGCTGAAAGGGAGATGGAGAAATCGAAACTGCTGCGGGCCATCGAAGCGCGGAACCGGGCACTCGGGGCGCGTTTCGCTAAGACAAAGAAGTGAACACAACCCAATTTCCTTTTGGTGCAACGCTGCTGTGTTCACAGAATCCGGTAGCTGTCCCCGCCATTCCCGGCGGTACTAAGGACGGCTATCGTGAAATCATCCAATCCCAAACCTTCCGTTCCGCAAGCGGCACCGGCGATGAAATCGGTTCCGACCTTGGCAACGCTTTCCCGCGCGAACTTGCTCGCCACGCTCGATCCGTACCGCGACCGGCTGATGCGCCGCCCGGAAGTGCAGCGCACCACCGGCCTCAGTCGGTCATCGCTCTATCGGCTGATCGCTCAAGGCAGGTTTCCGCCTTCCATCCGGCTCTCTGAAAAATCGGTCGCTTGGCTGGCATCCGAAATTGATGGGTGGATTGCCGAGCGGGTGACGGCCAGCCGCACCAAGGGCGCCGGACTGCCGCCGGCAGTGCAGCATGAGGCGGCGAAAGCGACGCCTCGTCAACCCGCTGCGCGTCAAGATCAACCGGCTCTACACGACCGAGGAGGCCGCCCGCTGTTGCGATGTGCATAGATGCACGGTGCGACGCTGGTTGAAAGGCGGCCTACCAAATTGCGACGGGCAGCGCCCGCATCTCATCCGCGGCGATGTACTTCGCAAGTTCCTTCAAGCCAAGCGCGTGGCGGCCAAGCGACCCTGTGGGCCTGGGGAGATTTATTGCGTGCGATGCCGCGACCGGAAATTCCCCGCGTTGCGGATGGCCAACTACAAGCCGCGGACCGATACGTGGGGCGATTTGGTCGGACTCTGCCCCGACTGCGGGTGCCTGATTCACAGGCGGATAAACATCGCCAGGTTGCCATCGGAATGTGGCGTTCTGCAGGTTGCACTGCCGAAGGTCTACTCACGTATAGGCGAAACCACCGTTCCCTCCCCGGATGCTCACTTGAACGCACGACGGAATCCGGTTGCGAAAGAACGGGAAATTGCCGCTCCAGACCCGCCGGCGAGTCTACAGGACCCATCCGGCCTGACTCTCCCTGAATGCTCACTTCAAACATCTTCCGAGGCTCCCCATGAAAAAGAGCAGCCGCATCAGCAACGACCGCATCAAACATCGCTATTTCCAGTACCTGAGGGATGCTGACGGTCGCGACGAGGCGACCATAGATGCCGTGAGCAAATCACTTGCTCGGTTCGACGCACACACCAATCGGCGCGATTTCCAGAAGTTCCATATCGAGCAGGCACGCAGCTTCAAAAGGCGTTTGGCCGAACAAACGAATGCGCGGACCGGGCAGCCGTTGAGCAAGTCCACCGTACACGCCACCTTAGGGCACTTGAAGCGGTTCTTTCATTGGCTGGCCGACCAGCCAGGTTTCCGCTCGCGAATTCACCATACCGACGTTGAGTATTTCAGCTCATCCGAAAAGGACGCGCGCATTGCCACGGCCACGCGGCAGCCACGCGCACCCACCTTGGAGCAGATCAAGCACGTTGTCGCGAAAATGCCCAGCCGAAATGATGTCGAGCGTCGAGACCAGGCCTTGATCGCCTTTGCAGCCGAGACCGGCACGCGTGACCGCGCCATTGCATCCATGAAGCTCAAGCATGTGGATCTGGCGGAAGGCTGTATCCATCAGGACGCTCGCGAGGTGCGAACCAAATTCGCCAAGACCTTCGATACGTTCTTTTTCCCAGTCTGGCCGGAAGGACGCCAGATCGTCGAAGACTGGGTCGTGTGGCTGCGCTCACAACTGCTGTTCGGCAATGAAGACCCACTGTTTCCGGCGACGCGGATGGAACAGGACGAGAACCGCCGGTTCGTGGCAGCCGGGCTGGGCAAATCACACTGGAGCGATGCCGGCCCGATCCGCAGGATATTCCGCGACGCGTTCGAGGCTGCCGGTGTGCCGTATTACAACCCGCACAGTTTGCGCCACATGCTCGCCATGCTTGGCGAGAAGCGTTGCCGCACACCGGAGGAGTTCAAGGCCTGGAGCCAGAACCTTGGACACGAGAAGGTCTTGACGACCTTCAACAGCTATGGGCCGGTTTCCGTTTGGCGCCAGAGCGAAATACTGCGCGCGCTACCTTCGCCGTAAAGGAACGTGCTGCTGCAAGCTGAAAAGGCGGGGCCGGTGCGCACGGCGAGGGTAGTGCTGGATCCGGCGCTAGTCAGGACGGACCTATGCTTTTAGTCGTTCCGAACTGGGAGCGGGCGGCGCGAGTCTCTCTCCACCGCATGTTACCGCGGCCAGATAGAAATGGCTGGACCAATGAAGGCCGCCTGGGAGCCCCGCCGAGCGGGATTGAGCGGGAACCCGGACGCAACCGGTATTCCCCACAGGCGACCTTCGACGCAAGGATGCCCGATGAAGTTGCGGACGGGTTGACCGCACGTTGTATCCTCGCGGGCATCAGCCAACCGCAACGGGGAACACGCATTGAATGCACAAGTGATGGACAGCGCGCAGGCGGTGTATCGCGTGGACTTCGTCGGCCCGATTGGCGCCGACTATTTCTCGCGGGCCGAACGCGCCGCCGTCGAGCAGCGCTGCACGTTGCGTGGCACGAAGCTGTATGTGCGGTGCCTCGTTCGCGACAAGGAAGTACTGGCGAAATCCGAGGAGATCGTGCGGCAACTGTGGCTGGAACGCCTGACCCGGCATTACGGCTATCCGCTCAATCGCCTGGTCGTGGAATTTCCCATCACTTTCGGGCGCGACAGCTCCAAGCGTGCCGACATCGTGGTCTTGGACGCCGACCGGCCCACGGTTGCTTACTGCATCGTTGAGGTCAAGAAGACCACCGCGAAGGACGGCAAGGATCAACTCAAGAGCTACACCCACGCCACCGGTGCGCCGCTGGCGTTGTGGAGCAACGGTGGCGCCGATCCCGTGATCTGGCACCGCAAGAATCCCAACTATTTCGTCGAGATTCCGGATCTGCCGCGCGTCGCGCAGACCATCGCGGACATCGTCGATCAACCGTGGACTATCCAGACCCTGATTGAGAAGGAAGAAATCCGCGCCCGCGACGGCAGCCGCGCACGCTCCCTGCGCGACCTGATCGAAGACATGGAAGACGAAGTGCTGGCCAACGCCGGCGTCGACGTATTCGAGGAAGTCTTCAAGCTCGTCTTCACCAAGCTCTATGACGAACTCGCCTGCTACCGCGGGCGCTACAGCGCGTTGCGCTTCCGCAACCAAAACAGCTCGGCGCAGATGAAGGCCGCGATCCAGAAGCTGTTCGACGAAGCGCAAGCCGAGTGGCCCGGCGTGTTCGCCGCAAGCGAAACCATCCGCCTCACGCCCGATCATCTGGCCGTCTGCGTCGGCGCGCTAGAAGAATGGAAGCTGTTCAACTCCAATCTCGATGTGATTGACGACGCGTTCGAGTATCTGGTGAACAAGTCGGCCCGCGGAGAGAAAGGGCAATATTTCACGCCCCGCTGGGTCATCGACCTGTGCGTGAAAATGCTCAATCCGAAAGAGGATGAAACGCTGATCGATACGGCAGCGGGTTCAGCAGGTTTTACTGTGCATGCGGCGTTTCACGTCTGGCTTGAAATCTTCGATGGGTTGGGAATCCCCAAGAGTCATCTGTTCACGATGGAAGACAAGCCCCAGCGCTGCAAGGACTACGTGCGCGATAAGGTGTTCGCGATCGACTTCGACGAAAAAAGCGTGCGCGTGGCGCGCTGCCTCAACCTGATCGCAGGTGACGGCCAGACCAATGTGCTGCACCTCAACACGCTGGACTGGAAGAAGTGGGGCGAAACCACCAAACAGCAGCACTGGCTAGATACCTACAACGACGGCTGGAAGCGGCTGCGCAAGCTGCGCGCCAAGAAGGACGACGACCGAGCTTTCGGCTTCGACGTACTGATGGCCAATCCGCCGTTCGCGGGCGACGTCCGCCAGAGCGAGATGCTGTCGCCCTACGATCTCGCGCACAAGAAAACCGGAAAACTCGAAAACGCGGTCGGCCGCGACCTGCTGTTCATCGAGCGCAACCTGGATTTCCTGAAGCCCGGTGGGCGCATGGCTGTAGTGCTGCCGCAGGGGCGTTTCAACAACGCCAGTGACCAGCGCGTGCGCGAGTTCATCGCCGAGCGTTGCCGTATCCTCGCCGTGGTCGGCCTGCATCCCAGCACCTTCAAGCCGCACACCGGCACCAAGACCAGCGTGCTGTTCGTGCAGAAGTGGAACGACGATGCCAGCGCCGGGCCACTGTGCCAGCGCGTGGACGATTATGAAATCTTCTTCGCCACCCAGCGCCTGCCGTCCAAGGACAGCAGTGGTGACAAGATTCTGGTGAAAGGTGCGGCTGGGTTGCCGTTGCGCGACAGCCACGGCCACTACGTGGTCCAGCACGACTTCTTCAACCACGAAGGCCAGACGCAAGACGGCATCGCCGAAGCCTTCGCCGAGTTCGGCGCGAAGGAGAAGTTAAGTTTTTTTTGAATCGCCCCTTCGACGCAAAGCGCTACAGGCGCTTGTTGGAGGGGCTGGAAGTGACGGTGCTGAAGCTCAGCGAGGTTGAGCAAGAAAATGAAAAAATGCGGCTGGACAGCGGGTATTTCGCGAAGCTCCCCGTTGAAATCCAGAAGCGCATAGAAGATAGCCGGCACGCAAAACTTGGAAGCCTGTGCGCAACGTTCCGAAAGGGCATCTTCGACATCAAGGCCGATAGTTATGTGGAAGAGGGCATTCCTTTCGTGCGGATTGCCAATCTGCGCGATGGGCTGATCAGCGACGCGGGGCTTGCATACATAACGGAGAAGACACACATGGCCGAAAAGGCAACCGCTCTCCGTTACGGCGATTTGGTTCTGTCAAAGACAGCGTACGCGGCGGCTTCCTTTGTCAATCTGCGTGAATGCAATGCGAGCCAAGACACCATTGCCGTGCGTCTGTCGGAAGAAGGCAGACGGTTATGTGATGGCGCGTATCTTGCGATATACCTGAACTCGAAATATGGCATCGCCCTGATGCGACGGCAATTTCAGGGGAACGTGCAAGAGCATCTTTCACTTGACGACGGGCGCAAAATTCCCGTGCCGCTGTTTGATGCCAAGCTTCAAGCTGCAGTGAAAGCTGCGCTGGCTCAAGCCGATGCCGAGTTGCACCGGGCAGAGGTGCATCTGACGCGAGCCGAAACTACGCTCACCGCTGCGCTTGGCCTCGACGGCTGGCAGCCGCCGCAAGCGCTGAGCTACACGCGCCGTGCTTCGCAGGCATTCACGGCCGGGCGGCTGGACGCAGAGTATTTCTCGCCGCGGGTTTCGGAGCTGCTGATGCGGTTGCGCGCGAGTGGACGCACTGTTGGCGAGGTTGCGCCCGCACGCCGCGAACGATTCGTTCCTTCGGCGAACGGAACGTTCCGATATATCGAGATCGGTGCAGTCAATAGCGATGGCACCGCCAATGCCGACACGGTCGAAATGACCGATGCTCCCAGCCGGGCCACGCAGGTCGTGCGAGCGGGTGACGTGATTACCTCAACTGTTCGCCCGATTCGGCGACTGTCCGCGCTTGTGCTTCCTGAGCAGGATGGTGCCGTGGCCAGCAGTGGTTTCGTGGTGTTGAAGCCGCAGGATGTGCTGGCCGAAGCGTTGTTGACGTATCTGCGATTGCCGCTGATATGTGAATTGATGGATTTGCACACCAGCGCCAGCCTCTATCCTGCGATCAGCGAAAACGACCTTCTGAATCTTCCATTTCCGGACATTACGGAGACAGATTGTGAGCACATCTCGCAAAATGTCCGTGACGCGCACGCTGCCCGCCACCTCGCCCGCGATCTGCTGGCCGCCGCGCAGCGTGCCGTTGAAATCGCGATCGAGCAGGACGAGGCCGCCGCTCTGGCGTATCTGGCCGAGCAGGGCTCTCCGGATTGATTCTTTTGATTGGGTGAAGTGGAGGGGGGCGTCGTGGCCGATGCCCTGGCCGAGCGTACGCGGCGAGAGGCGCTTGCCTTGATCGAGGAAATACTCGCTCTGGCTTACAACAGGGAGGCGGGCCCCCCCCCGTCGCGCGTCCTTTGGGAGCGTGATGAGTCGGACGAATGCAGGTGGCTTCAGGCGGAGTGGGATAGCTGGGATGCCGCTGGGCGCCGGTGCCAAGTGTTCGACGTGGTATTCAAGGGCGCCGCGTTGATCGGGTTGGGAGCGAAGTTGCGCGAGCTTCGCTCTGGACTCGTGGAAAGTTGGCTATCGCATCAGCAAGGCGTGGAATTGAAAACCCCAATGCGGAAGGCGTGATGCAGATTCCGACGATAGTATCAGGCGGGCAAGCTGGCGCTGACCGCGCCGCACTGGATTTTGCGATCGAGTCCGGTCTTGAGCACGGAGGCTGGTGCCCACGCGGTCGCAAGGCTGAGGATGGCCCGGTTCCCGCTAAGTATCAGCTTGTCGAAACCGAGTCGGCGAATTACCGCGCGCGCACAGTCCGCAACGTCATGGACAGCGATGCGACCCTGATCCTCAACATGGGGGAGCTGGCCGGCGGAAGCCTTGAGACCCTGCGCATCGCCGAGCGAAGCGGCAAACCCGTTCGCGCGGTGCAACTCGACTCGGCTTTATCCGACCACGACTTTGCCGACTTGCGGGAGTGGCTGCAAAGCGCACAGGTCCAGACCTTGAACGTCGCTGGCCCGCGCGAGAGCAAGCGGCCTGGCACATACGATGCGGTGCGCGCACTGCTCCGGCGGTTGTTCAAGCCATAGGATCGGCAGCCAGATTGTGCTGGCTCGAAAGTTCGCTCCCTGAAATTTGGGCTCGGGGCCTTACACGCGCTTGCGCTTAAGGAGAACGACGTTGCTGTCGTTCTTTAGCGCGTCGAGATGGTTCGCCCAAGCCTGCATCATCTTGCGACGCTCGGGCAGGTACTGCGCGCGGTTGTACGCAGCCCGCACCTTGTTGCGCTCGCCGTGCGCGAGCTGGCGCTCAATCACGTCCGGCGACCAGCCTTGTTCGTTCAATGTGGTGGACGCCAAAGCGCGGAACCCATGACCGGTCGCGCGCGAGTGATAGCCCATGCGGTACAGCGCAAACAGCATGGTGTTGTTGCTCATCGGCTTGTGCGCGTTTGAGCGAGAAGGGAAAAGCAGGGGCGTCGCCCCCGTGATCAGATGGAGTTCGCCGAGGGCATCCAAGGCCTGCGCCGAAAGCGGGACGATGTGCTCCTCGCGCATCTTCATCCGCTCGGCCGGAATGCGCCACTCGCCCTCGTCGAAGTCAATCTCGTGCCAGGACGCGCCAATCAATTCGCCGGTGCGGACGAAGGTCAGTACCAGCAGGCGGAGCGCCAAGGTCGTTTCCGGCCGACCGTCGTATTTCTCCAAGTTCTGCAGGAACGCGGGCATCTCCTCGCGCGGCATGGCGGTCATGTGCTTGACCTTGCGTGTGGCGATGACCCCGCGCAAGTCGGAGGCGGGGTTGTGCTTGGCGCGCCCGGTTTGTACGGCGTAGCGACAGACCGCCGTGATGCGCTGGGCGGTGCGGTGTGCGATTTCCAACGCGCCACGCTTCTCGATGGCTTTGAGGCACGTAAGGATTTCCGGCGGTTCAAGGTCGGAAATCGGTCGTGAGCCGAATGCCGGAAACGCTTCCTGTTCGAGTGAGCGCAGCACGTCGGCGGCATGGTGCGGCGTCCACTTCGCGGATTGCTTGGCGATCCATTCGCCCGCGATTGCCGCAAAGGTGTTGTCGTCGGAGAGGAGCCGCGCCCGCTTGTCGGCTCGGCGCGCTTCGGCGGGATTGGTGCCGTCCACCAGCAGGGCGCGGGCGTCATCGCGCGCGCGGCGCGCGGCAGCTAGGTTCACGTGCGGATACTCGCCCAGCGGAAGCATGGTCGCCTTGCCGCCATGCCGATAGCGGTAGCGCCAGAGCTTGGAGCCGGTGGGTCTTACTTCAATGCACAGGCCATTCGCGTCGGCTACGCGGTAGACCGTGGGGCGGGAGCGCAGATTGCGCACCTTCACGTCGGTAAGCGCCATGTGAGTAAGTTCCCGTGCTCAGCGAGTAACCATGAGCAATCTTACTCACATTTGCCCACGGCTTCCAGCGGACGCCTTGGAATGCTGTGGGCAACAAAAAACCCGCTGTTATGCGGGTCTTAAGGCCTTACTGAGAACGACTGAGACGACTTGAAGCATCAAAATGGCGGAGCGGACGGGACTCGAACCCGCGACCTCCGGCGTGACAGGCCAGCATTCTAACCAGCTGAACTACCGCTCCGCGTTGTGATTGCCGGCATTCCTTGCCGTGAACCTTGCTGGATCCTCCTGATCCATTCTCGCCCTTCACTTTCTTGGCGTCCCCAAGGGGATTCGAACCCCTGTTACTGCCGTGAAAGGGCGGTGTCCTAGGCCTCTAGACGATGGGGACGCATAGGAAAACCCGTGAAACC
>JBDSXV010000230.1:0-7693 GCA_039926025.1 Dokdonella sp.
CGACGCATCGGCGCTGCTTGAACGCGAACTTGGCTGGCGCGTACCGGTGGCTGAATTGGTCGCGTGGGCGCGCGGCGCGCGCGCGCCCGGCCAGGCGCAGATCGATTTTCGCGCGGACGGCCTGCCAGCTGAAATTGATCAGGCTGGCTGGAAGGTGCAGTTTCTCGACTACGACCAAGAACACGATCCGCCGCTGCCGAGCAAGGTCTTTGCGGCCAAGGGCAGTTACAAGGTGCGCCTTTCGATCCGCAAATGGACGCTGGAATGAATGTAGCTGTGCCCGTGTCAGCTCCGGTCGCGCACACGCAAGCGCAGGGCTGGAGCGCTTGGCCGGCCCCGGCCAAGCTGAACCTGTTCCTGCATATCGTCGGTCGCCGTGATGACGGCTATCACCTGCTGCAAACCGTATTCCAGCTACTCGATTGGGGCGACCTCGTACGGCTGCGCGTGCGCGACGACGGCCTGATTTGTCGGCATGATCCACTGCCCGGGATTGCGCCGGAAACAGATCTCGCCGTCCGCGCGGCCGAGGCGCTGCGCGCGGCAAGCGGAAGCCGCCTGGGTGTCGACATAGCGATCGACAAGCACATTCCGATGGGTGGAGGCCTGGGCGGCGGTAGTTCGGACGCAGCCACCGTGCTGGTCGCGCTCAATGAGGTGTGGAACACGAATCTGAACGAGGATGCGTTGGGAGCTATGGGCCTTGAGCTGGGCGCCGATGTTCCGGTGTTCGTGCGTGGACGCAGCGCGTGGGCGGAAGGCATCGGCGAGCGTCTAAGCGTCATCGACTTGCCTGAGCGCTGGTATGTCGTCGTTGACCCGGGGGTCAAAGCGCCGACGGCTGAGTTGTTTCAGTCAGCGGATTTGACACGCAACGCGCCGCGTCTGACAATTCCGCTCTTTCTTTCGGGCGCTGCGACGGAAAATGCGTTCGAGCCGGTGGTGCGCGCACGCTTTCCCGCGGTAGCGAGCGCACTGGATTGGCTGCAGGAATATGGTGAAGCGCGGTTGAGTGGCTCCGGCGGATGCATCTTCTCGGCGTTCGATAAGCGTGAAGCTGCGGCGATGGTCGTAAAGAGTTGCCCGGTGGCATTTCGTGCGTTCGTTGCGCGCGGAGTGGCGCGGTCGCCATTGCATGTGCAATTGCAGGCGGCGCTGGTGTGAAGTTTGAAGTTGGGGCGTCGCCAAGCGGTAAGGCACCAGGTTTTGATCCTGGCATTCGCAGGTTCGATTCCTGCCGCCCCAGCCAATTTGTTTGGAAAAACCCGCGAATCGCGCATCGAGTTGATTGCGTGCACGGCAACAGCAACATCGGTCGGTATCCTGCCGCGAACTTGGCGTAACGGAGCAAGGCTTTGGACACGCATATGGATACCTCAGGCATGCTGGTTTTTACCGGCAACGCCAACCGGGATCTCGCCACGACGATCTGTTCGGAATTGAACGTCCCGCTGGGCAAGGCGCTGGTCAGTCGTTTCAGCGATGGCGAGGTGCAGATCGAAATCGAGGAAAACGTCCGCCGTCAGGAAGTTTTCGTGATCCAGCCGACGTGCGCACCGACGGCCGACAATTTCATGGAGTTGCTGGCCCTGATCGACGCGCTCAAGCGCGCATCGGCGGCCAGCGTGACCGCGGTGATTCCCTACCTCGGTTATGCGCGACAGGATCGGCGCCCGCGCTCGGCGCGTGTGCCGATCACCGCGAAGGTCGCGGCACAGATGATCTGTACAGTCGGCACGGATCGCGTGCTGACGGTGGATCTGCATGCGGACCAGATTCAGGGTTTTTTCGACATTCCGCTCGACAACGTGTATGCGTCGCCGGTGCTGCTTGCCGACATCTGGCGTTACTACGGCAACGACGACATCATCGTCGTTTCACCGGACGTGGGCGGTGTCGTGCGCGCACGCGCGGTTGCGAAGCGCCTCGACGATGCAGACCTCGCGATCATCGACAAACGCCGCCCGCGCGCGAATGAGTCGACCGTGATGAACATCATTGGCGAGGTCAAGGACAAGGTCTGCGTCCTCGTTGACGACATCGTCGATACGGCTGGCACCTTGTGCGCCGCTGCGGCGGCGCTGAAGAAGAACGGCGCACGCAAGGTGGTTGCCTATTGCACGCATCCGGTGCTTTCGGGGCTGGCGATCAACAACATCGATGGGTCGTCGCTCGACGAACTGGTCGTCACCGACACCATTCCACTGTCGGCGTCAGCGAAGTCGTGCGGAAAAATCCGCCAGCTGTCGGTTGCAGAATTGCTCGCGGAAACGATCCGCCGCATCGCCTACGGTGAATCGGTGAGTTCGCTGTACGTCGATTGAAAAACGTGATTCGGGATTCGGGATTCGCCAAAGCGTGAAGCCGTCTGCTTTCGCTGTTGCAAATCCCGAATCCCGAATCTCAAATCCCGGTTCCACAACGGCTCCCCTGGTCGCGAGGGAGCTCCACACCGCCGCGAGGCGGTTCAATAGCAAGAAGGCAACACGAACATGGCAAAGATCCACGAAATCAAGGTTGACAAGCGTATCGATGAAGGCAAGGGTGCGAGCCGCCGCCTGCGTCACGCTGGTTTTGTCCCGGCAATCGTCTATGGCGGCGAGTTGAAGCCGGTCAGCATCCAGATCCAGCACAAGGATGTCTGGCACGCGAGCCAGAACGAATGGTTCTACGCGTCGATCCTCGATCTGAGTCTCGGCGGCGACGTACAGAAGGTGCTGCTGCGTGACATGCAGCGCCATCCGTTCAAGCAGCTCGTGCTGCATCTGGATTTCCAGCGCGTCAACGAGAACGAAGCGATCCGCCTGCGCGTGCCGCTGCACTTCCTCAACCAGGAAGTCTCGCCGGCTGGCAAGACTTCGGGCATCGTCATCACGCATGAGATGAACGAAGTCGAGATCTCGTGCCTGCCCAAGGACCTGCCCGAGTTCATCGCTGTCGATCTGTCTGCACTCGAACTGGATGCGATCGTGCATCTGTCGGAGATCAAGCTGCCCGAAGGCGTCGAGATTCCGGAACTGCGCTTCGGCAAGGAACACGACCACGCGGTTGTCGTCGCCAAGATGCAGCGTGCGGAAGTCGAGGTGGTTGCTGCGGAAGGTGATGCCGCAGCGGCGGCCGCTCCTGCGGCAGCGGCGAAGGGTGCGGCTCCGGCGAAGGGCGCGGCTCCTGCCAAGGGCGCAGCTCCTGTCAAGGCTGCCGCAGCTCCGGCCAAGCCTGCAGGCAAGAAGTAATCCGCTTCAATGAAGTACTGCTGTCGCGCACAGCGCGACGATCACTCCCCCTCTCCCGCTTTGCGGGAGAGGGCAAGGGGTGAGGGCCGCGTTGCAGGGCACAGAATAATGGGCGCTTCGACATGACGACGTTGCGCCTCATCGTCGGCCTCGGGAATCCCGGCGCCGAACATCTGCGAACCCGGCACAACGCCGGCTTCTGGCTGGCCGATGCACTCGCGCAACGCGAAAGCGTGCGGCTGGGCATCGATTCAAAACTGCGCGGTGAGACAGCAAAAATCGTGATCAATGGGCGGCCTCTGTGGCTGCTCAAGCCGATCACTTTCATGAATGCGAGTGGTGATTCGGTCGGCGCGGCATTGCGCTACTGGAAGATCGCGCCGGAGGAGATGCTGGTCGTCCACGACGACCTCGATCTGCCGCCAGGCGCGGCGCGTCTCAAGTTTGACGGCGGTCACGGCGGCCAGAACGGGCTGCGTGATCTTGTTGCACATATCGGCCACGGCCAGTTCCATCGACTTCGCCTGGGCATCGGCCACCCCGGACACAAGGATCGGGTGACAGGATGGGTGCTGGGTCGTCCGTCGGTTGCGGACGAGACCGCGATCGTCGATGCGGTTGCGCGTTCGCTCGATGTACTGCCGCTCGCCGTTGCGGGCGAGTTCAACGAAGCGATGAAACGGTTGCATACAGTCGGGATTTGAGATTCGGGATTCGGGATTCGTTGAAGCCGAGCGCAACTGTGCAGCTTCCTGTATCCACGGCCCCGTCCTTCAAGCCCCGAATCCCGAATCCCGAATCCCGAATCCCGGACCAAACCCATGGGTATCAAATGCGGCATCGTCGGCCTTCCGAACGTCGGCAAGTCGACTCTCTTCAACGCGCTGACAAACGCCGGTATCGCCGCGGCGAACTTTCCTTTTTGCACGATCGAGCCGAACGTCGGCGTGGTTCCGGTGCCGGATCCGCGACTCGCCGCGCTGGCAGGCATCGCCAAGCCGTTGAAGGTCATCCCGACCTCGATGGAGTTCGTCGATATCGCGGGCCTCGTTGCGGGCGCGTCGAAGGGCGAGGGGCTCGGCAACAAGTTTCTCGCGCATATCCGCGAAGTCGATGCGATTGCACACGTGGTGCGCTGCTTCGATCATCCGGACATCGTGCATGTTGCCAACAGGATCGACCCGATTTCGGACATCGAAACGATCGATACCGAGCTTGCGCTGGCCGATCTCGAATCGGTCGACAAGGCGCTGAACCGAGTCGAACGCGCAGCCAAGGCGAACGACAAGGAAGCGTTGGCGAAGCGGCCGGTGCTGCAGAAGGTTTCTGCGGCCCTCAATGAAGGCAAGTCGGCGCGCAGTCTTGGACTGGATGATGAGGAAAAGGCCCTGCTGCGCGACTTGTTCCTGCTGACTCTGAAGCCGCTCATGTATATCGCGAACGTCAGGGAAGACGGCTTCCACGACAATCCCTACCTCGATCGCGTACGCGAGCGGGCAGCGACCGAAGGTGCCGAGGTCGTGCCGGTATGCGCCGCGATCGAAGAGGAAATGGCACAGCTCGAAGACGCCGATCGCGACGAATTCCTCAAGGATCTCGGTCTCGATGAGCCGGGTTTGAACCGCGTCATTCGCGCCGGCTACACCTTGCTGGGGTTGCAGACGTATTTCACGGCAGGCGAAAAGGAAGTCCGCGCGTGGCAGGTGAAGGCCGGCTCCACAGCGCCTCAGGCGGCAGGTGTGATCCATACCGATTTCGAGCGTGGCTTCATCCGCGCCGAAACGATCGCCTATGACGACTACATCAAGTACAAGGGTGAAGCCGGCGCGAAGGATGCTGGTCGCCTGCGTCTTGAGGGCAAGGAGTACCTCGTCAAGGAAGGCGACGTCCTGCATTTCCGCTTCAACGTGTAAGCGCGCATCAATGAACGAGGCAGGCGGCGTGGCTCACGCTGGCGTGGCGATTCGCCAAGCCGTTGTTGGCGATGCCCCTGCCATCAGCGCCCTGGTCTCACGACTGACGCGCGAATTCATTCTGCCGGAGCAGCCCGCGGGCGCAGCGGAAAAGCTGCTCTCGTGGATGACGACTGCGGCCATCGCGGATCGCATGGCCGCGGGTCACCGCTATCACATCGCCGAATCGGCGGATGCATTGGCCGGTGTCGCGGCGATTCGCGACAACGCCCATCTGTACCTGCTCTTCGTCGACGCGCCGTTCCAGCGTCGAGGCATTGCCCAGGCGCTTTGGCAGGCCGCACTTGCAGCCTGCATCGAGGCGGCACATCCGCGAAGAATCACGGTCAATGCCTCAGCCTTTGCCGTGCCTGTCTACCTCAGGCTCGGCTTTGCGGCGCTTAGTCCGGCGGAAGAGCGCGAAGCTGTGATGTCGACACCCATGGCGTTCGTGATCGATGCTCTCGATTCGGCAGCCGGCGAGCGTCGGGCTTCCTGACCGTTACTGGCGCCCTGTCGAGTGTTTTGTTGGCCGGTCTCGCTATCTGCACTCCAGTTCAGCCATGGGTTGCCCACTATCTGGTCGGTCGGAACCCCGTCGCCCGTGCTGCCACGATCGGCGGAGCAGAGGTCGGCGATTCAAACCCGTTCGCAAAGATGAGGTCGCTCGTTGCGGGCATGAGATCAAGCGTGCCGGTGTTGTCGGTCGGGTTCGGATCGGTCGTAGGCGCGTGGACAATCGCGGTCGCCGAATTGCTGAGCGTGCCGGTGGTTCCGGCTATGACCGTGCCGTTCACGGAGTAGATGACCTGACCGCCGGACGGGAGATTGGCGGAATCGATGATGTTGCCGCTGCCGCTCGCTGTACAGCTCGCGCCGCCGCTGGCAGCGCAGGTCCAGAGGACGCCGGAATAGGCGCTTGGGAAGGTGTCCACGACGGTTGTGCCCGTTGACGAGGCCGGCCCGCTATTGCCGATCGTGATCGAGTAGTGCAAGGGAGTGCCTGGCGCATAGGCCGTCGATGTGCTGGTTACTGTCGTCGATACGCTGGCATCCGTGCTGACTGCCTGGCAATCAATGACAGCGCGGATGACCCAATCGCCGTTGACGCCCAGGGTCGTGTTCGAGAACCAGCTGAACGAGCTACCCAGGTCGGCGTAAATCGCATTGCGGTTGGGTTGAATGCCGCCGCTGTCGGACACGACGCTGGGGCCTTCAGTTGGATTCGGGGCCTCAGAGAAGGTAAGCGCAAGAACGAAGGTTTCGTTCTGCGTGACCGGAACACTCAGTGGAATCGTGTTGTTTTCATCGAGGTAGCGGAATTCGTTGATGACGCCATCGTTCAGTTGCGGGCCGGCGAGTTCCTGGGCGAGCGCTCCCGCGGTCGGAAACGTGCCGGCGCGGTAGATATCGATCGAGTCTTCGCTGGATATGGGCGCGCCACCGGTTAGCGAGCGCCAGAAAATCTGAGCGGCGACGATGTTGCCGTCGCAAGGCGAAGTGAGCCAGGAGGCAGCCTTCTCTCCGGCGGCGAAGCCGGCCTGGATGCTGCCGCTTGAATTGTTGACCAGCGAATCATTTTTGACAGTTACTTCATTTGCGCCCGCGCTTGTGGCGAAGGCGAGCATAAGTCCCAGCCAGATGGTCGAACGCATCGTCGTGCCCCCGTTCTCACGCCGAATCGGCCAAGTCAGCTTACGAGCGTGAAGGAGGGCGTGGCGCGACCGCGGTCACACAAGCGAGGTCCGAGGCGCTAGGCTGTGCGCCCCGCCGGACGTTCCCTGAAGGTGCCGCATGCCTGGCCAGCAACGCGAAGTCGAATTCCGCTTTCTCGCTGAACCTTCAGATGTCAATTTCGGCGGCAAGGTGCATGGCGGCATGGTCATGAAATGGATCGACCAGGCCGGCTATGCCGGCGCGGTGGGCTGGAGCGGCCGCTACTGTGTCACGGTCGCGGTGGGCGGCATCCAGTTCGTTCAGCCGATCCTGATTGGCGATCTGGTTAGCGTGCGCTGCAAACTGATCCACACCGGCAGGTCGAGCATGCATTTCGCGGTTGACGTGTCCGCTCGCGACCTGAAGACCGCCGCGGAGCGCGCAGCGACCAGTTGCGTCATCATTTTCGTCGCGCTGGATGCGCCCAATGGCAAGCCGGTGGCCGTCCCACCATGGCAGGCCGTCAGCGACGAAGACCGCAAGCTGGCCGACTACGCCCAGCGTCTGCTGGATCTATCGAAGGCGATGGAGGCCGAAGTCGAGCAATTCCGGCTTCCGTCCAGGGTCTGATTGGGTGCGGCAGGCGGCAAATTCGATCGACACGCAAGATTGCCGCACCGAAACCTTGACAGTGGATGCCGCGGGAAAGGAAAATGCGCGGCTCTGTGCAAGGAGAGATACCCAAGCGGCCAACGGGGGCAGACTGTAAATCTGCTGGCTCACGCCTTCGGTGGTTCGAATCCACCTCTCTCCACCAAGCATTTCGCAAGAGACGCGACGCGATAAGTGGCG
>JBDSXV010000231.1:0-6240 GCA_039926025.1 Dokdonella sp.
GTAGACCTCTCCCGTATCGAGCGGTGGCCGCAGTTCCGGCGGCAGCGACTCGGGGCTTGATTCGGATTCGTGATTAGCCGCCATGTCCGGCATGCGCATCGAGCGCGGCGCGGATTGGCGCCAGGAACGCCCGCGCGCGTGCGCAGGCATCGTTTGCATCCATTGCTCCTGACAGGCGATCGACGAGTGCGCTGCCGATCACGACCGCATCGGCAAACTCGCTGATAGCGCATGCCGACGTCGCATCGCGCACGCCGAAGCCGACCGCCACCGGGGTACGCGCACCCTGCCTGATCGACGTGACGCGCTCACGCACATTGCCCATGCTGAGTCGATCCGCGCCGGTGATGCCGGCGAAAGAGACGTAGTATAGAAAACCCTGCGCCGCCGCGCAGACGCGCGCCAGGCGGTCGTCGGTGGTAGTGGGTGCCGCGAGAAAAATCTGCTGCAATCCTGCGTCGCGCAACGGTGCCGCCGCTTCGACTTCCTCGACTGGGCAATCGACGAGCAGCACGCCATCGACGCCGGCTTCGACAGCTTCCTGTGCGAAGGTCTTCGTGCCGTGGATCTCGACCGGATTCATGTAACCCATCAGCACGACGGGCGTGGCTGCATCGCGCGCGCGGAATTCTCGCACCCAGCCGAAAATCTCCTTCAAGCCGACACCCTTGCGGAGCGCACGCTCGCTCGCGTGCTGGATCACCGGGCCATCGGCCATCGGATCCGAGAACGGCACGCCGAGTTCGATCAGGTCGGCACCGGCATCGACCAGCGCATGCATCATGGCGACCGTCGCATCGGGCAGCGGATCGCCTGCGGTGATGAACGGAATCAGCCCCGGGCGTCCTTTGGTTTTCAGTTCGGCGAAACGAGTGTCGATGCGACTCACAATGAAATCCCTTCGCGTGCGGCGATCGTGTGCACGTCCTTGTCGCCACGGCCTGACAAATTGCACAGGACCAGCTGGTCCTTCGGCAGTTCGCGCGCAAGCTTGATCGCCTGCGCGATTGCATGGCTCGATTCGAGCGCGGCGAGGATGCCTTCGGTACGCGCGAGTTCGTGGAACGCGGCGAGCGCTTCATCGTCGGTGACACCGACATAGCTCGCGCGGCCGGTGTCCTTGAGGAACGCGTGCTCGGGACCGACGCCGGGATAGTCGAGACCCGCCGAGACCGAATGCGTCTCGGTTATCTGGCCGTTGTCGTCGCACAGGACATAGGTACGATTGCCGTGCAGCACCCCCGGACGACCTGCTGCGAGCGAGGCGGCGTGCTGACCGGTCGCCAGGCCCAAGCCCGCGGCTTCGGCGCCAACGATCGCAACCTCGCGATCGTTGAGGAACGCGTGGAACAGGCCAATTGCATTCGAGCCGCCGCCGACGCAGGCCGTCAGCACGTCCGGCAGGCGACCATATTGTTCGAGCATCTGCGCGCGCGCCTCGCGGCCGACGACGGAATTGAAGTCGCGCACCATCTGCGGATACGGATGCGGTCCGGCTACCGTTCCGATGATATAAAACGTATCCGCGACGTTGGTGACCCAGTCGCGCATCGCTTCGTTGAGCGCATCCTTCAATGTCTTCGAGCCCGAAGTGACCGGCACAACCTGCGCGCCAAGCAGCTTCATGCGGTACACGTTGATCTTCTGCCGCTCGATGTCGACTTCGCCCATGTAGACGACGCAGTCGAGACCGAAACGCGCACACACGGTAGCGGTCGCAACGCCATGCTGACCCGCGCCGGTCTCGGCGATGATGCGGCGCTTGCCCATGTGCCGCGCAACAAGGCCCTGGCCGATCGTGTTGTTGATCTTGTGCGCGCCGGTGTGATTGAGATCCTCGCGTTTGAGCAGGATCTGCGCGCCGCCGATCTTTTTCGAAAGACGCTCTGCGTGATAGATAGGCGATGGACGGCCGACGTAGTACTTCAGATCGCGCTCGAACTCGGCAATGAAGGCCGGATCGACGCGCAAGGATTCGTAGGCACGCGTGAGTTCGGCCAGCGGCGCGATCAGCGTCTCGGCGACGTATGAGCCACCGTAGTCGCCAAAACGGCCACGTGCGTCAGGATAGGAAAAGTAGTCTTCGATCCGGTCCATCGTGCTCTCACGCTGTTGTTGCGATATCGGCGGCCTGCACCGCTTCGACGAAGCGACGCATCTTCGCCGCATGCTTGATGCCGGGTGCGGATTCTATTCCGCTCGACACGTCGACCGCATAGGGTCTCACGGCGGCTATCGCGCGCGCCACGTTGTCGGGATCGAGCCCGCCCGCAAGCACGACCGGACGGCCGATATTGCGCGGCACGCGCGACCACTCGAATGCTTCGCCGCTGCCGCCCATGGCACCGCCCGCGTGGCTGTCCAGCAGGACGCCGGAGGCATCAGGATGCTGCGCGGCGTACGCGATCACGTTGGTTACCGAGCCCATCGGTATGGCCTTGAAGTACGGCCGCGCGAAGCTCGCGGCGAAACCCGCCGATTCGTTGCCATGGAATTGGAGGATGTCCGGCTGCACCACGGCGATGACTTCCTCGATCCAGCTTGGCTCGTCGTCCATGAACAGCGCCACTGCGGTCACCAACAGCGGCAAGGCACGCCGGATCGCCCGCGCCTGGCTCACGCCGACAAAACGCTGGCTCTTGCGCGTAAAGACCAGGCCGATGGCGTCGACACCGAGCGCGGCGGCGAGACGCGCATCCTCGGCGCGTGTGATACCGCAGAATTTGACGCGCGTCCTTGCCATTTTCAAAGAGTGACCTCGGCGGGAAGATTCCATTTCGCTGGATAGCGCGGCGCAAGAAAGGTGAGGCCCGATGCCGGCGCGGTGGGTCCGGCAACTCTGCGGTCGCCCCCGTGCAGCAGCTCGGCGAGCCAGTCCGGCGCACGCTCGCCGCGACCGATCGGCAATAGCGAACCGACGATATTGCGCACCATGTGGTGCAGGAACGCGTTCGCCTCGATCTCGATCGAGACTTCCTGGTCCATGCGGGTGACTGTTATCTCGCGCACATTGCGCATCGGTGATTTCGCCTGGCACGCGACCGTGCGGAAAGCACTGAAATCGTGTTCGCCAATCAAGGCCTGCGCCGCCCGCTGCATGGACTCGACATCGAGCGGGGCGCGCTCCCAGGTCACGAAGCGCGCGCGCAACGCAGGTCGGATTGGACGATTGAGAATCAGGTAGCGATAGCGTCGCGCCCGAGCGCCGAAGCGCGCATGGAAATCATCGGCGACGCGCTGCGCCCACAAGACTGCGACGGCGGGGCCAAGACGCGAAGTGGCACCGAGGACCCATGCGCGGTCGCTGCGTTCGGAAGCACTGTCGAAATGGACGACCTGGCAGCGCGCGTGCACACCCGCGTCGGTGCGTCCGGCGCAAGTCACTTCGACAGCATGCGCCGCAACGAACGACAGTGCCGTCTCGACGTCGCCTTGCACGCTGCGGCCATGCGACAACCGTTGCCAGCCGAAGAAGTCGGTGCCGTCGTATTCGATGCCGAGGGCGATGCGCAATGGCGGGAATCGAGAAGGGGGAATCGTGAATAGTAGAACGAACAGCCCCGCTCTTACGATTCCCTACTCTCGATTCTCGATTCCCCGCCTTTCAGCGGATCTCCGCGATCAGACGATGCGCCTCGGCTTTCTGGGTATCGCTACCTTCGGCAACCACTTCCTCCAGCATGGAACGGGCGCCTTCCGGATCGCCCATGTCCATGTAGGCCTTGGCAAGATCGAGCTTGGTGCCGATCGCATCGTCGCCGGGGAAATAGTCGTCGTCCAGGTCGGCTGCCTTGTGGGCTGCCGGCATCGCTGCTGCAGGGGTGCTGTGGGTCACAGGCGCCTCAAGATCCAGGGGCGGCAGGGAGAAGTCGAAACTCTCGTCGTGCTTGGCAGTCGAATGTGCTGCACGCGAAGGTTCGCCTGCGAAATCGTCATGGCCAAGGTTGAAGCCCAGGTCCTCGTCCACGTGCGCGGTCGAGGGGGCTGAAGTGGGCATGCGACTTGGAGCGGTCACGTATTCGTTGTGAGCGTCGTAGAGCGGGCGTTCGAGCGTGTCGGCATGTGCGCTCGCAATCGCCGCGTCGCTGTCATCGAAATGCGCTACACCCGAGAACAACGGGTTATGCGGCGCAAGTTCCTGACCCATCGCCTGCGCTTCGAGCCACTCCGGCTGGTGCGCGTCATCAACCTGGGCGTGCATGTCGGCCGCAGCGTCCTCGAAACGAGCGACATCGCGTTCGGCGTAATACAAGCTGAGCAGTTCGAGATGCAGACCTACGTTCGAGGGATCCATCTGAAGTTGCTCACGCAGGCTCGTCTCCTCGTCATCGAGGGAGCTACCAGCAGCGGGCTTGAGCGGTGATTCGCCAAACGAATCGGCTATCGAACCGCGACCATTGCCGACCGGCACCGGTCTGCGCTTGCGCAAGCCGAGTACGCCGCCAAGCAGCAACAACACGCCTGCACCCAATGCTGCGGGTTTGACCCACGGCGCCTCATACCACGCCGTTTCGACCGGGGCCGGCAGCCTGGTGGTGCCCACCGGCTGGACCGCGGCCGTAGCGTTCGGTTTCGGCCCCACCGGTGGTATCACGGGTGCAGTCGATGTCGTCGGGGGCGTCGCTGCCAATGGGGTCGTGGTCGACACGACCGTCGTAGACGGCGTCTGTGTGGTGGGCGTCGGTGTGGGGGTGGCTGGCGTTGTGGTCGCCGGGCTCGTCGTCGTCGGCGGGGATTTGGTGCCGTCCGCCGGCGTCGCGGTGCTGCCTGCTTCGCCCCAGATGTCCTGTTTGTCGATCTTCGTGTTTGGCGTCGCCGTGGTCGCTGCCGGAATTGTGGCGGTCGATCCCGGTGTCTTGGGCGGCGTTGCAACAGGCGTCGTTGTTGGCTGGGTTGTCGCTACAGGCGTGGCTGAAACCGGAGCTGGGGGTGTCGTCACCTTTGGCGCGGTCGCCGTGATGGCGGTCGCTGCTGGCAGAGGCAATGCCGGTGTTGTCGATTTTGTCGGACTCGCGGCCGATTTTTCCTGCATCTGTCTGAGCTTCTGCTGCAGATCAGCGATCTCGGAATCCTTTAAACCGATGAGACGATCGTTCTTGCTCTTCAGATCCTCAAGTTCCTTGACCCGCGATTTCAGCTCACCGGACTCCTGCTGCTGCGTGGTCAGCGTTTCCTTGGTACGCGCAAGTTCGGACTTGAGTTCGCTGGTTGCGGCAGCACTGCCAGCGCCGCTACCCGGACGATCCGCCATCGCCATGCTGTCCTTGCCGACCTTCGGTGGAACCAGGGCGAGATGCTCGTCGGCCTTTGGAGCGGCTGACGATTTCGGGAGCTTCGGCGACGGCGCAACCGCGGTAGCTGCAGGAGTCCTGCTGCTGCCAGCATCGGCAACGCGCGTCGGACTTGCCCGTCCACCGCGCCAGTCTTCGACTTGCGCGTGCACCTGAGCGGCGGCTTCGCTCGCCGACCCCATCGCCTTGATTTCGTCCGCGGAGGGAACGCGCAGGATCGCGCCGCGCTTGAGTGCGTTGACATTGTCCTTGTAGAACGCATTCGGATTGTTCTTGAGCAGGGCCAGCATCATCTGATCGATGTTGGTACCGCTGGCCCGCGTCGCATGGGCAACCCCGGACAGCGTTTCACCCGCCGCTACGGGACCGTATTCGCCCGCGTTGACCTTGCGCGACGGCGATGCCGCCACTGCAACGGGTGCGGGCGTCGGCTTCGCGCGAGGAGTCGGCGCCGCCGGGGGTGGCGTAGACGCCGCTGGCGGCCGAGGTTCGTGCTGCTTGACGGTTACGGTGCTGGGCGCCGAAGCAACCGCACTCGTGGTTGCAGCGCCACGAGCTGGGGCGCTGACCGGAGGATCCAGCAGGACGGTGTACTCGCGCAGCAGTCGGCCCTTGGGCCAATTGGCCTCGACCAGGAAGTCGAGGTAGCTGTCGCGAACGATGTCCTTGCTGGTGACCTTGATCACCATCTCACCGTTCGCGCCCTTCCCGAGAGCAAACTCAAGCGGAACGCTGAGATGCGAGCGGTTGATACCGACACGCTCGAAATCTTCCGCTGCGGCAAGGTTTACCAGCAGCCCCTCGGCTTCGCCGGCGGTACCTTGGATGACCGGAATTTCCGCGTCAAGCGGTTGATTCAATTTGGATTTGACGTGAACGGGGCCGAGGCCCAGCGCCAGCGCATTCGTTCCGCCCAGCGCGAGCGCGATCGCAAGCGACAGTTGCAGCG
>JBDSXV010000232.1:0-126667 GCA_039926025.1 Dokdonella sp.
CGGAAGTGCCTTTTCGTAACCCATCACACCATCCGGCATGGCGTAGCCAACCGTCACTTCCGCCTCCATCGACTCACGCCCACGCCTGCGCTCGAACTTGGGGCGGCTCAGCGTGTGCTTGTGCGCACCCTCGGTGAAAAGAATCTTCGCGCGCAGCGCCTCGAACGAGTAGCCACGGCCCAGCCGGTTCATCACCCGGATCAGGCTGTTCAGGCTCTCGGTGTAAGCGTTCGTCACCGGATGCTCGAAGTAGTTGAGGATGTAGGGCTGCCAGTTGGTGAACGCCCGAATCAGGTCGGCGAAGTAGGGCCTGATCTCGGCAGAGATACCTTCGCGCCACGCCTCGAAGCGCTGCGCGGCGTCCTCGGGCGTCTTGGCCTCGTAGACGGCGTAGAAGTCCTCCTTGAGCCGGTACGCTTCGCCCAGCGCAGGGTAGTTCTTCGTCCAACCGTCGAGGTTCAAGCGTTCTTCATCCTTCAGGTCGCGCTTGCGCTTGAGCATGACGAAACGGTCGTGCATCAGCCCGCGCTTCTGCTTGAGGGTCAGTTCAGCTCGCAGCCCCTTGCGGGCCTTCTCCATCGCATCGTTCGCCATCCTGACGACGTGGAACTTGTCGATGACGATGGTGGCGTCTGGCAGCACCGCGCTCACTGCATCGCGATAGGGTGTCCACATGTCCATTGCCACGTACTGCACCTTGTCCCGGTTCGGCATCTTGAACAGGTACTTCACCACCGTGTCCTTGTTCCGGTTGTCGAGCATATCCACGATGGTGTTGTTCTGGATGTTCGACACCACGCAGCGCGGCTTGTTGATGATGTGGATTTCGTCGATGCCCATCCATTTAGGCGTCTCGAAGCGGAACTGTGCTTCCAGCTCGTTGATGTAGTCGCGGAAGATGTTTCGGATGGTCTTCTCGTCCAGGCCCGTTTCATCGGCGATGCTGGCGAAGGTGCGCTTCAGGCTCTGCTGCCCGATCCAGCGCACCAGCCGGTCGGTCATCTCGCGCTTGGCGTTGACGGCGGGCAGCACCTCCATGAAGGTCTTGCCACAGGTCTGGCACCGCCACCGGCGCGTTTCCACGTAGATCGCCAGGCGCTTGCCGTGAGTGGGCAGGTCGCGGATGACCTGCTCGTTGCGCCCGTGGCCGATCAGGCGGTCAGAGCGGCAGGCCGTGCAGACGCTGGGAGGGTTCGAGACGTCGGCGTAGACGTGGTAGTCGTGCTCGGCCTCCTCGAACCGCTGCACCTTGAAGGCGGGAAGGTTCAGGATGTTGCTGCTCATCTTCGGACTCAGCCGGAAGGAGCGTGCTTGTGGCCTTCAATTAACGTGCTTGGGGCAAATGACTTGCCTGCGCGGGTTGGGCCAAAGACAACAGTATGGCCCGACGGCTCGTTGAGGTAGAAAACCGACGTGGTTACGCGATAGCCATCGACGTAGATGTCGGTAATCCCAGCTTCGCGCCACTGCGGAAGTAAGGCCTTGATCGATCGCAATGAAGCGGGAACGGCCGCACCATTGATGACCACCTCGAATTCGTCAAGGCTGAACCACGTCGTCAGCAGCGGCTCGCCGTCGGCGGTGTCGGACAGAGCCTGAAGGTTGCGCTCGAAAAGCGCTATGTGAGTGCCGGCAGAAAGCCAGTCGAGAACGGACGGCGTTTCGCTCGGCACGACGGTGATCGAACGCTCAACATCCGGCCGGGCGACCAAATCGGCTCCGGTGCGTGTCGGGGAGATGCGCAACGCGCGATCCCGATCAACCTGGCTGATAGTAGCCATCAGTTGCGTATTCCGGTTTTACTCGTTCCTCTCACTACTTTCAGATACATGCCAATTCCTCAGCGGTGAGATCCATGCGGTGCTTGTATGTGCCTGGCAACGGCGGCGTCGTAAGGAACTTCTTAGCTCCGCGAATCATGGGATTGATCTCATCTTCGATGATGGGATTGGCCACTAAGCCAATGACCTCTTCGCCGCCTTGCTGCAACGCCCACATGGCGACACGCCAAACAATGGTTTCTTTCTTGTGGATCACGTAGAACCAATCCTGCGCAGAAGCGATCGAGATGTATTTCATGTCCACCAACTCACTGGAATGAAGCAAAAGTAAGGTTGCCGATGGGGCGGCACCCTGAAGAAATGCAAATGCCTTCCCCTACCCACCATCGCTTTATCATGGCTCCATCCCTTCGATGTCTTGGTTGCGAAGGCTGGCCTGCGCGTCCTCAATCTGAGAGTACAAGGCGGGAAGATCGCTCTGGATCGTCTTCCAGACGATTTCCAAGTCAACCTTGAAGTAGCCATGCGCTATTGCGTTGCGCATCTGGTAGGCGAACGAAAGCGGGAGGTCAGGATGCGCCGCCGCAAAGTCGGGGTAGTGCTTCTCGATGTTGTTGCTGGACTCGCCAATGATCTCGAAGTTGCGGATCACGGCGTCCTGCACCAACGGATTGTTCAGGAATGCCATCTCGGCCATGTCATTGGTATAGCAGTCGATACGCTCGATGGCTTCGATGATGTGAGCAAGGTAGTCGGCAAGGCGCTGTTGATCGCGGGTCATACGGGGCGAGCCTCCGCGAGCACTGTGGCCCGGAAGCTGTCGGGCAAGGCGTTGGGCGTCAGCACGTCCACCGACACGCCAAGCAGCTGGCCGAGTTTGTGGCGGATCGCGCCGATGTCGAACAGGGTTGTCTCCGGTGTCGGGTCGATGAGGATGTCGAGGTCACTGCTATCAGTGTCCTGGCCGCGCAACACTGAGCCAAACACCCGAGCGTTGCGGGCGCGGTGAGACTCGACGACATGCCGGATCGCGGCACGGTTCGAGGCCAAGGCTTCCGAGGGCTTCATGTCCGTTCATCTCCCACAACACAATCCGATTTCACTGTAGATCAACATAAAGTTGAAAGCAACAACAAAATCCGGTTTTACATGTGACTGACGTAGGCGGGTTCAGACGCCAGAAACACACTCAAATCCGGATACCCGTTCTTTTCTGTACGACTACGGCAGCACCACCACCGATGACGATAGCATCGTCGCCGAGCTGGCTGCAGGCGAGGAACTGCTCGCTCAACTCCTATCGCTCGAGCATCTGCGTCCATCTCAGCTAATCGACCTCAGCGCGCTGGTCGAGATGCCGCCGCCCAAGCGGGCCAACCGAACGAATCGTGTGAAGTACCGATGCCCGAGTTGCCTGGCGCAGGCATGGGGAAAGCCGGGAATGCGGATGCTCTGCGGCGAGATCACATGTGACGCACTTCCGTTCGACGAACGCGTTGAATGACGACGCTTCGAATGTCTAAACAGGTCATAGAGCGACAACTCGATCGATCGGCACTACCCAGTTACCGGGCCGCACCTGCCGACGGAACAAGGTGTTCAGATGCTCGCCAACGTCGAAGAATCCCGCCTGCGCCATAGCTGAAGCTACGCGAGCGGACCGAGCGTGTACTCGAGGCAAGAAGACTGCGTAGGCGCCGCCCTCGTCGATCGTCCGTGCCGACAGACCATTCGGCAGCCGATGCAGCAGATACGGTGCTCGGAACGCTTCCAGGGCTTCGTGGAGCGCGTTACGCACACTAGGCGCGCTGTCGACCGCATAGATTGAGTAGGCGCTCCTGAGCGCGCTCAACGCGGCACCGTCGATCCATTGCCGGTAGATACGACCGCGTAGCGGAATCTTGACTCCAAACTGCGCTGCCAAGTATCGCGCCGCCGCGAAGTGATGCGAGCCGCCCGAGTTGCACAGAAATACCCGCCCGTCCCACATGTGCAGTGAGAAGAAGTCCGCGCGACTCTCTATATCAAGGATGCGCACTTCGTTATGCGTGAGCAGGTGGTATATGCACGCAGGATCCTGGGCGCTCACCAGCTCTGGTCGACGGGCTTGGATCATCGCGTCCAGCGAGTCATATTCGCTCAGCGGACTTTTCGACGAGCTCACGCCGGCGACGTCGCTGATGTCGCCGATCCACTCTTTGACGCTCTCCTCTCGCACCAATGCCGCGAGCGCGTCGAGGTGATGTTGGCGAAGCATGTACTCCCCGTTTGAGCGAGGCTCCCAACCGAGCACTTGACCAGGCTGAGTCCGTTGACATGACACCGCATGCGCGTCTTTCCACCAATGCCATGCGATGCGATCGTCCGCAGCGCACGATTCGCGCGGAAGGCCGCATATCGTCGCACGCGAGGCAGGGTTTTCTATCCAGCGCTCGAGCGCAATCGGAATATCACCCGTTACCCAGCGCACGAGGTTGCGTCGAGCACTCCGCGCCCAATCTACTGCGGCGGAAAAGGCGCGGCGTTGCTGCTGTGGACGAATGGGCTCAATCATTCTGGTTGGAACCGGTCATCAGGAGTTGTTGCAAAGCGTTCACCAGCATGCGGTCCCAGTATCGATCAAGGACATTTCTGAACAGATGGTAGAAGCCGCTTCCATCCGGGTTTCCGATGACCGAGGCTGCAACTGAAAACGGGCCGATCCAGTTTCTCACGCCATGGCGAGGGCCGAATGAAAGGCGCGCACTGAACCAGCGCCACGGATCATCCGCCTCGGGCTCCTCGAACCGATACCCCGATGCCAGCCAGTCGTACTCGCCAATCCTTGCTCTGGGGTCGATGACATCGACAGGGATAACTGCGATTTCAACCAGCAGCCAGCAAATAGGGTGCTCGCAGACAGCGCACTGACCGGTCAACAACTGCTCGAAGACGAACAGAGGCGGTTCCGGAAGTTTCACGATCTTGTCGAACCACTCAAGGCAGTCGCCGTCGTCATAGATTTGACCGTTTAGGACGAGTTCACCGTCTCGGATGACAGCCATTGATGCTCCGCATGCCGGGCAACAGAGTGCGTCACGAGCAGCACTCATGGCTGCCGCCCTGCACGCGCTACAGGGACGATATCTGAGACGCTTGGAAGCGCCTCATCCTTAAGCTGGTCAGCACAACTGAGCAAGGGTCCCCAATAGCGAGCGAGTAAGTTTCGGAAGAGGCGGTACAGACCATAGCCGTCTGGACTGGACAAAGCAGTGGCGGCAATCGAGAACGGTCCGATCAGATGATGTTGTCCTCGTTGATGATCGAGGCGCATTTTTGCGCTGAACCAACCCCAGGGTAGGTCCTCCTCAGCTTCCTCCATGCGGTAGTCGGAACACGCCCAGCAAAGGCTACCGATGTAATTGTCCGCTTCGATCCATGACATGTTCTCAAACGGCAGTACGGCAAAGTTTATTTCGAGCCAATACACCGGGTGGCTACACGCGTGGCATTGCCCTTTCAAGTACTGCGCTGAAGCAAATAGCGGGGGATCGGGAAGCGCAACCTCCTCCGCAAACCAGTCGAGACAATCACCATCGTCGTACAAGGGGTCCCCAGCGGTGATCAGCCGGCCTTCCTCGATCGTGGCGAGCCCGGCGCCGCAGGCAGGGCAGTAAAACGCGTCTTGGACGGTCATAGCGTCCCGCCAATGTGATTGTTGGTGGGCATCTATGCACCGAAAGAGAATCGCACAGTGCTCGGCGCAAGCCCGTCTAGAATGGAGCAAACCAGAGCCCAGCATTCGTCGAAGCTTGCGACAAAGATCCCACCCGCATGCGGGTTCATTCGGTCGGCTTCGAATTCGATTTCGTTGAAATAGCTCCGATACGGCATACCCGACGGTTCATCCGGTGCGCCGAATACGATCCCCAGCTCGGCGTCCCGGCCGTCTACCCCTAGGCTGATCGTCAACTGCCCCTGCGGCTCATCACCGGGATCCCAAGGCGCGGAGTACACATTAAGCACGACGTCAGCATGTCCCATGTCACGGAGTGCGTTCATCACTTCCATGCTCACTTGCTTCACAAAGGTGGCGTTGTATCATTTCGATGCTGTTGGCCCGTTGCTGGAAAGAACCCACGAGCAAGGATTCTCTCCGCATTGACTACTTGGTCTCAAGAATCAAGTGCAACACGTTTTGAGAAATCCACAAATTCCCTTGCCATCGCTTCTTCCGGAGTATCCCAGTCGAGCGTTTCGCGGGGGCGACCATTGAGAAGCTTGGCGATATCGTTGAGTTGGGTCTGGCTGACCGTCGACAGATCGGTGCCTTTTGGCAGGAATTGGCGCAGCAAACCGTTGGTGTTCTCATTGCTGCCACGCTGCCATGGCGCGTACGGATCGGCGAACCAGATGTCAATGTTGAGGCGCTTGGCCAATGCCACATGACACGCCATCTCGCTTCCGCGATCGTAGGTCAAACTCTCGCGCAGGAACGCCGGTAGTTTCTTCATCTGCCGTGTGAATCCTTCCAGCGCGGCATCGGCTGTACAGCCGTCCATACGGCACAGCACAACGAAGCGCGTCTTGCGCTCAACCAGGGTGCCGACACCCGAACGATTGTAGGCCCCCTTGATGAAGTCGCCCTCCCAATGCCCGGGCAATTGGCGCTGTTGGACCTCCTCGGGACGATGCACGATACGCAGCGCTTCTGGAATGGTCTGTCCCTTAGCCAGCGTCGTGCGTCGGCGTCCACGCGCAGGTTTGGTCTGGCGTAGCGCTTCGACCATGCTCTTCTTCAGCGAGCCGCGGGGATGGGCATAAATCGCTGCGTAGATCGTTTCGTGACTGACGCGTTGGTCAGGATCATCGGGATGCATGCGGCGCAGTCTGGCGGCAATTTGCTGCGGTGACCAACGCCAGTACACCAGCCGGTCGTGGACGTGCTGATGCAACGCGGTTCCTTCGACGAGCTTGCGCGCCCGACCGCAGCGCTGACGCCGCAACCGATACGCCATCGCCGCTAACGTCGCGTCATAGCCTTCGAGTGGCATCACCGCCCGCGACATCTCCTCGATCGGCCGATTGCGACTGACTTCACGCGAGATCGTTGCCACGTCACGAGCAAGCTCGCGTGCAATCGCGCGAAGGCTCACTCCCTTGCCGTGTTCGATCATGATCACCGCTCGTTCTTCCGCGCTCAGATGCTGATATCGTTTGTCCATCCCACCACCCTATCCGATCCAGGGTGTTGCACTTGAAGGTTGAGACTAAGCTACCTGTTGTGCCCGGCTCATTCATTCCAATTCCTTGGTGGTGGTTGTCGAAAGACTGACCCTTGTGGCGAACCTTTGAAAAGTATTCCGGGCAAACCAGCCTGGAATTTGACCGATATCTGAGGAGAACCGCCCAATGCCGAGACCGAACCTTCTCGAATTCATTTGTGTGCTGGGGTAGAGGCGGAACCCGTATCAGTCGATTTCGGACAGTCCGAGCTTTGCAGCGAACGCCTTCGTGTCAAACGCAATCGATGGTGGAACGACCGAACCATCCTGCGCGATCACGGTTGGTGTCCCCGAGAGACCGAGCGTTTCGGCCAGCGCACGGCTCGCCGCGACAAGATTCGGGCAGGTCCCGGTGCCGGGATCTATGCCCGCCATGGCCGCCTGAAAGGCGGCCGGTGGATCTTGAGCGCACCAAACGGCCTGCGCTTTTCGATCGGCGTCGGCATGAATGTTCAGAGGAAACGGAAGATAGGTGACCGCGATTCCCAGTCGGTTCAATTCGCCCACTTGCTCCTGAAAACGCCGACAAAACGGGCAGTCGAGGTCGGTGAAGACGGTCACCGACGCTCGCGGATGTTCAGGTGCAAAAACGATACGAGCACGCGAGTCCAACGCCGCGATCGCCGCGGCGCGTGCCGCGTCGAGTACCTTCGCCGTTAAGTCCTCGCCCGAGCGCGTGTCGCGCACGGAACCTGAAATCACATAGCGTCCGTCCTGGCTGACATAGACGACACCGCCGTCGACGCGTGATTCGATGAAACCCGCCAACGCAGACGGCGCGGCATCGACGACACGTGCAGCTGCGGGATCATGCAGCGCGACCAGTGCATCCCGCATCGCATCGGCATCGCTCGTCGCGGTGCCGTGATGAGCCGCCGCGCCGCTGCGAGTCGTCGGCTCAAGCGAGATCATGTAGTACGAAATCGCGCCAATGACGCCAATAACCGCAAATAGCGAAGTCAGGAGGCCTGCGAGCAGAAATCGCGGCGTCGGCCGAGGCGTACTGTCCGATGTTTTTGAATTCATATCGAATCCTTGATGGTTGGCCAAAAAGAGATGAAGGTTCGCATTCTTCGTGCGCCTATAAACCGGGCGCGGCGCTTCGCGCGGAGTCGCTAGGGTTCTGCTCGATGCGCAGAACTTCGAGCGGATCAAAGTCCACCGGAATGCCCCGGCTCATCCGCACAACGCCGGTACTCACTTCCCTGCACACGACGCCCCACTCACTTGTAGTGACACGCAGCCGCGGCGCGTCAAATGCCCCGACGGGCTCACATGCGGGCGCACCTGCCGCGTCCCAGTCTTCCACCGAGAGAATGACGGGAAGATCATTTGGTGCGTCTGGGCGCGTACTGAGAATTCTCTCCAGCAACGCTTGATCATCGGCACCGTTGATCGCAACGGCATCGAGCGAGGTTGTTATGGAATCGAACTCAAAGCTGCCACACAGCCCTGAGAGGTGCAGAATTCGCAGGCGCAAGGCTTCTGACCACTGGATAGCGACGGCGCTGCACTCGTCGACGGCCGGTGCGTCTTGAATGTCGACAGCCGAGCTCGACGAAACCACCAAGATCGCGGTGACCTCGCGCTCCGGACGCACGGGTTCGTCCGTCGTTTGTTGCGCCGCCGGCGACATTGCAGCAGCCGTTGCGCGGCCGAAAGGCGATTCCGGATCCGAGGCAAAAATGCGGCCGTTGTAAGCGAGCCGGCCGACTTTGCCGCCGCTGCTATCGAAGATGTCGCCACCGAACCAGTTGCCACCACCAAGCCCGTTTTCTTCAATGAACGCGTGGCCGGCAGTGCTGATGTCAGCGATCTCATTGACGATGATGAAATGGTCGCGGTCCGCACCCCACAGGGCAGCATCAGGATCCTGGCCGTGGTCTGGATTTCCGCACGTGGCCAGCCACAATGCCCAAGGGCTGTTCGTGTTCTTCATCGTCTCCAACGGCACCGGCGTCGCGTAGCCGTTGACGCCCAGCGCATGCGGAACATTTCTCTCCATGGACATACCCTTCTCCTTGAAATAGTTTCCGTGGCCGTCGATACGTTGCGAGCAGGGCTAATCCGCCTACAAGTCGGCCCCGCGATCGAGGACTGTTGTGCCAAGGTCACGAATCAGCAGTGTCATCGGGTCGAAATCAAGCGGCAGCCGGCGACTGTAGATCCGCAGCCCGGTATGTTTTTCCTCACAGCACACGCGCCAGTCGCTAGCCGTGACCTCGACCAACGGCGTGTCATGCCCCAAAGCTTCTTCTTCAACCAACAGTCCGACCTCGGTCGCTTCCGCTGGTGTCAGAACAACGGGCTCGAAATCCATATCATCGGCACTGCGCCCATCGAAAGCCCGCTCTTCGAGAGCCGAGTCGGCGATCGACGCGACCATCGTCATGTCAATGGTCGCTGTCGCCATGACGAGATTTCCAGAACGCGTGCGCGCATGGCAAAGGCGTGAGAGATCTTCGATACGCGTCTGCAGGATTTCTGTCCACGGAATCACGAAGGAATGAACGTCGATTCCACAGTCGCCGAGGTCGATGTCGAGTTCGCTTGCCGGGAGCACGACATAGGCAATCGTTGATGACGCCTGCGTAGCCAGTGCGAGCTCGTCGGCGCGATCGCACGCGTACGCCTTCGTGCACAAGCCTCGGACAATGGCTTGAATCCGTTCACTCTGTTCAGAGGTGAGCGCCGTCCTGCATTCGTCCAGAATTCCCCATACGTCATTTTCTTCCGAAAAGACATGCGGCTCACTGACCTCGAGAGAACGTGATTGTGTTCCGCTGCTGCGGCTATCGTGCGTTGCCATGTATGGCTTCCTTGCGTTGACGTTCGTTCGGGTGATGAGATGTCTGCATTGAGGGGCCAGAGGTGTCTGGGGCGTCATGCACGCTCCATGTCCCTATCCGGGACGGGGCGCCGCCTCCGCGCGGCGTGGGCCGTCGTCCATCGGCCCTCTCGCCGTATCCCGCGGCTCGCCGGGCTCACGCCCGGAGGTTTGCAGGGACGAGGGCAACAGCGCGGGGCGATTGCGCAGCGGTGACCGCCGATTTCGCGAGTACCAATGGCTCTCGAATCTGCGCGCATTGGACGGAATTTCGTCGCCCGGCGATCGCACGCATGAGAGATATCTGCGTTGCTCGTGGGAAGGGCTTTGTCGAACCTCCTGTACGAGGTAGGCGGAGCCCGCATTCGTGGTGATGAAATCGCCCGGCGCCAGACCACTCAAGCCATCCGTGTACAGCTTTACCGGTGTGTAGGGCGCCTTACGCATGATCGCTGTGTTCCTGCTGCTGCTCAGCAAATCCTTGACGGTGCGTTTCACCTGCCTCGAAGACGACATCACCTCGACGCGTGGATGCGCGCCCGGTTAGCACATCAAAATCGTGCTCGCTAATCGCGCGGCAACCGCCCATAAAGTAGACGCCCCACTTCAACGGCACGCCGCCGGCAAAGAGATCCAACGCACCCAACATCGGTTTGGCCGGCACCGGAACGTTGAACAGGGTTGTATCCGATAGCCGCAAGACTGCCTCTGGTGTTCCATCCAAGACGAGCGGGTAGTGCGCCAGGTGCCGAGACGACCACCGCTCGACGATAGCCACCGTGGCCAGGCCCGCCATGCACGAAAGGCCGTTGCCGGCAAGATAGACGGCAACGTGATCGCCGCCAGCGATCCGCCGGCGATTCCGGGTGGCCGTCCAGAGCGGCCATATGCCCGCCTCGAAGAGGCGAACGGTGCATGCGCGCGCGGTGAGGGCCTTGCCCGTCGAAGCCGCGAGCCCTGCACGCTTCGTCAGCAGGTAGTGATTTGCAATCGTCGTGCTCATGGTCAGCGGCTCCCTCCACTCGATGGGCGTCCAGCGGCGACGGCGGACTCGTCGCTCTGTGGGACAGTGCATAGCGGTGCGACCACCGCGATCTCCTCACGAAGACGCTGCGCCATCCCGGCGAGACGTCGCAGTGTTGGATCTTGGGATGCCAGTGCGCGAAGTCGCAATGCCGCGTCGGCGCGCGCTGTCGCCTGGATCAGGTATTCCATCAGTTCCCGCTCGACAACGCCGCCGTCCGCGGCTGCGATTGTCGACCCCTGCGCCGTCGACAACATGTTGGCTGTCTGGTCGCCGGCGAGAAAGCCTGCGCGGGGCTGTGCTTCCGCAGCCAAGGCCGCGTCCGCCGCCGCCATAGCGCGAAACTCAACGCCAGTGCGAAAACCCCTGCGTTCAATCTTCAACGCGTTGACCAGATTTGCAAGGGTGCCTGCGACTCGAGATCGCTCTTCAAAGGGACAAAACCGTTCTCGCACCTGGTCGATCGACAGCCAGTCAGAGGTCGTTTGCATCCGCTCGAGAAGCGGCATTGTGAGACGGGCAAAGCCATTGTTGTTCTGTATCGGTGGCAATGACGGGCCAGCGCCTGTCTGCGGGGTAAATGTCTTTGCCGACGCTGACTCCTCGCTCGTATCTTCCGCCGGAAGCGCGTACAGCGTATTGGGACCGTCGGTAGGGACAACCACGAGTTCACCTGTGTCGACCATCGTCCGCAGATAGCCGACCACGGCGGGCATATCGGATCCGCCTGCGAGGTGTGGCTTAAAATGGCGAGCACTGAGTGGCCTTCCGGCCCGCTGGGCGACTCCCCTGATCACCTCGATGGCGCTGCTGTGCGCGTTCATACGATCTCCATTTCAGCGTTGGACGACGGATGACCGATGTGAGCGCGCAGAGGAAACACTTGTCGGACGTAACGTCGGCCGACTGAAGTCAATTGCCGGCCGCGTGTGCTGACCGAAATCAGGCCCAGGCGTGTCACGTATTCGTCCAGCGACAGGAAGTCGCTGCGCGTCGAAATACCAAGCGCCTGGCACAAGTGCACTTCCGATGTGACGCCCTGACGCTCGAGATAGCGGAGCAGCGATCGCGCGTTATCGTCGAGTCCGTTGACGTCGATTCCCTTCTTCTCGAAGTAGTTCGCAACCAGGTTCGTCGTGATCGCGCGACCGACTTCGCTAGGCGTGGGATCAAACGCGCCATCGCGTGCCTGCAGCTGACAATAGGCGTGCGGAATGATCGCTTGCGTCAATGACCGAACAGCGCGCCGGGGATTCGCTCGCATCCGGGCGGCGATCTCCTCACACACTTCTCGGTCGAGATCGTGATCGAGCTCCTTGCGCCCATGGAGCCATACGATGCCGCAGAGCTCTCGCAGCGTGTAATCACGCAGGAACACAGGTTCAGCACGACTGCGCATCGCGCTCGGCAAACGACCCGGGTCCGTCGTCGCCAGGATAAAGGTGACATTGGCGAAGCTGTAGCATTTGCCCTCGTTGGACGACAGCCGGACGTCATCCATCGCCTGCAACAACCACGCTACAAAGGACCTCCCCATGCTGTGTGCTTCGTCGATGAAGCAAACTGACCGAGCCACGACATAGGCTCCGTCGTGCATTTCGTCCTCGAAAAGCCCGTGCTCGGCGAACGCGCTGATGAGGCGTGCCGCCGACGTCATGTCGGAGCCGCTGAGTAGCACGCATTCAGCCTGCAACTTTTGCGCGATCATGCGCGACATCGATGTCTTGCCCACACCTGGCGGGCCGGCCAAGCAAACATCCGGATAGCGCGCTTGCTTGGAGACGCAGTAGCGAATGAGTTCCTCGATGGACGCGACCAGTGAGTCTTGCCCGATCATGCCAAACGAGTTCACTTCAGGCGGCCATGCATTCGCGTCGTGACGGCGCGTAGAACCCGCCGCGCACGCGGGCCGTATAGGTGGCGCATCCGCCGTACTGTTTGCCCCCGCGGCCACGATCCCGCTCTGCGTCGGGGTCGCTACCACCATGTCAGCGCGACCGATCGACGCTGCAACGACCACACGATGATTGCGACGCTGCCAACGCTTGCATGTCGACCGCGTGGCGCTGATCACCATTGTGGTCGGCTCGCTATCCGCCTGCCGCCCCTCGAAGAGCGCCTCCGAATTCCCGCGATAGGGATTGGTTATCATGCCGGTTCCTGTTGGATGGGTCGACGATTGAGGTTGATTTCGTAAGCGCAAGCGCAGCCAATTTCCGACAGGAGTGAGAGCGCGCCGCTCACTAGAAGTGAGATGAAAACAGTTTCGCTGTCGGCGCCATGCGCAATGCCAAAGGCAAGAGACATGAACGCAATGTGGCTCACTGCGAGCATCGTCAGCAGCGGCATAGCGTTAATACCGAAACGAGAACGGCAGCAGGATTGAGCACGTGCAATACGTCGCGCGTTCATCGGCTATCGCTCTTGAAGGCATGACCGAGCGACGGCAGTCGCCCGTACCAGCGGTCACGGCTGACGGCGGGCGAAATCCGAGCGCGTTCGACCGTCGGAACCTGGAAGACTTCGGAGCGCTCTACGACGTTGTTGTACTCGACTCGATCGACGCATGTCCCTGCGCGCTGCGTTCGCCGAACGACCTCCATGAGTGGCTGCGCGTCGATCGGCGCGATCCCTGCTGCCCACTCAGGCCACCGGCTCGCCCAGTCAGGTTCTGATCGGCCGTACCAGAGCGTCATATCCTCTGTCATGGCGTCGAAATCGTCGTCCAATACAAAGTAGCGAACCCGATGCGTCACGACGCGCTCGGCACCGACCGCCCAACGCGTGGCCACGACAAATTCCTCGGCTTGGCGGTCGACCTCGATCAGGATGCCGTTGATGGCGCACTGCCCGACCTTGCGACAAGCCACGAGGTAGTTCTTGTTGGGATAAGGATGGCGCGCTGTCAGCTCGATACCATCGCGAAGAAGGAGTCCGAGCGCGTCGCAACGCACGTCGACGAGACGAACTTCCGGCTCGGAAGCGCGAAATGCGCGCACTCGGGGGACGATATGCAGCAGCATCAGTCGTTGTCCTTGAGATTATGTTGAGCGAAGAAGGCATCGCGTTCGGCGCGCCAAGGGTGGCTGACGCTAGGTCTGGCCCGCGGCGTCAACGGGATTTCATGTCGCCGCTCACCGACGGGGTGGTTCAGCGCCTCATGAACCGGCCACCCAAGCGCCAAGCGCTTCCGCAACGTCGTCGCTGAAAAGCCTTTGACTCGCGCCCATTCGGCGATGTAGTGGGTTTGGCCATCCGAAGTGAGTAGAACAAGGTCGTTGCGGTGTGGGACGCGGGACTTCATCGCCGCCACTATGCGCGTCGGGTCGAGCTTCCTGATGGTCTTAGGAAAGACAATGCCGTGCTCATCAGCGATCCGCTGCAACGTTGCAGCGTCAATGTTCAACTCGCAACTGATCGCGCCGCGACTCATGCTATTCGCGGCGAGATCCGCAATCGTGTCTGCGAGACCCGTCCCAAAGATGGAGCAATAGTGAACATCGAGAAGAGCCATGCCGCGCGGATGCTGGTAGCCGCGCCTCTCAAGCGCCCCCTTCAGGGTGGTGTAATTGATGTCGAGCAACTTCGCGAGTTGCTTGAGCGTCTTTCCGTTCCCGGCCGCATCACGCGCGAGTTTTGCGATCGACGCGCGATGCTCGCGCTGAATCGCTTCGATGCGGCTTGCTGACCGTACAACCATGTCCGTGCCCGTCCCTTACGCTGCGTCCAGGTAGATCCAGCGGTAGTCGGAACGTTGTTCACCCGACTGCTTGGTCTGCACCAGCGCGCGCTTCTTCGGAATGATGAACTTGAGCGCCTCCTGCGTGACGCGCATCTTGCGGATCGACTGGTCCCAGAACATCTCGTCGATGCCGAGGATTAGTTTCGTGGCGACCGACGAGAGGAAGTCTTCGGTGAAGTGCGTGGGCGCCTGGCTTGCGCAGATCAACGCGATTCCGAACTTGCGCCCTTCCTTTGCGATCGTGCTGCAGATGTTGTCCTCGGCGTCATCCATGTGGATGTGCGCTTCGTCGAGCACGATGATCTCGTGGATGCCCTCAACAGCCCCGCGCGCGACTGCGCGGCGGAAGATCTCCTCAAGCGCGAAATGCGTGTAGAGCTTGCGCTCGTCCATGCCGAGCGCACGAAGGTTGTAGCGGCGGACCGCTGCCTTCGGATCGAACGGGGGTGGCGTCGCCTTGAAAATGCCGACACCGTTGAGGTTTTCGATGCGTTCGACCACCGATTGCAGAACGTCGCGCGAGTTGTAGCGAATGGCCGCCTCGAGTTCTTTTCCGCTCCGGATCTCATTGAGATACCGGTCGTACTCAGTGCGCGCAACCTCGATGGCTTTCTCGAGGTCGGCGTCCTTCTTCTCGGCCTTACTCTCGTCCGCCCCGCTTCCACGATTGATCGTGGCCAGTTTGGCATGCACCTTCTGGGCAGCTTTGTTGACCTGCTCCAGCGCCTGCACGCCCTTTTCATCAGACCCCAGGTACATCGCCTTGAGCTTGTAGAACGCAAAGCGCTGTGCGTCCTGCAAGGTCGGAAACTTCTTGGGGAATCGCCGCTGCTGGCCACCGTCGTCGAGACGCCAGCTTTCTGGACGGTCCGCATAGAATCCATTGGCTGCATAGAGATCCAGGAGCAAGTTGCGCAGTACCGCTTCCTGTTTGCTTCCGAGCTTCGTACTGGTGCGATTGATCGCACTGATGAGGTTCTGGATACGCTTGCGGACACCACCAGAATGGCGGTCGGGGTCGACGATCAGAGGGTTGATACCATAGTCGGTGCTCTCGCTGTAAACGACACTGGACGCGCCATCGATTTCAATGTCCCCGTGAACATCCATGACATGCACGGTGACCGGATGCCTGGTCGTGCGGATCGCATCGCGCACCACTCGGCGCAACGTGTGCGTTTTCCCCGCGCCGCTCATGCCGACGATCAGCATATGACCGTTGACGGCTCGATCAGCGTCCCAAGAAACCGCGACGTCTTCGCCGCGCTTTCTTGCTGCAGCATCCTTGCCAAAATGGACGTGCATGACTATCTCATTCCCATCGAAGGCGTCGTCACGCTGGTTTGCGGCGTTCGCGGAGCCTCCGGGTCATAGTCGTTGGGGATGTGGTGACTTACGATCTCAACCTCATTTTTGTCAACACACTCGATACGCCAAGCCGTCGAGGAAACCACCAGTCGAGTACCGAATCCGCTGACCGCGGATTTGACAATGTCATCGCTCGACTCCACAGGTTCCGGCGCCGTGTTTTGATAGTCATCCAACATCGCTTCCAAGTCCGTGCTGTGCGGGAGGAGACGTGCGTTCATCCAAAAAAGCGCGCTGGCCGAGTAGAGACGGTGCGAACTCGCCACCTCGGCCAAACGCGCAATCTCACTTTGAAGGTGAGCATCGAACGTAATGACCGTCGCCTTTGCGGCGCCCGCGCCTGCATCCCATGCGGGTATTACGAGAATCGAATTCATTTGGTTGAACTCCTCTAACTAAGTGACATTGCAATCAGCTGCGGCGCGGCGATGGTACTTCGGAGGACATCGGTACATCGGCGCATGCGGTCGTCGTGCTTTCCAATCCACTGATGCGCAAGAGTTGCCTTGCGTACATGCTATCGACGAGCGGTGCCTCGATATATTCGTTGGCATGGCACACCGAGCCGTCCATTTCCGGATAGCGCTGCAGATCCTTGTCCGTTCCGTCCGTGTCGTAGTCGAGCACCAAAACATCCATGGGGGCATCCGCGACGGTTCCGTGGACCAGACCGCCACTCACCTTGACGACAAGCAGCGGCGGCGTCGGCGGCCGATCGAAATACGTGCGCAGAGCATCGATGCGATCGAGTTGCGAGGATTCGTTGTCTATCTGCAACTTAAGCAGGCCCAGGCCCCACTGGATGAGTGCGCGATCCTTATCATCGATGTCCATATCACTCTGATCCGGTTGTCGTTGTGGATTGACTCGGCACACCGTCGACGCCGCTTTCGTCACGCGATGTACCGAGTCGCCGCGGTCAGCTCTCGTCACCCGCATGACCATCGGCCGGCGGTTCGCCGGCGGCGCCATCCTTTGCCGCGTCGAGCAGCTTGATGTCGTTGCCAATGAACTCGTCCGAGTAGCGCTCGATGCCCTCCTTGTCGGTGTAACGCTCGCTCCGCTTCTCAGCTTCGACAAGCACCAGACTTCCCTTGCGGACGTAGTCGCGAGCGATTTCTGCGCGTCGACCGAAGAGTTTGATGCGGTACCACTCCGTGTGTTCCTTGCGGTCGCCGGACTCCTTGTCCTTCCACACGTTGGTGACCGCGATAGAGAAAACGGCCACCGCTTTGCCCTTGCCGGTGAATCGAATCTCCGGATCACCGCCGACGTGCCCGCAAACGATCGTCTTGCAATATCCTCGTGCCACTGCCATCTCCTTTTGCCGTTCTTTGGTACTCCAATGCCCGGCGACACCAACTGCCGCCAGGTCTGCACGACGTGACGTCGTGTATTGCTACGCGTCGGGGGGTCGCTTGGCCGACGTGCTACCTCGGTAGCCAGGCACCGCCAAGGGCGACAGAGCAGCTGTCGCCAGCGCAATGGAGCCCAAAACGATAAGCAACCAGTTCTGGATCATCACAACCTCCTGTTACCGCGAAAATCGACGTCCACCGGCGTGCGGACGCGTGCCGAAGACGCCGTCGAGATACGCCGAGCATGCTTTCTTCGACTGACGCGCCTCTTGCGGCGCAACTTCCCCGCGGTCACGCTCGATGCGATCAAGCTGCTGCAGCTGGGACGCCGTCGGAACATCAGTCGCTTGGCGATCACTGGGCATGTACTGCTCAATGAATGCACTGCAATCTGCAGCGGATGCCTGCACATTCGGCGGGAGTTCGCGCAGCCCCGCTTTTTCAGCGAGGTCTTGCGCGAGCGCCAAGGCCTTGGCGCTCGGCGGGCGAACTCCCGCCGATGTCGCCGATCCCTGCGCGGCGCCGGTTGCCGGCATGCGCGCCTTGATGTCCTCAAGCAGCTTGCGAACAAACTCTTCGATGTACTTTGTGAACAGCTCGCGTGCGCCTTCTTGGGCGCGCCCAGAAGCGAGCTCATCCAAGCGGTCCTCCCACACAGCGGTTAGAGCGGGATCGCAGATGTCGGGCGGCAGCGCATCGATGAGCGCACGCCCGACTACCGTGGAACGGACCGATTTCCCTTTGGCTTCGATGAACGCGCGATCGCGCAACGTCTTTATGATCGATGCACGCGTCGCCTCCGTGCCGATGCCCGATGTCTCCTTCAATCGACTCCGTATTGCAGGATCTGTGGCGTACTTCGCCACCGACTTCATGTCATCGATCAACGTACCCTCGGTATAGGGCTTGGGAGGCTCCGTCTTCTTTCCTTCGACTTCAACCTGCTGCGCGAGAGCCTGCTCACCATTGGGGATAAGAGGCAACGGTGGCGCATTGTCGTCATCGTTCGAGGCATCCGGATCGCCGGGGCGAAAAACGGCCTTCCAGCCCGGCACGCGCGGAACCCGGCCGACCGCTGAGAACGGAACACCCTTTGCATCAAACCGAATGCGCGTCTCGTCGTACTCGTGGTCGGGAAGCAACGCCGCCACGTAGCGCTGGGCGACCAGCAGGAACGCCTTGCGCGAGTCTTCTGACAGCGCGGAAAGGTTGGGACGAAGGCCTGTTGGCACGATGGCATGGTGAGCGGTGATCTTGCTGGTATCGAACGTCGACTTGCGAAATACGGGAGCAACGCTGGCGCGTTCCGCATGTGCCGCGAGATCGTTGACCTCACTGAGCGACGCGAGGATATCGGGTGCACTGCGCATCTGTTCTTCCGGAACGAACTGGCAGTCCGTTCGCGGATATGTGGTCAACTTCTGAGAGCCTTCGTAGAGGTCTTGCGCGACGCTTAACGTCTTGTCCGCAGACCACCCGAACTGCCGATTGCAGGCTTTTTGCAATTCCGACAAGGAGAACAACTTGGGTGGTCCCTGACGCTTCCGCGTCATGGTGACGTTGAGCGGTCCCTTCGCGCCTCTCGCCTGAGTTGCCAACTGCTCGGCGTCCTCACGGTTATAGAGGCGCATATCCTCCGGCTCGGATGGGGGCGAAAATCGCAGCATCACCGTCTGGTCGGCCGCGGTCACCATGCGCGCGGACAGCTCGTAGAAATTGCGCGACACAAAGTTTTCAATCTCGCGATCGCGGCGAACAACGAGCGCAAGCGTTGGCGTCTGCACACGCCCGACGGATCGCACACCCCGTTCACCCGACGATTCGGCCAACTTTGTGGCTGCACGCGTCAGGTTCATTCCGACCAGCCAGTCAGCCCGAGCGCGACCCTGCGCGGCCCAATGTAGCGGCAACGTCTCTGCGCCAGGCTTCAAGGTTGCGATGGCCTTCTTGACGGACTCAGGATCCAGGGCACGCAACCACAAACGCTTCACCGGTCCTCGATAGCGAAAGTGCTCGAGCAATTCCCGCGCGATCGTCTCACCTTCACGATCCGCGTCGGTCGCAATAACGACCTCGGTCGCTCCCTTCAGACAGCCTTGGATCGCCTTGAGTTGAGCCGCCCGCGCTTTCACAGGCAGCAATTTCCATTGCGTCGGTGCGATCGGGAGAAGATTGATCGACCAATCTTTCAACGCCGCGTCGTAGTGCTCCGGAGAGGCCTGCTCCAGCAAGTGACCGATGCCCCACGTTACGCGCCCCTGCCGCGTCTCGATAAATCCATCGCCACGACCCGTAGCACCGAGCACAGCCGCAATGTCTTTTGCCTGTGATGGCTTTTCGCAAATCCATACCTTCATGGCGAGCTCCCTTCAAATCCGTTGTAGAAGACCGCGTCGAACGAATCGAATCCGTACTTGAAAATTCCATCAGCGCGCACGTAACCCTTGATCATGAAAAAGTCACCTAAATCGGCGACGCTTCCAATGCAGATTTCCAACGTGTCGAGACCCGGCACGTTGGCATAGAGCTTTGTGACAGGACACGCGGGAACAACACCGGCTTGGGGCGAAAAAGGAACATCAGTGAAGGACGCCGTGAAGGAGTCCCATACCAGTTCTTCTATGGGTGGCGGCACCGCACCCGCGATGTAGAAGATCGGCGGCGTGAACTGAAATTGCGACTGGCAGACCGTCATGACGATCTGTCCGACTGGATAGGTCGTGAACACGAAGTACGCCGTCGTGTCAGGGCATGCGGTCAAAGGCGCGGCCGCTTCGACGATCGCCTTTTCCATGTCGCTAATCGCCTGCGCAGCATGCGCGCAAAGCGCCGCGCCCAGCAGCAGGCACACCGCAGCCCATTCCCACACCATCTTTCTTCCGCTGCCGTTCACTCGAAGCTCCGTTTCCATACGTTGAGGGCTTGCGTCTAGTTCCGTATATGTACAATATACGCAACTGCGCCATGTGCGCAATACCGCCCACGAAAAATGGAGAAATTTGGATGAGTGGGATCAATGAGGCGAAGGAAGAGGGGCTTGCTGTCGTTCTCCGCGTGGCGAAACACGTTCGGATGAGACTCAAGGTGCTCGCAGCAGAGAGAGGGCTTTCGCTATATGACGTCACGAACCTTGTTCTGACCCAGCACCTGGATGGCGAGGACGCGAAGAAGCGCGAACATCTGCAGAATTCCACGCCCTTGAAATTCGCGGGGCACGCCCGTGGCTAAAACCTTTGAAATCCGACACGCCCACATGTTCTGCGGCGTCGGGGCTGGCGCCCGAGGCTTCAACCAAGCGAGACCCGATATCGGGTCTGCACGCGCAACGTTTCGTTGCATCGGCGGCATCGATCACAATCCGGCTGCGATCTCCGATTTCGGACGATTGGCCGGCGTTGCAGGAACGCTGCTCGACCTCTTCGATCGAGATCAATATCGCGCATACCATGGGTGCGAGCCACCCAGCAGTTGGCGTGAAGCCGGGATATCCGACGTGCACGCAGCGTTCAACCACGAACGCCCAAGTTGCGTGTTTTTATCGCCGCCGTGCCAAGGATTCAGCGGGCTGATGTCCGAAGACAAGAGCCTGACGGACAAATACCAAGCGCTGAATCGCCTCACGTTACGCGGAATCTGGTTGATGCTCGAGGCGTACGCGGGCGATCCGCCGGAGATCGTCCTCATCGAGAACGTCCCCTTGATCGTAAGCCGTGGGAGACATCTTCTTGATCAAATCGGTGCGTTGCTACGACGGTACGGCTACGTCGTCAATGAGACTACTCACGACTGCGGCGAGCTGGGCGGTCTTGCTCAGAGTCGCAAGCGATTTCTTCTCGTCGCCCGGCACGCGGAGAAAGTTCCGCCATTCCTTTACGAGCCGCCGTGCCGACCATTGCGCGCTGTGGGTGACGTCTTGGGGCGCATGGCGATGCCGGGTGATCTTCGAGCAGGGCCGATGCACCGAATCCCTGCACTGCAATGGAAAACGTGGGTCCGGCTCGCATTCGTCGAAGCCGGCGGCGATTGGCGATCGCTGAATAAACTGGCCGTCGATGACGGCGCGCTTCGCGACTTTCTGATCGTGCCCGAATCTCGGGCAGGCTTTTGCGGCGTCCGTCGCTGGGACGAAGCGACGGGCACTGTCACGGGCAGAAGCAGACCGACCAACGGCGCTTTCAGCGTAGCCGATCCGCGCGGCCCGGCCGGAGCTGCCCAGTATCAACAGTACGGTGTTCGCCCGTGGTCACAGCGCTCCGGCGCGATCATCGGTGTCAAATCGCCGGGGCAAGGGGTGTACAGCGTTGCAGACCCTCGCAACATCAGTACGACGAAGCACAACAATTGTTTTCGCGTGGTGCCTTTCGACCGCAGCAGCGGTTGCGTAACCAGCGGCGGTCATCCCATCGCCGGCGGTCAGTCCGTTGCACATCCACGCATTGCAACCGAGCCTCACAAAAATGTGTATCGCGTGGTTCCCTTCACGTCAGTCGGAGGCACCGTTACCGCAGGTTTCAAGGTGACGAGCGGAGGAGGCGTCGCCGATCCGCGTCCAACATCCGGTTTCCAAGGCGCGGGAAAGTATCGCGTGACCGACTACAGGGAAAATGCAGGGACCGTCATCGCGAGAAGCGACACGGGACAGGGCGCTTTCTCAGTGGCAGACCCTCGCGTACTCACCCCGTGCGAAGCCGCCGAAGATCTGACCAGAGAAGAACTGCCTGGCGAGCGCGAGAAACTCATCTGCTTCATCCGCAGCATGGATAACACGTGGCACAGACCCTTCACCACATTGGAATTAGCTGCGCTCCAGTCGCTGATTGACCCCGAAGAAAAATTCGAACTCGATGGACTCAGCGATCAAGCGTGGCGCGAGCGCATCGGCAATGCCGTTCCACCCGCCGCATCACGCGCGATCGCTGAGGAAATCGGTCGCACCCTGCTCATGACGTGGACAGGCCAAACGTTCGCGCTCAGCAATACACCGATTTGGGTACGCGACGTGGCCCTTGCCATCACGATGCCGGAAAACTCGAACACGTCGGGCACTGACGGCTATCCATCCCCTCCTGCGTTTGATCTCTAAGCGAGACTCCTATGGCCTGGTTCAAGAACCTCCGCGTTTTTTTACTTCCCATGAAATTCGAGATTACCGCAGAAGTGCTGCTGGAACATTGCGCCGGCCATCCCGCGAGAGAGCCTGGTCCGCTCGAAGTCGAGACGATGGGTTTTGCATCGCCCTTTGGCACTGACGATCCACGCATCGGCCACGTTGCGGATCCGTATGTGCTTCTCAAGGCACAGACGCATAGCCGAATGCTACCGGCCAGCGTTGTATCTAGAGAGCTCGACAAGCGCGTCAAGGAGACGAGCGCACGGGAGAGTCGCCGAGTTGGCGGCAAGGAGCGCAAACGCCTGAAGGAAGAAATCGTCTCCGAACTCTTGCCCAGAGCTTTCATCAGCACTCGCGCGTTCTCAGGCGTCCTCGATCGCACCAATGGCTGGGTTATTGTCGACACGAGCTCGCGGCCAGCTGCCGAGTCGTTTGTCTCGCTGATGCGCGAGACACTCGGACGCTTTCCCGCTGCGCCCCCTGCGCCCGAAGAATCTCCGCGCGCGCTCATGACCGATTGGCTCATCAAGGGCACGCTTCCGAACGGTTTCGTCTTGGGCGATGAAGTCGAGCTTCGTGATCCGGCCGAGGCCGGCGCCATCTGGCGCGGCCGGCGCCAGGATCTCGAGAGTGACGAGGTCAAGGAACATCTCAAAGCCGGCAAACAGGTCTTTCAACTTGGACTCGAATTCGCCGAACGATTGAGCTTCGTCTTGAGTGAAGATCTCAGCATCCGGAAACTGCGCATGCACGACGTCGTGCTCGACGCCCTCTCCGAAAGCGCAAGCGAGAGCTCCGATGCGGAGCTGATTGCCCAGTTCGGATTGATGTCGCTTGAGATCAACGCCCTTCTAAAGGCGCTCACGGACATCTTCGGCTTGCAACAGCCGGCCGAGCGTGACGCATGAAGCCGATCAAGACACCTGCCGCCGTACTCGCTGCTCCTGTGCCGCGTCGACGCACCCCGCGAGGCACCTGCGTCGACGGCAAGCGCAGTCACCCATGGCGCGCTGGCGACGGTGCCGGATTTTCTGCCCCGCCTTCCACGGCGCTCCCTGACCGCCGCTTTCGGCTTCTTGATCGGTGAGGTGCGCGTATGAGTCTTTCAGCCAATGGCATTGACGGCGCCGAACCCGGCACTCCTTCGGTGAGGATCCGACAGTGTCTCAACGCGGATTCAAGTGCCCCCGTCTCTGCGGACACCGCATTGCCCAGGCCACTATTGAGATACCACGGCGGAAAATGGAAACTGGCGCCGTGGATCACGAGGCACTTCGCGCCGCACCGTGTCTATGTTGAGCCGTTTTGCGGGGGAGGATCCATCCTCCTCCGCAAGGACCGCTCGCACGCTGAAATCGTGAACGATCTTGATGCCGAGATCGTCAATCTTTTCCGCGTGCTACGAGACCCTGAGCGGTCAAACCAACTGATCAAAAGCGTGCGGCTGACACCATTCGCCCGCGAAGAGTTCAACGCGACGTACAGTCGTCCAGCGCGGTCACCGGTCGAGCGCGCTCGCCGCCTTGTCGCTCGAAGCTTTATGGGATTCGGATCGGCGTCAACTTACGCCGCCCACCGGACCGGATTCAGAGCCAGCAGCAGCCGCTCCGGAACGACGCCGGCGTACGATTGGATGAACTATCCCGATGGATTGGCGCGCATCGTCGAGCGTCTTCGCGGCGTCATTGTTGAACAGCGCGACGCCGTCCAAGTCATCGCTAGCCACGATAGTCCGGATACCCTGATCTATTGCGATCCTCCCTACGTGATGGAAACGCGCTGTTTCAAACGCCGGGTCAGTGGTCACGTCTACAAACACGATTTCAACGACGACGACCATCGACGACTTGCTACGTGCCTCCGCGCCGCCAAGGGAATGGTGATGCTCTCGGGCTATGCCCACCCGCTCTATGACAACGAACTTTTCCCCGATTGGCATCGCGTTGCACTTCCTCACTTTGCTGACGGCGCGCGCCCGCGCGTTGAGGTTCTTTGGATGAACGACGCCGCAAAGAAGGCCCTACCCCAGCCGTCGTTGTTTGAGAGCTAGACACCGACGTGAAAGAACAGGTGCACGAATGAAAGCCCTGACGATTTGCCAGCCGTATCCGCACTTGATCATTCGCGGGGAAAAGCTCGTCGAGAATCGCGAGTGGTCAACACACTATCGCGGCCCGCTCGCCATTCATGCGGGCAAGAGTCGCCGCTGGCTCAGCGACGATGACGAGGCGCATTTCGCGACCGAAGGCGACCCACTCCAATTTGGAGTCGTCCTCGGCGAAGCACGCTTGACAGACGTCGTACACATCGAGCGCGTTCTCGCAGGTGCTTATGACATGCAGTACCCGTGGCTGCGCCGTCACCCGCATGCGAACGGCGCCTGGTGCTGGATCCTTCAGGACGTGCATCGCTACGCCGCGCCGATTCCCTTCAAGGGAGCTCAAGGCCTTTGGGAGTTTCCGACCAGCGCCAGCAACTGAGTATTCGCCACCATCGACAGGAGTCGTATCATGGAAGCCGCAATCCTCCGCAAGATCCGGGCGTGCCTTCGTCTCGCCGCCTCATCCAATGCGCACGAAGCCGCCGCTGCTCTTCGCCAGGCTCAAGCGCTCATGCAGAAGCATGGCGTATCCCAGGCCGACATTGATGGAGTCAATGTTCACCACAGCACAGCGACAACTCGCAGTCGTGGTCGCGATCCGGCACCGCATATCCGACAACTCGCCTTACTCATAGCAAATGCGTTCCGGTGTCTAGCAATCGTGGTTACGCTCGACGGTGACACGTCAATTCGATTCGTCGGCTATGCGACATCCCCGATTGTCGCAACGTACGCTTTTGTCACCCTTCGCCGACAGATGGAGCGCGATGCGGCTCGGCATCTTTTCCAGATTCGCATCGCATCGACGCGTCGCCGGCGACGCGAGACCTACGGATACGGATGGGTCAGTGGTCTGGCTTCGCACTTCACGCCCGACACACTCTCCCCTTCCGATCACAAACTGTTCGCTCATCACTCGGGTTTCGCAGAGCATCTGACGTGCGTTTCACACGATCCTACCGCTCACCTCAACGAGCTGAGCGAGACCAACATTCGGGACTATTTTTACGGCATGCAGGGCGGCACGCGTGCGCGCTATCGCCCCGGCGTCAATACCCATCGGCGTGCGCACCACGCAGCGATGGCTTTCGAGTCGAACCGCTATGTCTGACAAGACGACCATAGAATGGACCGCCACCGAACATAGCGACGGTTCATTCTCTGCAGGCGCAACGTGGAATCCCTTGATCGGATGTAGTCGAGTGTCCACTGGATGCCGATTTTGCTACGCAGAACGTGTCGCTCATCGCTTCAGCGCCGTTCCTAACAACATTTTTCACGGCACCACTCGAATGGTCAACGGTGCGCCGACGTGGAACGGTGTCGTCAAGTTCAACGAGCGCGTTCTTGATCAGCCGCAGCGCTGGGCGCGGCCGCGACGCATATTTGTCAACAGCCTAAGTGACCTGTTTCACCCAATGGTGCAGGACGTTTGGCTCGATCGCATATTTGCAGCCATGGCGAACGCGCCGCAACACACATTCATTGCGCTCACGAAACGACCTGATCGCATGCGTGCGTATCTGGCGACGCGATCCTTTGAGCCTTCCTCGCGTCAATGGGGTTCGCCACGGTCCGGGCCGCCGGTGCCTTTGCCGCACCTCTGGATGGGGGTATCCGCTGAGAATCAAGAAACCTACGACGCGAGGGTCGAAGACCTCGTGAACACCAATTTGAAGGTGCGTTGGATTTCTTTTGAACCGTTGCTCGGCGCAATCGACCCACGCTTCAACAGCAACGCGCCCAGCGAGCGCATGCTGCGATGGCATCGCCCTTTGAAAGATCGCCTGGACTGGATGGTTGTCGGCGGAGAATCCGGCCCAGGTGCGCGACCCTGCAACACCGACCACGTCGCCCAGCTGGTCGATGCCGCGCGATGTGCGGGACTTCCGATTTTCGTCAAGCAATTGGGCGCTCGCCCCGTCGACTCAGAGGGTTCGAGGATTGCATTGGTCGATCGCAAGGGTGGCGACGTCGCTGAATGGCCAGAGACGCTTCGCATTCGGCAGTTTCCGGCGATCGAGCATTCACTACGGACGGAGCACAGCGCTGTGGCGGGAGCTCTATGAGCGCGAGTTCTTCCGGGCTGCTGACAGCAACGGTCACATCAGGCGCGGACCGCGCGCCGGTGTGTTTCACGAATACGCAGGGCTATGCCCCGTGGTCTGGCAAGCGGAGCCATACGCTTTCTGATAGTGACATCGCGGCAATACTCGACTACTGCGAGAGCGACGGCTACCGATGCGGATGGAATGATCAGCTGCAAGGCAACTGGAACCCACAGGCGCGGTGCCCGTTCCACGAAACCTTTCTCACCGACACGCCCCGCAGGCGCTGGCTTGCTCACTACCTTCGTGGCGGCGGCGATCAACAAGGCGAGTTGACCGAATGACCATTGTTCGCGTCCATTCCGTCGACGAGATCAGCGATGCGCTTAGCGCACTCGCGCAGAACGATGTTCTCGCGTATGGGATCTGGCGATGCTCGCTCGCCGGCGACACGCCGCCCAACGAGCCGCGAGCCATCTGGGTCGAGGGACCTATCGGCTTGGTGAAGCGATTTTCGCGCGGCGGAGCACGTCAACGCAAAGCGATTGTTCAATTTATACGTTCAAAGGAATGTCCATGAAGAAGAAAGCAGCGTCGCCACCGTCACCGCGGATTGCGTCCTCGGTGCCAACGACCACCGGCGAGCGTTCTGCTCCCACATGGGTGACCCTGATCGAGCCTCTCGAGCGAGCCTGCCGCGTGTGCGGATGTACCCAGAATCGTGCATGCCTTGGCGGTTGCTGGTGGATCGACATCGACCTATGCAGCGCGTGCGTGCGTTGAGAGTGCGGTGGACAACGTCCAGTCCAAAGGATCACGAGGGTAGATATCAATGGCGCTGACGAAAGGCGATCGCGAAGCGTTGAAAAACATGTTCTGTGGTCGGTGTGCTTACTGTGGCGCCGAACTGGCTGATCGCTGGCACGCCGACCATGTCGAGGCTGTTCGACGTCGCAGCAAATACGTGCGCGATCGAGGTTTCGTTGCCACGGGAGAGATGGATAGACCGGAGAACGATTGCCTCACGAACATGATGCCAGCGTGTGTGCCGTGCAATATCGACAAACATTCGTTCACCCTCGAGCAGTGGCGAAAGAAGCTGTCGGAGACGTGCGGCGTGCTGCAGCGGAACAACCCCAATTACCGGCACGCCCTGCGATTTGGACTCGTGCAGGAGACCGGAACGAAGATCCGGTTCTATTTTGAGACGACCGCAGGTGACGGCTCACCCGCGCGATGTGCCAGCGATCGCCAAAACGGCTTCGCCGCCGGCGGCGCCGTAATGATGCCACCATTCGCTACTAACGCTTCAAAGGGAGATCAGCAACATGGATGAAACAAACGGAAACGGTGGCGTCGTCGTAGAGGCCGCACGCGATGATCAACCCAGCCCAACGACGACGGCGGCAGATGTGTCGGTACAACTGGCCGCACCCATAGCTTCAAAACTTGATGCGGCGGCGGCTCTGCGCACGCTGCGTGGCTTCCTGAGCCAACAACAGCTACGCGCGATCGATGCAGGTTGCTGGAGCGACGACAGGCAGTTCTTCTACGACAAGCTCGTCGAGCTTGCGGACATTGTCCGGACCATGCCAAAGACGTACGAACAAGACGGAAAGTGTGAGGAAGCCATCGCCTACCTTCACTACTTCAGCGCCGGTGCCGACTGGTACATCACGGAGAAGGACCTCGAACGCGAGCAGCACCAGGCATACGGACAAGCTGACCTCGGGCACGGGCCTGAGTGCGGCTACATCTCACTGGTCGAGCTGATGACACATGGCGTCGAGCTCGACTTTCATTTCAGTCCGAAGACGTTGGCCGAAATCAACCACATCACGTTATCTATCAATCCTGCGCTCTCACCTTCGTCTAATTCCGGGTTCTGACGAAGGTGGCGCTCAAGCGCTAGGCCCCGTATTGTCCGACGGCGAAAGCCGCATCGCGGACGGATCATGCGGGGATACGTAGCCTTCCCAGTGCAACCATAGTGCCTCGGGTAGCTGTGCCAGCGCGTTGTCCATCTGCGAGAGCGTTTGCCCCGGAAATTCCGGGAACGCAGCAAGATCCGCGCGCGCGTGGCGCAACGCGTCGAGAAGATTCGCCAAAGACGTCCCGGTCAATGCTTGTGCCAATTCGTGGCAGTTGACGTCCAGCTGCAACGCAGCAGCACAAACCGCGTTCTCCGCATCCACCTTCAAACGCTCAAGCTGCTGCCAGTCTTGCACTACAACCTGCTGCTGAGGATATTTCATAGGTATGTCCACCATCGAAAAAAAGCCACGGTTATTGTCGCCGCCATGTCCATGGTCAAGGACAATCGAATTGTCCACAAGCTCTGTGGATATCCCTGTGCGTAAGCAATGCGTTCATGCGAATCCATGCCGTACGTAGGTGGTTCAATGCAGTTTGGTTACACATTGCTCAGCGGTGCAGTTTCGCTGCGCGCATCGCCACCATTGGCGAGAAAATCAAACGCCAGGGCCACGAATCCGTATCGATGAATTCGGCGTCGACTTGTCTTGCTCGTCAAGTTGGCGGAAAAAATCGCTGGACGATGTACTGAGCAGCTCTTCTCTCGTTACTCGCACGCTAAAGCCGCCAAAATCTCCTGGCCGGCCCTCACTGCCCCAGGAAGCCCCTTGCAGGTCAACATGCGGGACGAGCTCTGCTGGCAGATCACGAAGGACCGCCTGCACGACCTCATCCCAGTCTGGAACGTCATCGGACATGACACGCGTTACGAGTTGACTCACGAACAATTCACCGGCGTGCGCCGCGAGTCCCGTATCTTCAAGCCAGGTTCGAGCGCCGTCTTCCTCTGTCGAGTTGCCATACACGCTGAGCGGTGTCGTTCCAACATTAGGATTCACCCAAAGGTAGAGCTCGCTTCCCTCCTCTTCGATGATGAATCCCACCGCCTGGAGCGCAAGTCGATGCCACGCTTCGACGTCCTCCGCTGGAAGCATTGTCAGTGCCGTAATGCCTTCGCCGCTTTCCCACATACCGAGATGCTTTCCTCTTTCAATCCGACTGTTAGTGCGCGCACGGACCATTGCCCGCTTCAACCATCACCGCCGTGGAATCATCTGATGTCCAAGGCAAGACCGCTCGCAATGCATCGACGTTGATCTCCAGACGCGCCTCCCAATCATCAAGCGCGCCTCGAATTTCTTCGGCGTCCTCCCCACAAAGCATCTGGACTTGCTCAAGATCCAGGCCGACGCCGTACCGCTCGCACAGCCTTCCGTCAAACTCCTTGAGCGCATCCAGCAGAACGGAAATTGGCGGCGACATGTTGCTGGGCATACGGTGCTACCTCAAAGTCATCCATGCCGCCAATTCAGTAAGGAAAGAACCACTGCGGATGACCGATGAACTCTCTCCATCCGAGCGGCCTTCCTTCGCGGATCTCGACGACAGCACGGGCCGCGTCAAGCGCCTTGACGGCGCCCGCGATCAACAGCGCGAAACACGCGACAAAAGCGTTGACTGCGGTAAGGAGCGAAGACGAGCGAAGTCCAACGGCACCTAATGCAATACCAATGGCAATCGATGCCACGCAACACCACCAGACCGTCCTGGCGTTGCGTTGAATGATCCTCGCCTCATCCGGTGAGGGCATGATAATCACCACGTCTTCGCGCTCCGCCAGTGCGCGCTGTTCACGAACGCGACCCATCAGCTCGGTCCACGCCGTATAGATCGCGTCACGTGCGTGCGTTGCATCGCCGCCAAACCGCTTGACCGCGGCGAGCGGAAATATCAGGTTGGCTGCACCTCGAACGAGGCGCCGGCCGCGCTTGGGTGAGTCCTGTTTCTCTGCCATCTTCATGCCCTCTTCTTCATGCAATGATTATGCGCCACACGAGCTCCTTTTCGGCGTTGTTTCACGCTGGAAATGGTCCGCCGGCGGCTGCATCCATTGACGTCTCTTCATCGGCGCTCACCAGCATCGATGCAATCGAGTCCGGCAAGCGCATGGCCACGTCATCGGCAAGGGCTTCGGCCGTATTCACCGCAAACGCCAGGTCCCCCCGTTCCCAGTTGGCGACAATCGTGCGGATCGAGGCGACCAGGTGCACCACGTCATCCGTTGTTACGGGACTCTGCTGAAAGAGCAGTCCGATCCCGCGCAAGTTGCTGGCCAGCGCCGGCGACGCCGAATGGAGACGGCTTGCAGCGTCCTCGAGCACGGCCGCAATGCCCGCATCATCGCGCCCTGTCCGCAACAGCGCTTCTCGCTGGGCGATCGAAGGGTCCACCAATTCGATCGGCGGTGCCTTGCTTGCTGGATCCGGATCCGCATCGAACATCTGCGCTGGTGCCGAACGATCCGCGGGTTGCACACGGAAGATCGACGCAATGCCATCCGGGTCTTTCTGGCGCGCAAGCGCCTCGACGGCCGCGTGCGCAGCGTTTTCCGCATCCACTTCTATGGCCCAACTGACGTTGTACATCATGGTCAACGCTCCGTTCATTCCTTAGCCGTTATCCACGCATGCCGACGGCACCCGCGATCGCGATCTCGGTGTCCCGCTCCGACCGTGCGTCGTCGTGGTCCGAACTGCGTTCGTCCTCCGTCTCGTTGTCACCGCCCCAACTGGTGTCCAGCATGTCGTCGTCGGTCGACGGCGCCGTACAGAGGACGGCGTTGTTCTTCTTCAGAAACGCGTTGAAGTCCGCAATCGCGGATGAATTCTTCACAACGACCTGTGCGTTGCGGCGCTCGAGCTCGATGTTCGCCTCGCTCTGCCGCGCCAGCAACGCCTCGAAGGCCGCCTCCAGCGGCCACTCAACTCCGAATTCCTTCTCGAAGCGTGTGATGCTCTTCTTGCCGTCCTCGATGCGCTGAGCGACCTTCGCAGGGGCGGCCCTGACCATCTCAGCCGTGGACTCCATTCGCTTGACGAGCGCGATGGGATTGGGCGTGAAATCGACCTGAAAGCGCCCGTTGCTGCGATCATCCGCGGACCCCACCAGCTCCATGCGCGGACCCATGACGGAACTGGTCATGATCGCCGTCAGCCCCATCACGTTTGCGACGACATGCGTGCGCCAAGGTTCCTTGGAAGCGATGTCGATCGCCGCGATAACCGCCTCGCCTGCTCGCACGAATGCCTTGTCGCCGGTGAACGGTCGCCCGTTGACCGAGACCGACGGCTCGCCCACCAACGGCGGCGTCACCCTGTCAGCGATCGCCGAGATCCAAACCAGCTCTTTCTCGTCATGCTCAAGATGCTGCCGAGCGTTGGAGAGTTCGTATCGAAGCGAACCCTGCGTTTGATTGTGGCCATCGCGCAGCATGCGCAATTGCCGCACCTCGGCGTCGACGGTGCACTTCTCTTTCACCAACGGATCGCCGGACGCCATGGCTTCGATTTCTTCGTAGCTCATGGAGGCCGAAGGATCCTCCGTCATTCGGCGAGCCAGGCCTTCGCCATCGGTGTTTGCGGCCATGCCATCCATCAGCTGCCCGATGAACCGACTCTTGAGCAACACGAGATGCCAGTTCCAATCTTCGAGCAGTCCTTGCGTCACGTACGTGTAGATCGCGATTTCCTTGTTCTGGTTACCTTGACGAATACCGCGACCGTTGCGCTGAATCACGGCACCTGGATGGAAGGGTGCGTTGACGTGATGGAGTGCGACAATGCGATCCTGCACGTTCGTGCCCTCGCCCATCTTCTCGGTCGAGCCCAGCAGCACACGGACCTTTCCCTCGCGTACGTGACGAAACAGGTCGGCCTTGACCTGATCTGTCTTGCAGTCGTGGATGAACGCGATCTCGGCTGCCGCGACACCCAACTGGATCAATTCGGCACGGATCTCGGCGTAAGCGTTCCACAGTCCCTTGCCGGGTGTGCCGAAATCCAGAAATACCAGCTGCGTCCCTCGCGTGGCTTCCGATGCGATGTAATCCTTCGCCACTTGGGTCGCCACTTCGTGCAACTTACCGCCGGCGTGTTCGCCGCCAAGACCGGGGTACATCGTGCGCAGGTCCAGCGCCGCGCGCCGCGCGTCGCCTAGCACCGCCAGAATGTTGTCGGACCCCGGCTCGTTTGTCCTGCCGCGTTGCCGAATCGTCACGACACGTTCGGCCAGCACCTCGCGGTACAAGGACTGCAGCGGCGTGGGTGGCGTGACAATCGTGCGGAACGTCGGATTGGGCCGCGCGAAATCCGCCGCCGAATCGGCGACCGCATCGGTCACCTGCGCGAACATTGCGACGAGCTCGGGGACGTTGCGCACCTCCGCCAGGCGCCGGACCGTGCGGAAACCGGCACCGCCCGGATCGGGTTCGAGCGATGCGACCGGCTCGCCGAACTGGGCGACCCAGGCATCGAAGGTATGGACCGCGGCTTCCTCGAGCAGGCCTGGACTCAGATAGCGCTGCAGGTTGAAGATTTCAGCGAGCGTGTTCACGACCGGTGTGCCGGTGGCGAAGATCACGCGCTTGTTGTTCTGCTGCATGAACCAGACTTTGGATGCCAGATCGGAGGCGCGCTGCGCGGCCGCCGTCGGAATGCCCAACATCTGTTCGCGCGTCAGCACCTGCAGGTTCTTGTAGTTCTGCGCCTCGTCGACGAACAGCGCATCGATGCCGAGGTCGGCGATCGTCACGCGCCCATCGTCCTTCTCCCCGAGATTCAAAAGCTCCGTGAGCTTCGTCTTCGCCGCAGCACGACGTTTCTCCAGCGACTTGACCTGTCGAGTCCGGGGCTTGCCCGACACATCGGACGCCGTCGCCTCGTGAGCGAGCGCCATTTCGATGTGGCTGAGCTCTTCATTGAGAAAGCGGATCTCCGCATCCTTCGGCAGCCGAATCCGTTTGAAAGCCTCGGGCGTGACGAGCACGATATCCGCGTTGCGCATTTGCACCCGACGCCAGAATTGCATGCGACCCTTCGGATTGAGATCCTCCGATCGGATCATCAACACGCGCGCCTCGGGGAACCACCGCTTCACTTCGGCCGCTGCCTGATAAAGCGTGTTCTTGCGTACAACGATCATCGACTTGTTCGCGAGCTCCAGCGACTTCAACTTCATCGCCGCCGATCCCATCGTTGCCGTCTTGCCAAAGCCGACTGGGTGCGCGAGAAGCGTGTTCTGTTCCATGACGATGCGCATCACGCCGCGCGCCTGGCGCGGTCGAAGTTGGCGTGTCATCGCCATACCGGGCACCGTCACCGGGATGCCGGAGTAGTCCGGCGAACGGTGACTCCTGAACTTCTCGTTGTAGATCACCTCGAGACGCTGTGAACGTTCGAGGTCCGACCAGATCCAGCGGCCGAACTCGGCGCGGATCTCTTTCTGGCGCTCGATCGCGATCGCCGTCTGCGTCGGATTCAGGACCAGTTCGTCGAGCGCATTCTTGTCGAAGACCTTCGGCATCTGGCCACGCAGCGCGAGCTCGATCAACTCGCCGGCACCGAACCGCGCGGTACCCCAGCGCGGCGCCTTCAGATGCTTCGGGATGGTCAACGCCCATTCCGCAGTGACCGGGTTGTGGGCCACATGGATCGTTCCAGTCCCGGCGCCACCGAAGATATGCAGCACGAAGGCTTTGACATCGAGCGCTGGAATCCACGGCTGTCCGAGGTTCGCATCGATTTGGGCGGCCGACAGCCAGGAGGGAATGCGCTCCTTCAAGGCGACGACATTCGCGTCGAACAGAGGATTCGCCTTCGCCGCTTGTTCGGCTGTCCTCAACTTGACACGCACGTTTCCCGACAGGTATCGCGCGGCCAGCTCATAGGCGCCGGAATCTGGATCCATGAAGATCTGGCCTTTCAGCGCGAGGAGGCATTCGTCCCAGTCCTGGTTGGCCGCGTCGGCGATACGGTCGGGGATCACACTGCCGTATCGATCGATACACCAGAGCAATGCATCGGTGGCCGTTTCCACATGCGGCATGACGCCGCGCCGGTTCAACGTTCGTTCGCTGAATACTTCCGTTTTCTTCGCGATGCCCGTTTCTTCGTCAAAGTCCTCGGCCGCCAGCAAGATGTCCAGATCGGGATCGTCTGCCATCGCACGCCGGTTCGCGCGCGTGGACGCAGGCCCATGCTTCGCGACCGCTTCGTCGTACACCAGCGCAAGCGTCGATTGCGCCTGCCGCAGCGCGTCGTCGTCCATCGGACCGTCGACCTGGACGCGGAGAACGTCCTTGATCCCATCACGAACCGGAATCCACGCGCGCACGCGTGCGTCGTCGGTTTTGTATCGAAGGGTGACTGCGGTAAATCGGCCGTCAACGATCTGTCCCAGTCGGCCGTCGCGTACCTGGTAGTTGCCTTCCTGCTCGGCCGTAAACTCGCCGGCAGCACCATCGAGCGCCGCGAAGCTCTCTTCCTGCGCCGTTTGCGTGACCGTGGCCGGTGTCCATGTTCCCTCAGGCATCGCCGAGGACAACTGCTGGATCACCATGGCCATCGATGTATCGATGCCGGTCTTCGGATGTCGACGCACGACGGCATTGCGACCGCCGAACATCGAGCTCACGGTCACAGCATGGCCCAGCATGACGCCGCGATCGGTCTGGAAAACACCGTTCACCCATTGCGATTTATCGTCGTCGCCGTTGATCTCGACCAGGTCACGCCAATCGAAAGGAAGCGCTACGTCGTCGGGCCGGCGCTTGCGGAAAAAAACGACGTCCGCTGTTACATCGGTATTCGCGTTGCCCGAGAATGCATCATTGGGTAGACGTCGTGCTGCAATGAGGTCCGCCTTCTCGTACATCGCTTCGCGCAGGCGCGGATTCTGTTTATCCAGCGTGCCCGTCGACGTGATGCACGCCAAGACACCGCCAGGACGCAATTTGTCCAGCGACTTGATCAGGAAGTAGTCGTGCAACGGCGCCTTGAGTGTCTTGTAGGCCTCGTCGTAAACGCGGAACTCCCCGAACGGCACGTTGCCGATGACCAGGTCCATGCAGTCGTTCGGGATCGGCGTTTCTTCGTAGCCGGCGACGAACACTCGCGCTTGCGGATAAAGCGCTGTCAAAATTGCCCCGGACACGGGTTCTTTTTCGACGGCAACAAAACGCGTCGCATCGGCGACCGCTTCGGGCACGCGGGCCATGAACAGTCCGGTGCCGGCGCCGGGCTCCAGCGTGCGTCCACCGGTGAATCCTGCTCGAGCAATCGCGGCCCACAGCGCATCGACGATCGGCAACGCGGTGAAATGCGCGTTGACCGTCGATGCGCGGGCGGCGGCCACGCCGTCCTCGCCCAGTGCGCGCAGCAGCTCACCCCCGTACGTCGTCGCAAGGTGATGGCCAGGCGCGAATACGCCGGGCAGCCCACCCCAGCCGACATACCGGATCAATGCTTCGCGATCGGCGTCTTCGACGGCGGCGCCGCCCGACGCCTCGACGCGTTTGAGTGCGCGAATCGCTTCAAGGTTGCGGCCGACCGCGTCCCGCTCATTCCACGTTGACCGGACGACCAGATCGCTGTCGACCAGCCGATAGTTCGACGGGCGTTCCGTCAGCCCTTGGAAGAGGACCGCGTCGTCGTCACGTTTGACGGAAGACCGGCGGCGTGTGCGAGCTCGCGCGCCTGGTCCATCGCCTGATGATTGCGGGTCAGTCGATCGAGAAACGTCAACGGCGGTCCCGCCTCCTGATCGATCGACTTCCGCAGTCGTCGATACAGGTCCGTCTGAAGGTCCTGCCGCGTCATCACGGGCCTGGTCGCTTCGTTCTGCATGATCACCCTCCTTCGGGCTGTCGCTGCGCGCCTGCGCGCGCTCAGTGGCTGTATGCGCGGGTGCGGCAATGTACTGCACACCCAGTATTCCCGTCTCGCCCCATCCCAGCAGCAATGACCGTACATCGTCGTCGTTCGATGCCATCGCCGCGACCGGCAAGGCCGATACGTGCGTCGTGCTCCTGGCTTCGCGTTCGATGGACACGTCCGCAAGCACCTGTGTCGCGTCGCCAGCGCCCACGGAGCGCCAGCGCGTGACGCCGACCGTGGCAGATTCACCGCCTCGCTCCGTGCCAATCACCACCGCGATCCGCGTCAAGGATCCGTCCAACCCCACGGGGCGCGTGGACAAGGGCGTTGCTGGAGCTCCTGTGTCGTCCGACTCAGTGACCACTCTCGCGTTGCGACTGTTGGCCAGCAGCACGGCGAAAAACCGTGCCGCGCCGCGCTCGTCGCTCTCGACAACCGCACCGTTCGCGAACTCGCCGGGCGATGCCCCCCAGAAGTGGACGTGCCCTGCCCCATCAAGCGTCACGCGAACGCGGCGCGGCGCATCCGCTGACCCCGGTTGCACCTGCTCAATGTAGAAGGCGAGCCGGACACCTTCCGGCGCTGGCGTGCGCACGATCTGCATGTCGGCGGCACCGGGCGCGCGTAGCAGAATGCGCGCCTCTTCCGAGGCCAGCAATCGCGAAGTGATGCCGTGTTGCGCCAGCAAGATCGCCGCGCCTTTGCCCACAGGCGTTTGCTGATCACGCAGCGGCGCAACATGGTTGTCGCGCGGCGATTCCTCGGCTTGTACCGACCTCTCTGCGACACGCAAGATGACCGACGCGGGATTCTCGATCACGTACCATTTCACGTGCGCGAATGCCGCCTTGATCGCACGCGGCTGCGGCATTCCTGCTCTGAGCCAATAGCCCTGGCGCGGGTGCCGCCGGAAGCCCAAGCCTGTCAACGCGATGGCGTTGGACTCCGTCTCGCCGGCGGCGACGACAAACTGCTTGGTATCCGTCGGCAGGATCAGCCACCGCATGCCGTAGTACGCGAAATCCATCCAGTATTTCTGTTGGTCTGCCATCACACGTCCTTGTGGTCTATGTCGCCGCCGGCGCCCGAGCGCCGCGAGGCGGGATCGTTGTGGATTCTCTTGCTGTCTTACCGCATGCCCGGTGCCGACTGTGTTTGTGCTTCACCCATACTGGCGCCGTGGTCTTCCTCCTCCGCAGTCATTCGTTGCACCCAAAGTGCAAGCAGGGCGCTTGCCAAGCTCGCACTGGGGAAGTAACCCGACTCGCGCGAACCGGGCATTACGCAGCCATCGTCATCCGTGAATTCACGGCCGATGTAATGCCCGGCAGCACTACGCATCACTCTGAGATCTGAGTAGCCCGGCGCGACCTTGCCATCGAGCCAAGGTGCCGGCGTCGCATGCTGTCGATAGAACGCAACGACCGCGGCACCGGTGACAAAACGCGGATTGCAGTGTCCGTGGTACTCGCGCCCGATGGTGCGGTCGTGCACGGCCGTCATTTGATGTCCATCCGATACGCGCTCCATGGCGTACATCAACGCGCCGCCACCGTCCCGACTCAGCCCGCGGACAATGAACCAGTCCGGAGCGTTCGCGACGTCGCCGCTGTAGAAAACATGCTCGCCTTCAGTGAGCGGATCCTGGTTGATTGAATAATCCGGACGCGGTTGCATGGTAATGATCTCGTTATCGTAAAAGTGCTGTGGAAGGGATGACTGTGACGGCAGCCATCGACGACATCGCACATTGCGAGCCGAACCTCGTCGCCGATGCCAGGGCGGTCGCAACCGCCACCCGGTGCATTCCGCACGTGATCGCCTCGCCGGCGTCGTGCACAACTTCATCGATGCACGCCATGCTCACGTCCTGCAGGGCGCCGACCAAACGGCGCAGAAAGTCTTGGTCCTTGAGCAGCTGCTCGCGACCTTGGGCTCGGACGCATTGCACGGCCGAACTCAGCATGCGCTGTGCGAGCTGGAGCGCCAGCGGACTGTCGAAGCTCGACATCAGTCAGTCCATGCTCGGAGCAGCAGCAGATGAAGCCAAGTCGCTCGATGCCGCAGCGGCACGCACGGCATCGAGCATGTCGAGCGCATACCGCGGTTGTATGTCGTCCGCTTCGGGGCTCAGTACCGCGCAATACGCCTGGGTGCCATCCGGCAAAACGATCGTGCCGCTCTGATCGCTGTCGGTATCGACGAGCACCACGTCGACGGGAGCGGATGAGCGAACCCCATGCCAAGCGCCCCCCGTCACATCAACGACAACAACGGGCTTTGCCGCCGTCGAAGGGTCGGGAAACCCGTCGCGCAACCAGCCGCAGACATCGCTTACCCAGTCGTTCTGGAAGTATTCCTCCGGCATCCATTTCGACTCGCTGGCAGCCTGCATGATGGACTCCCACGCCAGCGCATAAAGATCGATGACCGGGCCGCTCGATTCTTTCACTGGCGTCTCGTCGAGCACCTTCGCCAAGCGCTTTTTCAGGTCTGGGCGCTCAATGAACAGGTAGCGCCAGTCAGCGGCGCTGAAACGTTCGATGTCCTGCCCAAGAAGCGCGATGCGCTCGTCGCGCTTCACGCCACAATCCTCGCCGCTTTCCATGTGATGGCCTCCAATGTTGTCAAGGTGCATCGAGTCATTTAAAACTGGCAGCCGATGCGAGCTCGCGCGGCGATTCGGAGTCACCCTGCTCGACATCCGCGTCGTGCGTACTCACCTGGGCCATGCGTCCCTCGAGGAACGCCCCGATCTCTCGCGACAAGGCATCAAACTGCAATCGAAGCTCTTGCAGATCCAGACCGTGCGGATACGGACTTCCCTTGGGATGCCCTACCCACGCGTCGTACCGCGTGCTGTGCACCAGGTAGTCGTTTTGCCATCCGCGATCTTCGAGCGCGTCGTTGACACACGTCTCCAATCCTCGCGCGAACATTTCCCACGGCGTCGAGTAGTAGGGATTGGCCTTGCGTCCACTATCCCAGCGCGTTGAATCGTTCGCATAGGTGGTTTCAGTTGCCGGACGCCTCGCTGGATCAACCCACGCGTCGACGGTTGCCGCCGGAATGGGCCTCGGGCCTACGGTTCGCACAACACGCTCAGCGTTGTCCCGATTCGTTCCTTCCCGCCGTGTGCCCACCGCGGCGACGTACGCGTCGCGCAGCGTCTTTGCTATCGTTGTGGCGCCGTTGATCTCTTGAATCCAACCGCGCTCCTGCTGGATGATTTCGACGACGGCGCGGAGCGCTGCGATCGGTGTGCTCGCGTCGATTTCCGCCCGCAACTGTTCGCGGTACGCGGGCTCAATCCGACCGATGTCCCTGGTGGCAGCGCTGTACAGCGCCTGCTTTGCATCGCTGAGCATCCAGCCTGCCCAGTTGCCGGCGACATCGATGTGGTTTTCCCACTTCGCGTTCTGGCGCGCATCGATCTCATCCAACGACATCATCCGCGTCATCATGCGTCGACTGAACGCGTCCATCGCTGCCAGGACGTCCGTTCCGACATCGACTCGACGCGGGTGTTTCGCCGTCGCGCCGTACACGCTGGCGTACGGGCGCCGAAAGTTATTCGCAACGCCCGTCTCGGTTGCCAGATAGTGGTCGAACGCATGCGCCCATTCGTGAGCGAGCGCACCTGCCCCCGATGGCTTGGTGAGATTGATAACGCGTCGGCCTGGCTCGTAGTGAGCCGCGAACCGTCCCGACCCACGGGCACCGAAGGCGATTGCCAACGTGCCATCCAGCGACAATGCACGCGGCTCAATCTGCATGACGGCAGCCAAGTCGAGCAGCGCCGTGTAACCATGGTTGAGTGACGCCTGTCGCTCCGTTTGCGAAACCCAGTTGCCGAATTCACCTCCCCGAAATCCGAACGTGTCCAGGAAATCTTGTGCGGTCACGTCGCGGCCAAGATCGGCAGCTCCTCCCACTCTTACAATGTGGTCGAGCGGTTTGCGCGGTACTTCACGCGCTTCCAGCTCACTCCGCTGAACACTTTTTGTTTTCGTCGGCCAGCCGACTGACGATGCGGCAGCGGCATCGCGCGAGAAATCGTCGCCGGCAAACAAAAAGCCAGACCAATTGCCGCGTCTTCGTTCATTCATGAAGGGACGCAGTGCGTCCAACGCAGGCGTGTCGAGCCGCGCCTGGCGTAAACCCCTGGCACGCCCCGCGTCTTCGGGTGTGAGGTAGTGCGCGAATGCAGCACAAGCCTCAGCGGGAGAATTCACTATCAACAAGCGATCGGCGACATCGCCGATCGCCTTTAAGTACGCATCCTCGAGCGACGCATCGGGACGCAAGAAGGTCGAGCGGCGACGGCTCCCTTCGCTGTATCCACGCACCAGGTGACCAGGCGATGCCAGCACTGCATCGCGAATGCGCTTCAAACGAAAAAGCACGCCGAGATCTGCGCCGTCCTCGAACCGCTGCTTCCAATTCGGTGCCGGCCACACGCGATCTTTGGTCAGAAGGGTGGCGCGCTCTTCTCTCGTCCAGCCAGTGACGTTCTCGAAACGAATACCGCGTAAACGCGACCATCGCTCCTTCTTTGCGCCTCCGATATGTTCGCCGAAATCATCGATCCGTTCACCTCTACGACGGACGGCGGGCACATCGGCGTCGGTGTCGTCGCTTGCTTCATCCAGCTCGGTTGGGCCATCGGGGGCGGCAGCAGCTAGCTGCTCGCCTTCCGCCTTCGCATCAGCAGCCAACTCAGCGTCGAGCGGAACCGAAAGAACGATGTCCGCTATCGGCGTCTCGCGCATGATCAGGAGAGGAAACAGGCGCGCGATTTCGCGCGGGCTTATTCCAGCCGGTCGCGACCACCGAATTTGATTCTCTAACGTTCCAACAACGGCAGGCGCAAACCCCAACGCCTCGAGCAAATGGCCGAACGCTGCGCCGTCAGTGGCCTGTGCGACGGCCGTTACACGCCGCTCCCCGCTAGCTGCCGCTTCAAGCTGCAGGCGTATCCCGTATGGCGACAAATCCGGCCACTGGACAACGCCCGACATGCTCAACCCAACCGTGGACCGGGCATCGCACCCGGCTCCGCCAGACGCGCCGCGCGCAAACCGCTCGCCACGACTTTCACGGGCAAATCCACGCTCTGTCCATACGTGGCGGTGATACTTTCGATCTCGGCTCGGGTCGCCGTGGTATGCGCCTCGGTTTCATCGCGCAACCGGCGGTACAACGCGCTGACTTGCGAGGCAGCTACCGGCGGCAGGAAGGTGCCGATCAACCGATTACCCGCCCTATCCCAGCTCGCACGAACCAAGTCTGCAAAGACCGGTGCGCCATCACCATCACGCTCGATCACGCTCGAGAACGTGATCGAGCGATCCTCTCCCAAGCCGAACACGCGCCCTCGCGTGTTCGCATTGCGTCCTTGCGCATCCGCGACCCGCAGGACAGCCGGGTATCCCTGTCCGGCCGAACCTGCATTCGCCTCGAATGCCAGCAACACCATCGCTCGCTCGCCTCCCTGCGCACCGACGGTACCGCTGGCTTTGAACACCAGATTGCGCGCTGCTCCGTTCATCCATCGTTCCTTGCGTGAAATGCCTATATTCCCTTAGCTTCCGCGTCCCTGCGGACTACATGCAATCTGATTTGGTCTCCTTGGCCCGTCCTTGGGCCGCCGTCATCCCTGCGTTCGATGCGGATTCCTTCCGCGAGACTCAGCCCATCCCAGGGCCGGAACTGCGGGCCGCGCTGCTATCGGCAGCGTCCAGCATCGACGTCAAGTCGATGTCCGGCAGATCATCCGTATCGAAGGGCTCCTCAGCAGGCGCCGACGCCGACGGGCTGGGAAACGCTGCCGCCGACGCGGCGGTGGCATCCGCGGCACGGCCATAGCGTTTGAAGCCGTCACTGTCGGCGAACGCAACGCCCGTCACGAACGCCGCGCCATCGTCGTGATGCATGAGTGTGATCAACAGCGGACGGAAGCCCTTCATGTGCTGCTGGGAACCGTCCTCGCTCGGGTTGAAGAAGGCCTTGTCGAGCTTCGGGTTCTTGGCGCTGTCGCCGCCGAAGAAAAACCGCTTCGCCGGAATGATCTCGACCAGCGCGTTTCCCTGCTCGCCATTGGCGAGGACCTTCGTCAGCGACTGGATCTTCTCGTTCGCCAGCACCGCTTCCGCGCGGGCTTCCGGCGTCTCGCCCTTGCCACCGAGCAAACTGCCGCTGACGCTGGCGCCCGTCGTGATACGCACCATCACGTTGCCGGCGCCGATATCCAGGATCGCTGCCTTGATGGCGGCATTCAATTGATCGACCGAGGTTATCGACTGCGCGCCATCGAGATTGAGCACATCGAGCGTCCGATAGGGCTTCTTCGTCGTCGCAGAGACTTGCAACGGGCCCACGCGTGCGTCGCCCGTGAAAACGCTGCCCTGGTCGGGCTTGTGCACTGCGCCGGCGACCCAACGCGCCTTCCAAACCTGGCCCGTCTGCACCGCGGTTTCGATGCGCAACACACCACCGGGAGCCGTGTTGCTCTTCCCGCTCTTGGCGTACAGCGCAATACCGGGCCGCTCCTTGCCCTCGCCCAGTTCGATGTTAGCGCCCATATCCATCACGATCAGGCGCTTTTGACCGCTGCCCAAGCCGCGCTTGTCGAGGACGTCGACGAGCACAGCGTCCGCACCCTCCGGGCTCTTTCCGTAGCTGATGACTTTGCCGAAAAAGCTCTCCGGCTTCGTGTTGCCTCGAAGTGTCTGATGAATCTTTTCCACCGCAGTCTCCTTGACTGATTTCGCGGCGCCGAACTGCGCTCGCTGAGCCATCCCGCGTGCTTGCGCCGGGGAAACCCGTAACCGGTAGGAGAGGTGTCGAGCGTGTGGACGACGCCATGGCCTGAACCCGCCCTTCCGTGGGCGGTACATCCATGTGATCAGCGGCGGCGTCCACACGACTCAGGACCCCAAAAACAAAACGCCTGCCAGTTCCGTAATTGCCTTATATACGCAAGTCTACTAACCTGCAAGCGTTTTCGTAGTTAGGCTATTTACGGAACTTCCACAGATGCACACCGGCAAGACCAGCGAACCGCTGCCGAAGCCGACAAACGTCGACTCGAGTATGTACAAAGGATTGTCCTCATGACCTTTAAGCCAACGGATGAGCAGGCGCACGCCAGGGATCTATTCCTTACGGGTCGCAACCTCACGATCGAAGCCCTCGCGGGTTCCGGGAAGACAAGCACGCTGAAGCTGCTCGCAGATTCATGCACTAAACGGATGCTCTACACCTCTTTCGCTGCGAGCGTCGTGCGCGATGCGAAGAAGGCCTTTCCCCAACATGTTCGCTCGAGCACCAACCACGGGCTTGCCTGGGCCACGGTCGGACGGCATTACGCGGATGCAAAACGTCTGCCGCCTGACGCGCGTCTAACACCACGCGTACTGCAACAACATTTTGGCTGGACGCATTCAACGTTCGGTGGACTTCCCGTCGATGACGGCAGTCGCCTTGTCATGGAGACACTCACGAGGTTCTGCCAGTCCGCGGACCCTGATATCACTGCGGAACATGTTCCGCCTCCGGAGACCGTCGGCACCTCAGGCGCGCACGCACTCGCCGGGGCTACTCACTACGTTGTCGCATGCGCACAGAGAGTTTGGATGGAGTGGGAAAACCCTACGTCGCAGCTTCCAGTTTCGCACGACACCTACCTAAAGCGATTCGCGCTTTCAGATCCAATGCTTCAGGCGGACGTATGTCTCCTTGACGAAGCGCAGGACACTAATCCGCTCATGCTCGGCTTGATGCTGCGCCAGACTCATGCGCAGCTCATTGTCGTCGGCGATCAATTCCAGGCCATCTATGGTTGGCGAGGCGCTATCAATGCAATCGCCAAATTTCCAAGCGACCATACGACGTACCTCACGCAGAGCTTCCGCTTCGGTTCGGCAATTGCCGAGGCAGCGAATGCGGTACTTGATGGCCATCTTGAATCGAACGCACGTGTCCGCGGCCTTCAGACGCACGCATCGCGTCTTGAAGTAATCGAGAAACCGCCCGTTATTCTGGCTCGCAAAAACACCACCATCATCAGCGAAATCGTAAAAGCTCTGGCGCGACGTGCCGATACTCGGATCGCTGTGGTAGGCGGCGTCGACGATTTGATGCGCCTTGTAGACGGTGCTGGGGCCCTACTTCGCGGGGCTCGTCCAAGCCGCTGCCCTGAACTCAACGAGTTTTCGGAATGGGATGAAGTTCGCGACTACAGCAAACTACGCATTGGTCGCGATCTCAAAGTGCTGGTGCAGCTCGTCGACGAATACGGTGTCGACAGCCTCGCGAGAACGCTCGATCGAGCGCGAGGACACGAACAGGATGAAGCGAGCGCCGACCTGATTCTAAGCACCGGGCACAAAAGCAAAGGGCGAGAATGGCGCCAGTGCAAGCTCTGTGACGACTTCAAAGCCCCTCCCGCCGCCGATGCAACTCCAGAAGAACGCGCTGAGTCGGACTGGACTCCCGAGGAAGCTAGAATTCTGTACGTGGCGAGTACACGTGCGCGCGACGTACTCGACGTCTCGACGTGCAGCGCTTGGCAGGATGCGAAGTCACGATATGAGAATCCGCCTTCGCGAACCTCGACGATTCCAGTAAGCGAGATACGTCGACAGCCTCTCGATCTTGATTCCAATTCGTCGCGCGCTGCGATTGCAGACCTTGCACGCCGGGTTAACGCTCTTGCATCGGCGATGGGTATCGCTTCAAGCGACCTTATCGAAATCATTCACAACGAATCGGGCCGGGCTTCGATGAAGTTCGCCGCGCTCGCAAAGCGTAGTGCCGCGTGATCACCGATTCGCTATCGCGTGCCAACGCACGCTCAGGTAGATCAGTATGACCACTCAACATCTTGTGTCAGTGTCCGGAGGCAAGGATTCGACGGCCGTGTATCTACGCGCGATCGAATCAGGACGTGAATTCCGCGCTGTGTTCGCCGACACCGGCAACGAGCATGAAATCACCTACGAGTACCTGGCAAGGCTGCATGAGCGCACCGGCGGACCTAAGGTTGAAACCGTGCGCGCCGATTTCTCCAAACAGCTTGCGCAGCACCGCGACTATCTGCTCCGTGAATGGCCCAAACAGGGAATCTCCGACGCGATCGTGCAGCAGGCCGCTGCGCTCCATGAACCCACTGGCAATCCGTATCTGGATCTGTGCATCAGCAAAGGGAGGTTTCCGTCTCGCATGGCGCAGTTCTGCACAGGCGAACTCAAGGAAATTCCGATCACGACGCAGGTTGTCGCGCCGATGTTGAAGGCAGGTCCTGTGCTGCAGTGGTTGGGTATTCGCGCCGACGAGTCCAGGCATCGCGCTGGCATCACCTCGATCCGCTGCCGGCGTCGACAATCGACCCACGACGGCGTCGCTCTTCTGACTTCGCAATCTTGACCAACACAGGACACTTCCGATGCCCCATGTACTCAGCCGCGCAATCACTGCCTCTTTGGCGGTTCTTGCCGCACTTGCCTCTCCATGCGTCGCACACGCGCAAGTGGTGCTCCGACTGACGCCGAACGGACAACCCACGTGTATCGCCACAACGGACTACGCGGGAATCAAGCTCGCGCCGCATGGCAGCACCTTGCTGGCGACAGGCGTGACCATGAACGGATGCGGCGCCGGCGGGAGCAGCTTCGGTACCACACTGACGATTCCAGGTCCCAGCAGTGTCCATGTCGGCGACACCATTGGCATTCAATGGACCGCAACGAGTGCGGCAGCGGTGTGCGTCTACGCCGGATCGCGCGTCGGCCTTACGGGCTGGCCAGCGGGATCTACCGCTTGCCAAGGTAGCCAGTGTCCCGGCGCGCATACGTCCTACGTGACGTTCAATACCGCCGGCTCCTACGGCTTCACGATGGTCTGCACGAACGCCAGCGGATTTGCGCAAGCCACCGTGGTCGCTCACTGATGATGTCCCTCCTCGAGCGCGTACAACAGCGATGACCATTCTCGTACCGACATTCACACTCCCGCTGACGGACAGCGATCGCTCGACAGCTATCGCAATCCTCCGCACCGGCGGCTCACTCACCATCGGTCTAACGTCGCTTCATTCGGAATGCGACGCTGGTGTTATCTGGGGTTGCGATGGGTATGGGCGCGACTTTATCGTCGCGAGCGGCGGCGCCGGCGAAGATGCCCTTTTCGCTCGCGCTCTCGACTGCGCCACGCGCCTCGAGCACGAGGCGACCACTGCGGCGGCGGCGCCGCACCCCGCCGAATTTGTGTACCGGTAGCAAAACCTCGTTCATTCCGCCTTCTCGGAGAGTCAGCATGTCTGATCACAGCCACAACGCATCAGCTTCGACGTCATCTGACCGCGACGACTCCCATGCGGTGGTGTCCAGGAGCCGTCCCACCATTCGCCAAGATCAATGGAGTGGATTCACGGTCGAGAACATCGGACCCGCGAACGAGTTTCAATCGGTCTCCATTTCAATCGATGACTTCAACGTCCTCTTGACGCGCACGGCCGATGGTTTGGTGGTTGACGTTTTCGCAGCGGCCGACGTGGCGTTCGACGCCCCAATTGCAACCGCGATGGCTACCGACGATGAGCTGGCCGCGCAGAGCCGCGTGCCCGACGCGTGCGGATCTGCGCGTCGGCTGTCACCCTCCTGACGCCGACCGCAACAACGTTGCGCTGTCGCCGAAGCAGATGGCAACGAGCAGATATACTCCGGCGGTCACCACGGCCAGCCGGAGTCATCCAATGCAAAACCATCATGAGACCACGGACCCGGCCGCCCAACTCCGGCAGCTGCGCCTGGTGCCTCTCGAGATCGCGGACCTGGGCAGCTTGCACGCGCAGGGCAGCAATCCCCGGCCCGACCTCTATCCCTTCACCACCGGTCGCGTCACCATCGCTCTCGGCACCGGTGAGCAGTGCGATCGCGCCTTCGTGACCTTTGTCCACAGCGTAGGCGTCGAGGACGAGCACGACGTCCGGCGCGCTGAGCTTGCGATATGGCTGAAGGCGCTGTTCGACCAGGCTGTCGCGGAGGGGCTGTACGAATCCGAGAACGCAGGCGGTCAACCACTCGGCGGCCCGCGGCCAGGGTAATTGCGACATGCCGTTCGCGGCGGCACAACGCCTCAACCTCCGGACGGGCACAAACTAACTGTCTTTGTCCTAATTCTTGACGTCAGCACAACTACTACGGCCGGGCGCAGGGACAAGATGGGTGTCTGAAATCATCGCCACGACTACTGCGCACAAATCGTAAGGCTACCCTGCGTTCTCTGACAGATGTAGCTCACTATCGCGAACGCGTCGATGGTTCCCGGGACCGCAATGTCCAGCTGTTGATTGATCGGGCCGCACAACCTGATGCCCGTCCTGCAAAGCAGGATCGTCATGTTGAGGCAGACTTCGCGATTGGAGCTTGATTCTACGTCCACGGCCAGAAGTGTGTCCGGTCCGTTCGCGTAGGCGAACATCTGAATTCTCGGCTGCCGCCCAACGAGCGAAGCCAAGTGCTCTCCCATGTGCTCCAACCATCGTAGACACCGTGCCTCTGTAGTAAATGCGCCGTCGGCACGTTGGGTTACCCGCACCTCCTCCGACCATTCGGTCGCTTTCGCGGAAATGATGGCTGCCTGGTTACTGCTGTTCGATTGCGGCTTCAAGAGCATGTTGTCGGTCGCCTAGTTTGGTTGCTAGCTCCGGAGCCGCGCCATAGCTGCGGCTGCTTGGCCAGCGGAAAGTACGAGTTCGTAAGTCGTGCCGCTCTGGCCACTCCATTCAATGATTGTCCCGGGAAGCTCGGGTATGTCGCTCGCATGTTCGAGGCAATGACTGCGTAAATCTTTCGCGCAGCGAAATACGTCCTCATCACTGTTGGCAGCTATCAGCTTCTCCACGTAGTAACTGGTTTCTAGAGAGGACGAAACGGCGGCCTCGGCCACCAAATGGCAGCGATGGTCACGCTGCTGCGCTTCCGCGCTTTCCCGAGTGAAAAAGATCTCAGCCTTTGTTGCGTTACCTCAACCGCGGTTGGGATGTTCGTTTGCTGGTGTTTCAACCGACATTTGCCGGATAGCCATTATTTCGACGGGCGCGCCACCAACCCACCTACGCGCGAGCAAAAAACGAACTACGCTCTCGTCTTGCCCTTGGCTTTGATTCTCTGATTGCCCACCAAAGCTACCAACGGACGAGCAAAAAGCAAACGTTGCTCTTGGGTCTGATCTTGACCGCGATCGACTGTTGCCTGTTCCGGGAGTCCTGTTGCCCATCTCCGATTCCCGGCACCAACCCAACTACGAACGAGCGCGAAACAAATCTAGCTCTTGACGTCGGTGCCTTCGACCTCAGCACCGGGTTCGGACATGTCCTCGTTCAAGATCGCCGGCAATCCGATGCGGGGGATCGAGGCAGCACCGTCCGTTCGATTCCGACCCGCTGCCGTCCGAAGCTGGCGTCGACGTGCGGCCCGTCGACGCGCGGTTTCTCCTTCGATCAGTGCGGCGGCCGATCTCGTCGCACGCAGCCGAATTCCCATGTCCGACAACGCGGCGATGATCTCCTCGCTGGACGATGCGACCGCCGGCGAACCCGATGCTCGCCGTGGCGCCTGAACGACGGCCTCGGTCAAGACCTCCGTCAACACGGCCGGGATTGGCGACGACCGCGTGCCTTGCGTGAAGTAGTACCCCAAGCGCTTCGCCTGCGTCTGCATGGCGTCGAGCTGCGCCAGGTACCGATCTGATGCGATCCTTCGCTCTACCTTTCCTGCGACCCCTGCGGTCGCGATATTCATGGCATCCATTTCGTACTCGTCCTATCTCTGCTTGATTCCACAAACCCACCTACGTGGTAGCGGAACAACAAAACGGCTCTGGCTTCTACGGCCTTGGTTCAGTGAACCTTGAGGGTGTCGATTCCTGGAGCGACTCATCTCGGCCCCGAAAACATTCCGGGCGATACCTTTCGACAGCGACTTTGATTCGCGGGTAAAGCTCTCCCACACGATCAACACAATCGCCACCGTTCAATTCTTCATCGGTCTCACATTCCGGAAAGGCTTCAACCAGCTCGATCGCGAGATCCATGAGATCGTCGCCATCAGGTCCGTTGTCATTTCCGTAGGCGTCCAGCGCAGTTTCAATCGCTGCCGTGATCGCCTGTGGTGCAACGCCTCCCACCTCGAGAGCCAATCGTAGGGATTCGATAGCATCCCTGAATCCCATGCCGTACGGTCCATCAGCGCGCGGGATCGCTGCATGCAAAGCACTGGTGCTTGCGGTCAGATGAAGGTGTGCTGCCATCTGATGTGCCGACGTCGACATCGTATCGAAGATGTCGGTGGATTCCGCTGTTGCATTCGCCTTCACTCGCCACGTCGCCCCGACCACGTTTTTACCGGCGCCGACACTGCTGACAGTGTGCTTGATGGTGCTCGCGCCGCGGAGAAGATCGAAGTTCGATCCGTTGTCTTGCCATCCCAGTGCGCGCAACTGTCCGCGGACGTACCACAAGCGTTCGTGATACAGCGGATCGATCATGTCCTGATGGTCGATTGCGAGATTGACGTCACCCGCGTACGCCACCATGCCGCCGGCGGCCGCGATGAGCGCGATGTCATCGTCGCTCGCACCGCATTCCCGCCAGACCGCCTCTTCTTCCGTTGAAATTGCCATCATCCTTTCTCCTAACATCGACGGTAACTAGCGCATCGCCATCGTTGGCGGTGATGTCTCATCTGCCTTCGCAACGGGTAGCACTTGGTGCAATTGAGCCGCTGTTCGAGCGGCTTTCGCGATGCCGCCGGCCAGGTTCAGGACATCGCGATCACTCGCGTCCATCTGCGCGTACACGACGGGATATTTCCCGATCAGCGCGGCGGCTCCCTCGAGCACTCCGATGACATGCTCGGACAAGTCCTTGAACCCTGGCTCCATTGGCGCATGCGCCAATGCGTTTAGCTGATTCCATTCCTTGATTCTCTCGCGATCACTGTACGCATCCACCCCTTCAATAAACGGTCGCGTGAACGTCGAATCGCAATTCCCGCAGAAGTACTCTTCGCCGGGAACCGGTTGGGTCGTATCGTAGTGAACCGATCCTGACCCGAACGAGTCGCCCACCAGCGCAGCACCATTCGTCGACGGCGCGAGTTGCCACGTGAGCACGGGTTGCGTGCTCGAGACCACGTCATTCGACCGGATATCGCTGGATTCACAGCAAGGGCACGTACATGTCAGGTTGTGCTGCGCACCGGCCGGCGCACCTTCGAGCAGTAGTGCGCGGACATGCAAGTCCGAACCCGCCGCTGCGGCAGCTTGGACGGCATCTCGAACACGCAGCGCGGTGTCCTGGTCGCCCAGGTAGCGCAATACGAGGTTGGCTTCGTCCCTCGTGGTGGTCAGCTCCCAGCCCTCTTTGGCCGCGGCGCTCACGTCGTCTGCAGTCCACGGCCGCCATTCTCTGGATATGTCCATTTCATCCTCCTTGAAATCAGTATTCCGAGATCCACTACGGTCCAAATCGTGTCGACGTCGCCATGTTCTCCTCCGCTGGGCTCTCCTCTGCATCTACCGATGCCGCACCGGCACCCTTCATGCCGTCGGAGAACGCCGTCTTGTAGTCGTCCCGTGAGGTCACGAGCTCGAGGAGACCAGAAGGCAGCAAAACGCCCGCCTGCTCTTCCCACGGCGTCGATAGCTCATTGAGATACCGACCTAGTGCATACCCGCAGACTCGAACCGCACTCGCAGGCGCTTCGGGCGCCATTGCTCGTCGCGCCACGTCCTGCAGCACCGCTCGTCCCGCGCTTGCGGCAGCGATATCGACACTGGCGCCGCTGTGCTCGAGCGAATCCACGCCGGCACGCCGGCATAGCTCGACAATGCGGTCCAGATCCACGGTTGACAGATCGCCGACCGTGATGGCCCGATCGCTCGTCCATGTCACCGGAATCTGTGCCAGGTTAAATCCAGCATCGATCATCAGATCGCGCAGAAAAGTTCGGGTCCGCGCTGACTGCGCAGGGATGCCAACAGGTGCGGCCGACGGCACCGGCCGCTCGCCCCCCAGCGCCTCAAGCGGCTCACCCGACTGTTTCGGCCGTATGGGTAGCGCCGTCGGGCTGGCGGCGACCTGCGCAGGCGCCTGCCCCCCCTGCTGAGCCTTCGCGGGCTGCAGCTCGACGTTCGTCAGCCGGATCCCGTGCTTCGACGCCAGCTCGGCGCACGTTTGCATGAATTGAGCGTCGCCGTTTGCGCGAAAGGCGCCCCATTTTGCGGCGGCCGCCCGCATGGCACCCAGAATGGCTTCCTGTGAGTTTTCGACAACGACTACGCGGCGGCCGCGATCTTCAAACGCCGGCGAAAGCCGACTGGCCGCGTTCACGTGAAAATACAGAATGTGCTTGCTGAGAGGTGCCGGCACCCCGATAAACCCCTCCGGCGCCGCCGCTTCATCCGCGCGCTTGCGCGACGGCCACAATGAGGCCTTGCGAAGTTTCTCAAGGTGAGCCGCGACGGTCGCGTCAACTTCGCGTTGCTGCTGGGCGGTCGCCTGGATCTCGTCTGCTTGCGCGCTCGGTACGCCAGTCGGATCGTCCATCGTGAATTCGCCCACTACTGCTTGAACGTTCACGGGAACACTGGACACCGCCGGAGCGGCATCAGGGTCTTCCGCCAGCTCGTCCGTCTCGTCCGGCGTGAATAGACGAAGCAGTCGCTGTGCCTTTTCATCCGCATGCTGTCGTGCGTCCATAACGATGACTCCTAGCGGCTCATGCCAGTCGAAGGGATAAATGGCGGTGCTTCAGTCTCAACCGCATTCACTGGAAGACGTTCTTCTCCGGTGCCGACAATGCGGCGAAGATGATTGCCCACGTGTTCGGCCAGCGCTGTCGCGTGATGAAACAGAACCGATTGACCCAGCACTTCGTGTGCAAGGGTTGCTGAAAGGTCCTGCACGAGAATCTCCGGCACCTGCTTGACGCGCGCGTGTTCGATCGGCGTCAACAAGCGTTCCTTTCCGTCGGCTCGTTGAATAAACGGTTCCGTGCTTCGTCGCTTGGCGTAGCCACGGCCGACGGCGCCGACGGCCGGCGATTCCGGGCCGACGAACTGCCGAACGAATCCCTTGCCGGCCAGCCGATCGCGATCGGCCTTGTCGGCCAGATAGGTGTTGTCGGCCCACATCGGATCATCGTGGGCAATGTCCTGCATCACGTCGCCCAGTCGATCGTGTTCACGAGGACGCGGAGGCAAACCCTCCAGTGTGAACCCGGCAGCGAGTCCTTTGGACACGGCCACGAACCACCAGCGATCGCGCTTCTCGAGTGAACCCGCATCGTTCTGGTTGAGTACGCGGTCGGAGATCACGTAACCCTGTTCACGCAGATACGACTGCAGCAGCTGATACGTGGCCGAATCCCGTGCACCGACAACATTTTCCGAGATGACGATTGCCGGTTGCACGGCATCGAGAATACGCACCAGACCGAACACCGCCAGCGCATCGGTTGGGTGGTCTTCGGCTCGCACAAGGCCGCGCTTCGCCTTGCCTGACAGACTGTGTCCCGTGCATGGAAGTGACACCTGCACCACATCGACTTTCGCGAGATCCTCCGCCTCGAGTTCTTCCAGCGAGGCTTCGTACAAACAGGTTTCACCAGTGATGGCGGAGTTGTTGTCAGACGCCGCCTGCAAGTAGGCGCGCTCTCGGTCGACAATCCATTCCACCTCTGCTGTCAGCCCCGCTGCACTGAAACCTTCTTTCAGCGCGAGGGTTGAAACCCCACCTCCTGCGCACAACGTTCCCTCGGCGATTGCGCCGCGGCTGACATTCGCCCGCACACGCGCTTCGCGCTCGCCGATCGCTCGGTCGATCGGATGAATGTCGAACTCGATACGACCCCGATAGAGCGTTGCGCGCACTCGACCCGCTTCGCCGATGATGTCGGTCAGATCGTCCGATGCAAGATCGATGATGGGTAACAGGGTCGCCGCATCGCCACGACGGCGCGTTCGATGAGAGACCTGGCGCTCGCCCTCGTCGTTGATATCAAGAATGACGCGGCGCGCATCGAGGTCGAGCGTTACGCTATATCGAGCGCCTGCGTCGAAGCCACAGTCGGAAAGGCGCAGGCCTTCCATCCAAAGGCGCTTCTTGCCGCGATGTTCACCCACGGTCGTATAGGTGATCTGCCGGTGCCGACCGGTATCGAATACATCGGCGCCCTCACGCTCGACGACCTTGGCTTGGCCAAACTCACTCCGAATCGCCGACCACATCGCCCTGTCGAGCGCATTCGTAGGGTTCCACCAGGTGCGCGCGTCGGGCGAGCAGTGGAAGCCCAAGCGGGTCAGTGCGCTGCGATGCGCGCTGAGTGCCGTCGGTGATCCCGTAATACGTGCGGCCGGCTTCAGAGCGCCAGGGAGGCGCCCTACCGACAGTCTCAGTCCATGCGAATCCAGATCCATCCATTTCATACGTCACCGCCTCCTTGGCAGCTCACTACCCATTGTCATGTCATCGTCAAGCGACTACTCGCGATGCCTCGACCAGCTCCCTCACGATCCCTTCAATCACCGTCGTGTTCGCTTCCTCGTCATCCAGCATTCCGCGTTCCGAGATCATTGCCGTCTTGCGACGATCAACCTCAGGCTTGGCCGATCCAGCCGGAAAGCGTTTCACGAGCAATTTTCTGGCATGAACGGGGCCAACGATTCGATAGAGTCGATCACGAACACCCCGGTCCTCCGATGTCGTCGAGAACGCCCATCGCTCAGTCGGCGACAGCGTCAGCATCAGCTCGGCAACATATTTGCCTTCCGTCACACTGAAAATCGCGAGCATCTTTGCGCCGTCCGCTGTCGGCTTGCCGAGGCGCGAGAGAATCTTCGCGGCATACGGATTCAACTTGAACGTCTCAACGGTTTCCGTGAGCGATCGTTCACCGACGCCAAGAATGAATACCGTCGTAGCGAGATCGACCATGGTGTCGTCGAAGTCAGCAAGCCGCTGTGATGCGAGATCGATATCGAGATTCGACTTGCGCCCTTCGCGAATATCCAGCACAACCTGCTCGCGAACCAGTGGCGTTTTGTGCGTACGATGGAATTCGTCGTAGCACACGCGTTTCGGCGTTTCCATCATGCGTTGGATCTCGCGCGTGTGGTGCGTCCGATACTGCGACGGCATCTTCGCGAGCTCGACAAGATCCGTGTGCAAAAAAAGGTCGGATGCCAGGACATGGCGCGCCAGCATGTACATGACTGACGCCTGGCGATCGGCTGTGGCGCCGCCGCTCGGCACGACGTCGGCGAGATCCAAGCTCACAATACGCGCGGCCCCCAAGTCCAATCTTGTGGCCGTGGCCAGGATCGGGTATTCGCGAACAGTCATCGTGATCGCACGATAGAAATAGTCCGTTATGGACTCCTGATTGGGTGCGACACCTCGGAACTGTGAGGTCACTGTCGGATCGCGCGCCATCGCCGCCATTTCGCCCAGGAGGGGGACCGCATATCGCTGGGCCAATGTTGCCGCGTGCGTTTGTTCCGCCTCATACAGAGCGTCTGTGATCTCCCACCAAGTCGTGCGCTCGTCAACGCGTATGCCGAACTTCGCTATCAGCGCATCGATCTCTGGATCCACCGAGCGATCGTATCGGTGCACGCGGGAGCCTTGATCGGCGCATTCGCGATAAGCGAGATCAATCACCGTGCCCGCGAGATGGGGCACGTCTGCTGGGGTTGCGCCATCAATTGGGGTTGCGAGGATCGTTAGCAGATTTGCGAGATAGGCGCGATGAAACGGTAGCGGAGCACGCATGCCGAGCGGCAAGTCACAAGGATTGACAGCGTCGTCTGCCACCATGCGCAAACGGTGATAGAGGACTTGGTGCTGGAGCGCAGGTGGCAATGCTTCCCGCAACAGGGAGATCACGCCAGCTGAGGATGTGCCTACGTCGAGTATTGAGATGCGCGGAAGCTGGTTGATGCCTGGCGCGACGGCAAGCGCCTTGTTGTATGCGGCGAGCAACACGGATTTGCCCGACCCCATTGGGGCATAGATCAATGTGACCCATGCGGCCTGTCGGCTGGAGTATGGTTGATAGGGATACAGCTTCCCGTCAGGCGTTCGCAGAAGGAAGGATCCCGTCGACCAAGGCGATGCCGGACGCGCAATTGGAAGCATGGCAACCGCGTCTTCAATCGGGGGGACGGCCATAGGCCCTGCGCCGCCACGGCGCAAAGCAGGAAAAGTGCTGAACAGGGGTTGCGACGGCGTTCCCATCTGATCGTCAACTTCACAACCGCCCCATCCCTGAATTGCACGCGCGAGTTTCGCGCATGCTCGGCGCAGGGAAATCAGGTCGTCGTCCTCTACCCACGTGCACGCGCTAATCTGCAATCCGACGCGGACGTCGCGATCTGCAGTGGCATCGGCCGCTTCATTCAACGCCCTCTTCGCCGCGCGAGACGTCGACAGGTAAGCCGCCATATGACGTAGGCGGAACTCCGTTGTCGATGTACCAGATCCCACAATTCGCCACGAAATTCGATACGGAATGTTCGCTTCCCGCAACCGGTCGAAGAGTGTGCTGAATGGTTCCAAGACCGCCGGCCCCATCGACATGACGACCGGTTGATAAGTCCTGTTCCCGATTCGCGCCGAACGCGGCGATACCACGTCGAAGCCTCGGGGGATCAATTGCGTTGCCAAAGGCGCCCACAACAATGTTGAGACATCGTTCGCCGGTGCGCCGCGTTCGGCGTCGCCTGCGCGGCGGCCGGCCGCCACACCATCTCCGGGATAACTCGGTTGCCACTCAGCCGATGTCCACTCCGGATCAACCATCATGCGAATAGCGCGTAGCGCGTCGCCGGCGTCGAGCACATCTGCGGAAATTCCGCGATCTCGCAAATCCCTGCGCAACGCGCTGACCAACGAGCCGTGGATCTCGCGCAGACCACTGATCGCGGCACCTTCAACTTGCGAGGTCATGGCCGGCGGACGCGATCGCGCGAGACGCTGGCGCTCCGATTTGCCCTGCTGTCGATCAGCGATCGTCAGCGCATTCGGCAGTGTCCAAGCGACAATGTATGCGCTCTCGATCGCGCAGTGCCGAACCAGCGTCTCCAGTTTTTCTTTTTCGACATCGAGGATATCGAGTTGCAAACGTCGAATGGTGGCCAGTGACGGTGCCATCGCCGCTGCAATTTCCCGCTGCACACGATCCGCCGACGTATCACGCTCGAAGACGACCTGGATGTAGTGCCCCGGCGTCCGCAGATACGCGCTGAGCTGATTGGATATATGGCTGACGAGGTCGGCGAAGTCCGAGTCGCCGATCGTCGTGTTGATGCCATCCAGGCGGATGAGCGAGCACAGAGATCCGTCGCCTGAAACTAGCGTGGTTGCATCATCGACTGTTTCCAGATCGCAATAGGCCGACGCCGACTGACGTATGGCGCGGCGCACTTGCCAGAAAGCCAAGTCCGCCTCGAACAATAGCCGGTCAATCCATCCGATACGCATCAATGAACCCTCAAAATATCGTTGACCAGACTTCGATTTCCAAGAACCGCGACTGCGCCCATCGCAAGCGCGGGATCACGCGGTTTTTCTCTGCAAGCACGCTTCGCCATTTCATCGGCGACCTGAAGACGGGCGGTACTCTTTACTGCCGCCGGCATCACCGGCGGCACAAGGCGGCAGCATGCCGCCACGGTTGCCAACATGGCGTCGATCTCTTCGCCCGACCGACCGTCCTCGGAGATCGCAAGCCAGATGCGTCCCCGCGAAAAACCCGTGACGTGGATCGGATAACCCAAATCCATGATCGCAAGCGCAGTGCGTAGGCATTCAGCGCGATCGTGTGCGCCTATCCACATGGCGGTGGCATCTTTCTGCCCACCTGACTTGACTAGGGCCATCCACAATGCCTCACACAGCAGACCTACGCTGTATGCCATCCGGCTTGCGCCATTCATCTGCAAGGGACCGCAGAACACAGGTTCGTGCCCCAGACGGCCTGTCGTGATCGGTGTGATGCCACGGTACGGATTGGGATGGTAGCGTTCGGCCGCCAATGCTCCATGTATCGTCACGTCCGCGTGCGGACACAGCACCAAGTACTCCGGCGCAGCCAGCCACGCTCGAAGATTGCTTTGACGTCCGTTCGAGGTGCGAAGGCTCTGGGCGCCAGCACCGAGACCGGTCAGCATCGCCATGCGATGCGCATGCTCGCCGCGGAACTGCACGGAGGCGCGCAATAGCAAGGGCCGTGCTTCAACGGTGTCTTTCACCCATCGCGGAACCTGCTGAGGATCCGCAGGCGGAAATACCTCGGACCACTCGCCCGTAGGCACTTGCACGTCTAGCATCCGGATTGCGTAGTCTTGCCGGTGATGACGAAGGACCGCTCTCCGTATAGCAGTTGCCGAGAGATCGTCGGTCCGCCCCGAGAACGTAACCTCCTGGCTTGCACTGGCAAACGCATATGAGATCTCGGGATGGACCACCGATTCTGGAAAACGAAAGAGGTGTTTCCGCAATGCTAGTGCCAGGCTGTAACCATCCGGCGGACTAGGCAAACCAAACCACTCTAGCGCTTTGTCAAGGCACTGCTGAAGTTGCTGAGCGATCGCCGTCACTCGATCGACGAGCGGCGCATCGCGTAATCCCAACTCTGCGATCAATCCGTCTGGACGTGTCAAAAGAAAGGCGTCATCGCGCAGGTCCGGGCGACGCAAGAGGCCCAACTTCTGCAGCGTCGCGAACGGCACGTTCGTCAGCCAAAAAGATGCACCGTCCGCACACTGGGCGAACGGTCTATCGAACATGGTGACAGCACCATCACTGCGAACGCCGAGTGCTGGGCCGACGCCCCCATTCGCCAGCAGGCTAGCGGGGTCGTCGAACCAGAGTACGCCGGAGCGTGTCTCGGACGCATGCACCTGTGCATCCCTGTCAGTTGGCGCCCACGTCGTTCAAGCCATCCGCATCGGAATCCAGTACCGTCTTCGTGGCGGAGTTGATCATCAGTGGGATTGCGACCATCAATGCACCCACAACGAACATCGCGATCGGCATGCCCTTCGGCTCGTGCGACTTGAATGATCCGATCAGCTTGAGAAGTCCGAAGCCCGCCATGCCGACGCCCAGAACTTCGATAATGATCTTGACGGCTTTGCCGACGGCTTTGCCCTGCCCTGAAAGTTGCGCACCGATCTCGCCGGCCGACTTGCCCGACGCCGCAAGTGCCGAGTCTGCGACGACGCATAAGACGATCAGCGCAACCCACGCCAATCCAACCATCAGAGATTTCATTTGATGCGACGGCTCCTTGGAAATACGCATATAAACTCCATTTGTTAAAAAGTTGGCGGGGGCGGAATGAGGAGCGAAACAGTGCCATTAGCCCCTAATGTGGCACCGATCGAGTAGGCGAAAAGCTGGGGATTGCATAGAGCAACCGCAGCGGCAAGATGCACAAGGCCGGAGCCGTATCCTCCGTCCTGTCGGGTCTTCGCGTGCGCAAGATTGAAGAGCCCTCGACCCGCCGCATACCAGCCGAATACGACGAAGATATTCATCAACACAGCGATCCACATTTGCATCCGATCATCGCCTGTCGGGACGGCTGATAGAACGAAAAGCGGTGATGCACCAGATCCATAGATAGTCGCGAAAGCGGACGACACCGTGCCGACCAAATTGAGCATCAAACTGCCGAACACGAACATGCCGATGCCGGCGGATGGCGTGTGCGAGCCACCGCCGCGATTCCCCCCAGCGGTGGCCCAGCGCCAAAGTCCCAAGCCCGCAATACCCAGTCCCAGGACATACCAGATGATCACAATCGCCTTGAGGATCGCCGGAAGCTGACCACCGATCACAAGCAAGGTATCCGTACCGTCATCCATGATCAGTGCCTTAGAATGATTGGAGTACCGTCAGGCGCAGTGGTACGGATCTGCGCGGGCGGCGCGTCATTTGCTCGGAAATCCGTGTTTTCACGGGCGTCGCCACTTGCCGGCGACACGTCGGTGGGTGCGCGAACCGCCCCCATGGTTGCGGCTTCCGCACCATGGGGCGGGCCAATCAACACCACGCCGATCGCGGACCCCGCGGGCAACGTGACCGTCGGCCCTCGAAAGGATCCTTGCTGCAACGTGCCCGCAATCGTTTGTGCGCCGGCCGTTTGCAGCGCTTGCCGATTGTTGTACGGGTCAAAGGTTGTTGTTCCGCCAAGGGAAATACCCACGTACGGGTTTGATGCCCTCGAAGCCGCGGCAAATCCAAGAAGAAAGGCAGCGCCCGCTTGGTACACGACGTTGTGAACAACGTGATTGTTCACATCACCCTTGATCGCGGGGATGCGGCTACCCGCGTCCACGGCGATAGCCTCGACATCGTAGTAGGTGTTCTTGTAGAGCATTTTGCTGAAACGAAGTGTCAGCCGGTCAACACCATTGCTGCCGGCGTTGCTGGACGCAACGCGCCCTAGAAACTTTGCACCGGGCAGGGGCCCATCTGTCAAGCGAGCAACCATCTCGGAGGGATAGTCACTGTTTGCACCGACGTCGACCACCGCATGCATAACAGCCAGCAGGGGGAGCATGGGCAACGCGGGCTCCTCCATACCTCGCTTCGCCGCAACGTCGCCGCGGCCGTGGGCGGGCACAGCGCGCACGGTCCCAGCGACAACGCCTTGGCCTGGCAATGTTTCCCATCCCTTGTTCAGCGCACTGAGCGCGGCAACGCGTCGCGCGACAACGTCTCGCAGATCTTTTGGCGGCGCTGGTGTCGCGTTGGTTGGCGTGAGCCTCACTACTGGCGGCGCCACTGGATCGCCGGCACCGACCAGCGGCGCCATCACAACCGGAGTGCCGTTCTTTGCGGCGTCGTCAAGCCTTATCTGGTTGTTCTGCTTGATCAGATCCTTGTAGTGTTGCGAGGGCGCATTCTGGGGTGCATTGGCACTCCCGTCGGGCGCATTGAGCGAAGCCACCTGGCTTCGAGCAACTTCATCTTTACGGCTCGACATGACGTAGCTCGCCGCGACCGCGACGACCGCCAGGAGGGCCAGCGACGCTGCCATCAAGCCCCTTGCACGACCGCCGTCGCCCGAACGTTGCCCAGCCGCAGCACCCGGCGCAACCGCGCTCGGCGATCCAGCTGTGGATTCCTCGCCCATCACAGCACTCCTTGCTTGGTCGCCTTCGCACCGCGAATTTCCACGGGCAGAAGATGACCGTCGTTGAGCAATACGATCGTGGGCAGATACGGCAATCGATAGGCGCGCATATTCCCCATCGACACTGCGGCTTGCGGTGCCGGCGAAATAACCTGCTCCGGTGTCCGCAGCCACAATGTCGTGCCATCCGCCCAAGCACGCATGCCTGGAGGCAGCGTCGTGAGGATTTCGCTGGCGCCATCCTTGGGCTCACTGCCAACTAGTGCGCGGCGGAGATCGTCGCCTACGTCGAGTCGGTCGTACGAAGCAACAGCCTGCGGTTTTGCGAGCGGACCGTTTCCATCGACGAGCAGAGTGACGCGATCCTCAAGGTCAATTTTCTCCGTCGCTTCCGTCGGAACGAGGATGACCGAAATAGGTCTCGACTCCCCCTGAAGGATCAGGATGAGGTTCGATGGCTGGAACCGTTTGAGCGCAGTAATCGTCACGACATTGCCTTGACCATCGCCTTGTTTGACGACGCCCCTTGGAGCCTGCGTGCCGCTGCCGCGGTCACCGTCGGTAGCAATCGCCGCCCCGTTCTCTGAACCTGCGATTACCACTTCAAAAGCATCCTTGTCGCCGGTATGCGCCGAGGTGATCGGCCATGGTTGCCCACTGTTATCAAGCACCTCGATCGCCATGACAAAGCCATGAAGGATACGAAGCTTGGGGGACCTCCCGCCCGGCTGGAGTGAGACAGGAATCGCTTGCGAGAGCGCTTCCATCGGAGCGACCCGAGGCGCTGCGGCTTTCGCCTCCTCTACCGATTTTTCGTGGTACTCGCGAATGTCACTGGGCGAATTGGGCAGCAACTCCTCGAGCGCTCGCTTCCAGGCCTGAGTTCGCTCGACCGCCGCCGCCTTGGCGGACTGCTCCTGCACCGAAGGCTGGGGCGGCTCGGCCGCTTCCGCCGTTGGCGCGGGTTGCACGCGATTCTCGGGCGCGAGTGACACCATGGTCGACGGAGGTGTCCCTTGTTCATTGGCCACCGCAACCGATGGCGGGCTCGCTTCCGCTCCGAAAGCTCCGCCCGCATACGGGGCTAGCGCGAGTAGCAGGTAGGCAATGAACGTTTTACGAAAATTCATAGTCATCCCAGACGCGAAAGAAGTTGGGTTACGACAACGCCAGACTCAGGACGGAATCGCACGTCCACGCGTTTGATTTGCAGAGTGACCAAGAGCCGCTGGGATCGCTGATTCGCGCCGCCATAGTGAGTGACGACGGTCATCGGGACTTCAACGGACCAACCGAAACGACCATCCGCTCCTTCGCCCGATCGAACGATGCGAGCCGGCTCCGTAACGGACTCAAGAATCACCCGCTGATCCTTGACCAGAGCGAGATTCCCCGATTGTTCGAGTTCGTGCACGAAATCCTTGTAAGCCGCCTCAGAGAAGCGGTCATGGATACGCGTCAACTGATCACGCCAGTTGACGAAATCAAGGCTGTAACTCATGCGCGCCGTGTCTGCCGCCCATTGAGCGACAGCGTCATTTGTCAAGAATGGCTTTGACAGTGGCTCGATTTGGAGGACATGGCCAGTACCGTCCACCGCGAAGTATTTCGGCTGCGGACGTTGGAGAAATACCACAGCGATCAACACGACCGCCGCGGCAATGATCAACGACTGAATCGCGACCACGCGAAGCAATGACGTATATCTTAGCCGCCAGTAGTCATTCGTAATCGCGACCGCATCCAGTCCGCCGGCCGCCATCTCCGGTGTAGCGTGTGAATCGTTGACCGCTGCTTTCTTTCCGCGACCGAACATGCCCACCTCGTTTTCTCGTATATGTAGTCTATACGGAAATGTGCAGGCTTTGCCAATACCGCCCCATTTCCTCGAAAAATTGGTACCGCCAGCATAGTTTGGCAGTTTTGCCAAACTATGCTGGCGGTACCAGAAATCCACGAGCTCGCCGAGGGCCCCTCCTGGCCGGAAGCGGTCGTTCCGCTCGGGGCTTCTGGCTGATAAAAAAGCCGGTCGCTAGCGCTAAAGGCACGCCCATATTGGTCCGTTGTCCGGGATCTCAGCCAAACTTTGCTAGTATGTTTTTCAAACACGTCTATTTTCCGACTTCCGTGTCGAAACTTTGCCTGCATTGCAGCGCCAATCTTTGACGTCGGTACCAAAAACAGCACGTTGCCACCTCGATCGGCATACGACATAAAAGATCTCGGCGGCCGCCCGATCGAAAAGCCGATAGACCTCTATGCAACCTCCCTGCCACCTCAGCTGCAGAAATCGCGATCCGACCGCCTGCCTCGCTTTTTTAGACCTTCCGTGACATAGCGGACCGACTTGAGCCACGGACGCTGGCGTCGATCTGCCGCCGTGTGGCCAGAATCAACAGCCATTGTGCAGATGCGCGGCTTATCGGCCGGCTGTCGGTTTGGCGGTCCACTACTCGGTGGACTACCGCGGACGAGGCACTAGCAGAAGAACATTGTTCGCGGTTTGATACGGCGTTTCAGGGTCAATCGCCCCACCAGCATCGAGATCCTGTGAAAGCCTTGACCACCACTGCATACTCGGCAGTCGCAAGCTCAAGTGGTCCTGCAGTGCATCGATCATAGGAAGTACTTCCAGTGACGCCGCCGCGAATCTCTTTTGAACGTCAGTACTCTCCGCCAGTTCGCGCCATACACGGACCTGGCCGGACACAGACGGCCCGAGGAATGGCTGCATTCCCACGAGCGTCATTCCTATGGTTGCGAAAAGACTTGCACGAAACTCCTCGCACGCACGTTCTACCGTGACGTCGGGCGAGTCATCGTCTGCCCAGATGTCCACGGCTCGCCAACGGTGCTCTCGGCAGCGGCTCCCCGTGGCGCTGTACCAGGTTCGTAACAGTTCACTGTAGTGCACTTCCCTGCTGGAGTGATCTACGCCAGGGGTCGCATGAGTGAAGTCGGCCGGGACAAGTCCCGACGCGTCGATAAAGGCGTCGAGCCTCGACGGGCCGTCGGCTCGGATCGCGCGGACCGCACTAGCGCACGGCGGCATGTTAGCGATCTGGGAAGCGTGAAAGACCGAATAGGCGGTGAGGTACACCCGGCCGCCGGCGTCGCCGGCTCCCGACAGGCCGAGGTCCGCGAGATCGCCCAAGGTCATGCTTGCGGGCTCTGTAGCGATTTGCCCTGTACTCACAGCATTACTACCCACACGGCACGGACGCAGGATTGTGAGAGCTTGCTCACCCTTGCGCACCGCAATCGCCTGGCCCGAATCCTTACTGAGTTGTAATGCCTGTCGGTAGGTCAAAAATCTTGGATCGGAAAGATTTCGATCCCACAAGTGGGCCAAGAGCATCATCCGATTCTGCCCTGCAAACTGATGATGCGTCGCAGGATTGTGCGGTTCCAACGCACCCGGCAGCATGACGAACGGTCGCAACCAGGGGGGCTCGATCGTTTTCTCTATCAGTCGCCACAAGCGATCCAAAAGCTGGGCGCTGCAGGTGCTCGCTCGTTCGCGTGTTTTCTGGTCGCTGCTCTCACGCGTCAGTGAAGCGTCGAGGACGCCACTGGCCAGATTATCTGTGGTCACCCAAGCCTCCGTGCTGTGCATGACGTCTAACTAGGACTCGGTCTCTGTGCCAGCGTCTTCATCGCAGAAGCCCGCGGGATCAAGACCCAACGCGAGTGCTTCCTGCAGTGACATCACATCGCCTGCTTCCGCAAACAAGGGTTCTGCTATTCCACCGGGCGTTAGCATGGGATCACCTATTGTCTTCTGGGATTACTTGAAGTCACCGCATGTAACCGAACCCGATGGAAGCGCCGGAAGCGTCAAGGGGGCAGATGGCGCTGGCGTGAATCCAGCCAGCGACGCAGCACCGACCGAAGGCGTCGATGCGTGAAGCGCGCTCGAGACCAAGGGAGCGCCGGAGAACGAACGAATGCCCATCCACAGCACGGCTACGGCAGCAAGCGACTTCAGCCAGGGGAGCCCTGCCGAGCGTTCGACCCCTTGTCGGCCGGCCGCAAGATCGCGAAGCGCTCGACGTGCCGCTTTCTGTCCACTTCGCCCGGAATACTCGGCTAGCACAATGGGCGTCTCCCCTCCGCGCGTCAGCGTAAGCTGCGCTGTCGTGCCGTCGACGGAAACGCGATATATCGCGACGGGTGGCGGATCTGAATTCCTTGCCCCCTCAATGACGCGCATTTCATCAGTGGAAATACAGACTGTCGCTCCGTCGGAGGCAAAGCGAACGTGCGTCGTCGGCTCAACGATGCCCCACAACATCAGCCGTTCATGGAATCCTGCAAGCACAATGAGATCCTTTCAGAGTTGCGTAGATAGATACTAATACGAGACTGAACGGCGATCCAGTTCCGCGGCTCTGCAGGCACATCGGCGTACGCCGTCCTGTCGCATGTTCTCGATCTGACTAACGGCCTCGCGGCCCACGACTGATGATGAGTCCGGCCTGATTGCTTGGACTGTCGTAAAGACGCGCCGGGAGTATGGCGCGAACGTGATCACTGTTGATCGTATGAACCTCGCGTACGCAATCTGGATGATAGACGGTGGCAATCTTTGCAGCCTGTACGCCTAGAAGATTGGTCTGCCAGATCACAAGCGCGATGTGGCTCAATTCGCGTTGCGATACCAGAGCATCGAGCAAGTGCGGGTACGTCGAGACGATTTTGGGGAGGCGCCAATCAGCAATCCTGTGATCGTCGATCGATTCGATCTCGTCTCTTATCAGGTTCGACAGCCATTCAATCGCCTCCTTGTTGGCGCGAGGCAAATTTAGGAGTCCAGTTGACTGGATGTCCTGAACCGTGGGCGTCGGCGCCAGCTTGGCTGCCTCGTAGACTACGTGCAATCGCACTTCGTAGAGGACTTTGCCTTTCTCCTCGGCAATCCGGATCTGCTCTCGCAAGGCTGCAGGAGGATCGGTCGTTCCAAAGTACGTCGACAGCCCTCGGAGCGGCGTGGTCTCGATGCCGATCATCGGCACATCGTCCAGATCGATGGAGACGATGTCTCCCTTCCCACCTGAAGCTGTTCGCGGAGACGTACGTACGAACGACGTCAGGTTGGTCTTGAATTCAGTCGCCACTTTGGCTCTCCCTTCGACTACGATCCATTTTTATACTTTCCCCCGTTTCCTGCTCGGATCGGCGCCTCGCCCGTGATCCAGGATTCCCGTACACTAACCATTATACGCAACTCCTTTTTTTTTACTTGAGCCTATGAGGGACAGCCTAAATGGTCGATCCGATCCAGCGTCCCACACGCGGTGAAGACATGTTGATGCTCCAGCGAAAGCTAGGCTTCAGTACGCGGGACATGATGTGGATTCTCGGCCTCAACCCCACGTCTTACCGCACGTCCATTTCAGGGGCGGGCGGTCGCCAGCCCTTGCAAATGCCAGTTGCGTTGGTGATCCGGACGTTAAGCGTACATCCTGAACTCTCCTTGCTGCCGGTGGAGCCCAGCGCAACCGACTTTTTTGAACTTTGCATCGAAATCGACCCCGCGTTCAGCGCCGCCAAACTGGCCACCTTGCTCGGCAGATCGGAAACGTCAGCGTACCGATGGCTCAAGAGCACAAAGGTGACGATGACCAAGGGCGCTCGTCGCTGGATGCTTGTCATGTGGCTTGCCCTAAAGAATGCGCATGCCCGTACGGCGCGCAAGCAGCTGTTGGACGGCTTTTTTGAAGTGGTGTTGGATGAAGCTGAGGCTCGCGGCTACGACAGATCCGTGCTCCAGCTCGCGCATAAGTGGCGGCTCACCAGTGCGCCATCAAAGCGGAAGCCTCCAGGCGCTATTGGCGCGTCCGAAGGGGCTGATCGCATGATCTCGGTGCCGGAAAAGCGCACGAAGGCAAGGAAGGCAAGCAAAAAACGGGCCGTCGTCAAGAAAAAGACGAAGGCCCCGACCAAGAAACGGAAGTAAAGGAGATCGTGATGGCCGGACAGCAGCATAGCGGCGATGGCGGCGACAACATGATGGCCATGGCCATCGCCTTGGCCGGTATTGTGTTACTGGCGATGGTGTTTGCTAAGCCGCTTCACACGTTCGTCTGGTCGGTCCTCGGCATGGAGGCCTCGGCGGTCTCTGTCGCATCGCCAATCCTCACTGAACCGGCACGTCAGAACCTGGAGCGCTGGAAGCGTCGCCTTGCACAGCCGCCGCCGGTAAAGGCGACGGCGGAAACGATGGTGACCGCGCTCACCATCGGCGGCTCCTGGTTGCGATGGCCAATCCTCGTGGTCTTCGGCTTCTGCGGCATCTGGTTGATCCTTCGATCGCCTACGTTTCGCTATTCACGAACGCTGGACTACGAATCGTTGTTGCTCGAACAGTCCATACCCTTTGTGCGTATCCGCCCTACGCTTTGGCTCAAGGGTCGCATGACGGCCGTCGAGCGCGGAAATTATTGGCGCGCACTGTCTCCTTACGAGTTTGCCCAGTCTATTGGGGCCATAGTCCCCAATGCCTCGGCGACAATCACCGAGGCGTCATGGCGTGCCGAGAAGGCGGCTGCCTCGTTCGCACTCCAGCTCGGCACCGCCCCGCTTCCGGCTTCCGATGATGCAATGCTTTCGATCAGCGCTATGGCCTACCACGAGCAGCTGCTCTTTGCTGCTTTTGCAGCGCGGGTCATCGACAAGAAAAAGGCATCGGACGATCTTCTTGATGGGATCGCGATAGGTTTCGGTCCTCATTGGTCAACGCGCAAACGCCTCGTTCAGCGACTACGCGGCCGTAGCTACGCTGACTGGCCGTCCGGTGGCCCATGGGTCATTCGCCTCTCCTCGCGCGAAAGAACCCTGCTGGCGTCGATCTTGCGGGAAGCCGCTGCCTCAAAGGAGATCCAACACTTTCTGTCCGCGCATGCGTTCGTGCGTACTCTGCTCCCTGCTCTGCTTGATCGAGCTCAGACCGTCCACGGAATTCTGACGACCTCCGATTTTCGCTGGATCAAAGCCGTCGACCGTCCTCTTCATTTCGCACTCAATGACGTTGGCCGACGCGTTGCCAGCGCTGAAGCTTCTGGTGTCCGCTCGCATATGCAGGCCGAGCTCGACGCCGGCCACCGTTTACCCGCGCCGCATGTTGAAGCCGCAGTGGACGCACTGCGCATACACCTGGATGAATCGAGCTGGCAAGCACCACCCTTGGTGGACGTATCCAAATTTACCGTTGCTGCACAAGACGCGGCGGCCTCTATTCAAGCGTCACTAGAACGTTCGGACATCGCAACTGAAGCGGCTCTAGCCGCTGGCCAAGGCGGAGCCGCAGCAAACGGTTGAATGCTCTGTTGCGCGTTTATTCGTGGCCGAATAAGCTCAATCTGAGGCGCATCATCACTCAAGCGATCCGTAGAAACCGCCACCTGCCCAGTTCTCAAACTTCGTGTACTCGCCGAGGAATGCAAGCGTCACTTCGCCGATCGGACCGTTACGCTGCTTGCCGATGATGATCTGCGCGGTGCCCTTCTTCGGCGACTCCTTGTCATAGACCTCTTCGCGATAGATAAAGAGGATCACGTCGGCATCCTGCTCGATCGCGCCGGACTCGCGCAGATCCGACATCACCGGGCGTTTGTCCGAGCGCTGTTCAAGCGAGCGGTTGAGCTGGGACAAGGCGACCACCGGAATATTCAGTTCCTTCGCGAGCGCCTTCAGGCTGCGCGAGATTTCTGAAATTTCGGTGGCGCGATTCTCCTTGTTGCCAGGCACCTGCATCAGCTGCAGGTAATCGATCACGATGAGACCGAGGTCATGCTCGCGCTTTAGCCGGCGCGCGCGCGCGCGCAAGTCGCCGGGCGACAGCGCCGGCGTGTCGTCAATGAAGATCTTCGCTTCGCTGAGCAGCGTGATCGCGTTGGTCACACGCGGCCATTCTTCCTCGGCCAGGTCGCCGGTACGCAGGTGCTGTTGATTGATGCGGCCGAGCGAGGAGATCAGACGAAACGCGAGCTGCGAGGCCGACATTTCCATCGAGAAGATCGCAACGGCTTTCTTCGTCTTCAATGCCGCGTATTCGGCCATGTTGACCGCGAGCGCGGTCTTGCCCATGGACGGACGCGCCGCAAGGATGATCAGGTCCGAAGGTTGCAAGCCTGCTGTCATCTCGTCGAGATCGGTGAAGCCGGTCGGCAATCCGGTTACTGTTCCGCGGTTCTCGTAGCGATGGTGCAGGATCTGGAACGCATCCTTGACCGCCGCGCGCATAGTCACGAAACCCTTGCGCCCTCGCGCGCCGGCCTCGGCGATGTGGAATACCTTCTGTTCGGCCGTTTCCAGCAATTCCTGGCACGAACGTCCCTCGGGCTGAAATGCGTCGCCTGTGATCTCGGTGCCGGCGTCGATCAGCTGCCGCAGCACCGACTTCTCGCGCACGATGTCCGCGTACGCGGTGATGTTCGCCGCGCTGGGCGTCGAGTTGGCCAGCTCGATCACATAGCTGGCACCGCCGACGAGCTCGGCCAGATTCTGCACCTGGAACCATTCGCCCAGCGTGACCGCGTCGTACGGCATGCTCTTGGACGACAGATCGCCGATTGCGCGGTAGATGATGCGGTGGTCTCGGCGATAGAAATCGTCTTCGACCAGACGATCGGCGATTCGATCCCAGGATTCGGGAGCGAGCATTAAGCCGCCGAGGACGGCTTGCTCGGCCTCGATCGAGTGAGGCGGCACGCGCAACGAATCGATATCGTGGATTCGTTGGTCCTGCCGCCGAAGACGTGCGCTCATCTATCCAACTCCCTCACGTGTCGACACATCGATGGAATTGTTCAAGCCCCGAGGCGGGGCTGGCGAACACCACTTTCGTATTGCTCGGTCGATCGTGGCGTTGGCTTCATGCTCTCGATTTGAGCTTTGATCGCCACCCGCGCTTCGATCGACGTGTGTTCACGCCACAGCCGGTCGCGGACTTGATCTGGAAGCAATGCCAGCAGGATCGCTTTGGCGCTTATTGACTCCTCAGCCCAGAGCCTTTTGCGAGTAGGCTCGTCTGCTAGCTTCAACGTCGCGGCGTGCAGCAGCCTGCATGCGCCGGTCTGAACCCATATCCAGCGAGATTCCCATTTCTCCCCTGCCGACATGTCAGCCACGATGCAGCGGAGAAGCTTCGGAGCTGTCTGATTGGCCCAAGCCGCTGGATCTCGCACGTAAAGCTGCTGTTGCTCGGTCATTGCATCCTGCGTGTACATCTTTGCATCTCCGTAATAGGTATCTATTACGGAGTTTCGTCCCGTCTCGGTTCGACTGCAAGTCAGCAGCGAAGACAGTGGCGACTGATGGCTCACCTACCCCCTCCGTCGCCCCTCGCTGCCCGGCGAATAGCAGCGCGGATCAACGCCCCCTGAATTCCGTCGGCTCTCGGATCAATTGACCGGATCACCAAGTAGGCGTGCTCGATGAGCGCTTCTGTTTCGTCATCAATTTGGATGCTCTGAAACAGCGGAAAATCATCCAGTCCTTCCGCGGCACTTACCGACTCCAAGGTCGGTTCACCCTTTATGAGGTTCCCTATCTTCGAGCAGATCCATTTCGATCGGCCGCGGGCACCAACGCCATCTCGCTCAAGCCCCCTTTCGACCGCCGCGCGCAGCGTGTCGTTGGTTCTATACGTGGTCTGGCGCATTTAGATTCCCTTCGATGCTTTTTGCTCAATCAAAACCTTTTGCTCAATCCGCTTCAGTACCTGCCGCAGAATGTCGCTCGCCGTTTTCATGTCACTCCAGTCTGCGTCCAAGAAGGGAGCGAACTCGGCTGCGTCGAGAAGGCGTTCTGCGATGTATCGGGCAACCGGCGCCGACTTCGTCTTCCCTAGTGGAATCGCGGTCACAGGACGGCCTCGTTTCGCCGCGACCTTTACCGTCTTTTTTGGCGGTGGCTTGGGCGTCTCGACCGCTGGTTGCGGTTCGCCCGTCCGTGCGGCCTCAATCGCCGCCTTCCTCTCGCTCGCACTGTCAATGTTTGCGATGGCGTACGCCTTGAGGAAATTGGTGAGGCTTCCGTCATCAACCGCTTGACGGACATCGGTCGGACCGTTCGCGATCCCCCAATACGCATAGGCGGTGGACTTACCCCAGCCCACTTTCTTCATGAGGTCGGTCGCGGTTTTCATCGGTTCGCCATTTTTTTTGGCTTCTTCGATGAGATTGATCACGCCGCGCACGACGCCTGAGAGCGGGAGGCCTTCGCGCATGACGTTTTCGATGAGCTGCTGTGCGCGAATCTGCGCGGGCCTTTCTGGATAGATGCGCGCGAGCACCGTCTCCTTGGACGCAAGAACGCTTCCGAGCACGCGGCGCTCACCCCAGATCAAACGATATTCATGCCCGTGCCGGAAGACCCCGACGGGTTGAATGACGCCGTGCTCTCGAATGCTGGCTGCCAGTTCCAGTAGCTTCTCGAGCTCCTGACGTTTCAGCTCGCCATCTGGATCGTCGTCGGCGATCTCCGAAGGGTTCGAGCGCGATAGATGGAGTGTCCGTGGTTGATCCGGGTCGAAGACGACCAGGGCCAATGGGATGCTGTCCAACGTCCCTTGCGGCTCATTCGCACTCTGCTCTTCGAGCAGTGCGGAAACACCTTGCACAGCTTGAGTGTTGCCGGCAAAGCGCATTCGTTTGCTGGTGGACCCTGGCGCGCTCATGCCGCCGCCCCATTCGTCTGGATTGCTCCATCGATATCGAGTCGTGCAAATACAAACTGACAGACCGCCTCTGCCTCTTCGCGCGCCTTGTTATTTGCCGGCAAGTCGTACACCGACTTGGGCTTCGCCTCAGGATGATCTGCTTCAGCAAAAGCCGTTCGCTGGCACAGCATCAGCGGAATTAGGTAGTTCTGGATGGCGACCCGTGTTTTGAGTCCCTCGAGGGTTCCGGTCTGCAATGCGACATTCTGCCGAAATTTACTCGGCAGAATGCCCAGCATTTGCAACTGGCGGTCAGCGCGGCGATCTTTGTTTTCGCGTCGCCACTGTTGAAGCATCCCCTGCAAGCCTTCGACGGAACCTTGCTCCATTTGCGAAGGAATCAGCATGTGCGTGGCCGCGCGTATCGCGCTCTGAACAAGCGGCCCCTTACTGGGCGGCGTGTCGATAACAACAAGATCATAGAGGCCTGTGAATTCCGGTCGCTCCATGAACTCACGAAGCCTATCAACAATCTTCTCTCGCACTTCATCACTGCGAACCAGCTCAACTTTCCGCATGCTGCTTCCGTGACCGGGGAGAATATCGACGTTCGGCACCTGTGTCGGATACGGAGACAATCCATATCGCGTGATTCGGTCTGTATAGATGTCGGCGATGGACGAGCGCCCGTCCCAGTCTTCGCCTGGATCATAGTCAGGATGAACCGGCGGCATGACCCCATCGGGGTCTAATGCATTGTTGTCCATTTGTAGAAAACGCTGGCTGAGATTGCACTGCGGATCCATGTCGATCATCAGTGTGCGTATGCCCAGGCGCCCGGCCCATTCCCCCAGCAAACGGGACACCGTTGTTTTCCCATCTCCACCCTTGTTTTGACACACCACAATGACGCGCATGTTTTGGACTCCTGTCGTGTTGCGATACAGTCTGATACGCGATAAGATGTTTATTAGCCTATACGGTATCAGATACAAACGCAACACCCGACTGTTGAACTATTTAATTTTGTAATTACGGCCTTTAATGTGTAGATAATTCAATACGTTAGGATTTTTTTTCGCTACTTTCCATAGTATGGAAAACGATACAGGGATCGGGAATGTCCGCCACAGATCTGGATGAAGAGTTTCGGCAAATCATGGCTTCGATCCACACAGGAGCGGACCTGGCGACGCACGATGCTCTGATGCGTCAGCTCGAATCCGTCCAGAAGCGCAGAGAAGCTACTGCCCACACAGCGAATGGCGCGGCTGCTCGGAAGCCGAATACTGAGGCCGCGGTTGTCGTTGCTAAGGCTGCACAGCGCGCTTTGCGCCGTCCCCGACCTGCCCCGCGCCGCCCCGACCCGAATGCAATGCCAGTCGTGTGGGGCGATGACCTGCGCGGTATACCCAATGATCTGGCTCGGACGGGGTTGTTCAACATCAAACAGTCAGAGCCTCGTCGGATCCTGGACAACGAACCGATCGCATCGCTCAAGAACATCACCATGTTTTTCTCTGGTCCCGAGCTGCGAGTGCGAGACGAAGATGTCTTGCTTCAGTGTTTTCACTTTCAGCGAAACCTTCGGTGGGGAGATCCGTGGAGCGTGAACGGTCGCGACTTCCTGCAGGCCATGCATTGGTCGGATGGGAAACGCGGGTACCGAGATCTATTCGATAGCCTCCTGCGTCTGTCGAAAGGCCACCTCAGCATCCTGAGGACCCGACAAGTTGAAGCTGATGCGCCTGTAACCACAGCGGTCGTTGCAAGCAATGGTTTTACTGAGCAAATGGCCAAAGCTGAGGAAGACGGTTTCGTTCTCAAGGCGGGGCGGCTCATCGAAATTGAGATAGAGCACGGGGGACGTGGTGCCGCTACTGTGATCACCGTTGAAATGAACAAGCGCACAAATGCTCTTTGGCAAACGATGGGCTACACACTAGTCAACTGGGAACAACGGCTCGATCTAACGTCGACGTTAGCGAGGTTCCTCCATCGCTTCTACAGTTCTCATCGCGATCCGTTTGCTTTGAAAGTTGAGACCATTCTTCGCCTCACTGGATCCGGCACCGCAAGCTTGTCGAAATTTCGCCAACTACTTCGCGATGCGCTCGACGCGCTCGTAAAGATCGAGTTTCTGTCCGCATACTGGATAGATTCGGCGGATAGGGTGAATGTCCGTCGACTGCATGTAGCTGCAATCTACGCTTCAGCGCCGCGCTGAAAATACCTGGATAACCGCAGTTGCCCCGACCTTTACTCGGGCGCTCACTGCCTATTCGAGACGTTACTAGTTTGGATCGCCGATCCATTTCAGGTCGTACAGCTCGTGGGCGCAGGCAGCTTTCCGACCGCATGGCCTGCAAACCCGCTCGCCTGGCGGCTCTTCCAGCACTGTTTTTTAGCGGCGCCTTGAAGCGCCGTCGCCGCCGCGCCTCAGCGCGGCGGCCGCTTTTGCGAGCGGCGCAGGCGCGGGTAGAGGGGTGTGGTCCGGTCGATCTGTGACCGCGGTCAGATGGCGGTGGAAGTACGGTCGATCGGGTAGGGTGGTCTTGCGTGAAAGTGTGCGGCCGCGCGGTTTCCGGGTGCTTTGTTGACCGCCCTAATAGCTTTTGCCTTTCTTTCTAATTCTTATTGCACGGCACGGTTGGAAAAGCCGGCAATCAAAAGCCCGGCCCATCAATGCGAACCCAGCTTTGGGAGCCTTGAGGGCTATATTTCAGGAAGCTCAGGAAAACAGCTTCCTCGTACGTAGCTTCGCTTTGAGTCGCATCGAGCGTTTGAAGAATGGCTTCTCGATCGAGCGCTCCGTCGTAATAGTGAACACGGCTGACCGGCCCTTGTACCACTTCAATCGCGAGTGTCGCCTCGTCGGCGATCAACAAATCCAGCACATCCATGGTCAGTCCTCTTGATAGCCGATCCGCTCGAGGATGCCTTGCAGAATCTCGAGATTGGCATAGTGAATAACCAGGTCACCACGCTTACCTACCTTCCCTGGTTTGACTTTGACGTCGGTGCACAGGTGCTCTGAAAGCTTCTGCTGTAACCGCCGCAGGTTGGCGTCTTCATGCCGACCTGTGGCGCCGCGAGACGCGGCGCTTTTCTTGGGAGACAACACGCCGTCGACGGCTTGAGCCAGACGCCGGCTCGACCAACCTTCGGTAACCGATTGAAGACCGATTGCCCCGATATGTGTGGCGGGTAGGCGCAACAGATGTTCGGCATGCTTGGCCGTCAAACTCCCGTCTGCCATTGACCCATGTAGGATCTCCGGTAGATCCAGAACCGCGAGAAGCTTGCTGACGCGTGTGCGATCGCCCACCTGGATCATGGGCGCAATTTCCGTTTGGGTGTATCCGAATTCCGACTGCAGCCGATGAATGCCCTGCGCCTTCTCCAGCAGGTTCAGATCTTCGCGGCACGTGTTTTCGATCAATATGATCGCCGCAGCATCCTTGTCGCTGGTGGATATGACCTCGACGCCGACGGTGATCTTTCCCAGCAGCTGATTGGCGCGCCATCGACGCTCGCCGGCCACAATTCGCCAGGGCACCATTTCGTTCGTGATGGGAGAGCGCGTAGCTACTCGTCGTACCGTGATTCGATTGATCATGCCGTGCGAGGCGATGCTTTCGGCCAACGCCCGGAGCTTCTCGGCGTCAAACGACTTGCGGGGCTGATCAGGATCCGGCGCCAACTGATTGACGGGCAGCTCTCGTTGAAGCGCGTTGACGGGGGATGTCGAGCTCGAGGCCATAGAAGCTCCAGGCGCAAAGGGCACCACGGTGTTGCCCGAATCCGATGAAACGACCATATCCGATCCCTTGCAAGCCCTTCCCGTCGCCAGTATAAAGAGCGCACTTATACATTGACAAGTCAATGTGAGGATGTGCACCGGTGCACATCCCAAAAGCGGACAAGGGAAAAGCGGCTCCATGGCGATCTTTCATCTGGCTGCTACCGTCATCAAACGCTCGGAAGGGCGCTCTGCTACGGCTGCTGCTGCCTATCGATCAGGCTCGAGAATCCAGGATTTTCGCACCGGTGCCGTTCACGACTATTCCCGTAGGCGCGGTATTTTCGGGAGTGAAATACTCGTTCCGCCGAGCGCGCCGACGTGGGCATCAAATCGGGAGGCTCTGTGGAATGCCGTGGAATTTGGCGAGCGTCGCAAGGACGCGCAGGTTTCGCGTGAGATGAATCTCGCGTTGCCTCGTGAACTCGGCCATGCGGAGCAAAAGGATTTGATGCGGCGGTTTGTCGCTGAGACGTTTGTCGCGGCTGGCATGATCGCGGACATTGCCTGGCATGAGCTCGACAGCGGCAATCCTCATGCGCACGTCATGCTGACCATGCGCGAGGTGACGCCGACCGGCTTTGGAAACAAGAACCGGGCGTGGGATGCGGTCGAACGCCTGCGAGAGTGGCGCACTCTCTGGGCATCATTTGTGAACATCGCACTTGAGTCGGCCGGACGCGTCGCACGCGTGGACCATCGCTCATTGGCGGAGCAGGGTGCATCGGAACTACCTGCCGTCCATATAGGCCCAAAATGGACAGCTTTGAACCGTGAGCGGCCGGCAACCCCGATGCACGAACGCGATCAGCGATCACAAGCAAACGCGGCGATCGCCGTTCTAAACGGGCGGCGCGAAGCTCGTTGGGCGGTAGAGCCGGCGAAGGCGGCTCGAAGCGCAGCGACCCACTACGAACGCTTGGCCTCGCTTTGGCACCGATCGCATCGGCGTTCGCAACTGGAGTCACGCGCATTGCGACCGGTGCCAACGATTGACGATTTGGTTGAGCGCATGGCCGAGTACATGCGTAGAAGGAAAGCGATCGAGGCGGCCGCCGAGCGAGCCGTCGCAACCGCCCATCAGGCTCGAGACTTGGCCGATGTTGCACCGATGGTTCGGGATCCGCGTGTGCACCAGCGAGTGGCCGAAGCGGCGGAGCAGGCGACACGTTCAAGTGGTGAAGTTGAAGATCTGCGCGGCGACATGCGGCTATGGGTCGACGACATGCGAACGCGCCTGACGGCCGTTGTCGTGCGCGTGCGTGGTCGCCAGCGTGACGCCGTCGAAGCCCTTCAAGCGCTCGGGCGGATCGAGGCTCAGGCGGAGCAGTGGCGCGAGCAGATTCGTGATGACATTCCTGCGTATCTTGATAAGCGGCGCCGCCCACGAATCGGATAGTCCGCGCAAGCTCGCGGGGCACATATGCGCGCGTACGCGTCGCATCAGCCAACACCAGCAGAACGACGACGGACACGTGCAGAAAAATCGCGTTCCATTTTCTAACCTGTCAGATCTTACAGGTTAGAAAAAAAACCACGAAGCGTCTCGTTTTTCTGGATCACTATTTGCATAGCTGCGCTGTCGCTTCTCCGACCGCACGCACGTAGGTTTGGCAGGTCGCTGTCGAACCTATTCGTCGCACCTGTCAAACCCCAATTGTCGTAAATGATCCAAATACGAAATTGTTCAGGTATTGACGGACGTCCCGCGCCTCTGTCCTAATAGGTTCCGTTAATATGTCAATTACGCAGGTGCAGGCGTGAGTCAGGAACGACGCGGAACAGTTGCATTTATCGCCATGATGGCTTCACTCGGACTGATTGGTTGTACGACACCCCAGGTGCGTCCAGCGAAACCGGACCCAGTTGACGTGGCCCTGTCAGACGCTGCTCGTTCTGTCGAGCGCGCATGGCAGACAGAAAACGCGGTCGTGATCGCCGCTACTCTCAAAGCCGCTCCGAGGGACTTACCGGTCGCTCAACTGCCGGTTCCGTTTCAAACGCACGTCGACATGGATTGGCAGGGCGAACTCGCTCCGGCCGTGCGTGTGTTGACGGAACAACTGGGCTACGCCTTCCACGAAATAGGAATGAGGCCGGTTCCCCCGATTCTCATTTCGCTGAGCGACAGCGATCAGCCCGTTGGAGAGTTCTTGCGCCGCGCAGGGATTCAAGCCGGAAAGAGGGCAGACGTCTCGATCGGAGACCATGAGGTTTCAGTCATCTATTCCGACGGGACTGTCACCGATGGTCGCTAGCAAGAACTTCGGGTCGATTCTGTTGGCCGTCTTGGCAGCAGCGTTGATATCGCCTGCCGCAGCGTCAGACGCTCCCGCCGGCGATGGCTCGATGTCCTACACGGACGCTGTGGCGATGAAGCCGCGCTTCTCCAACGATCGTTCCCGGTCAAAGGGCGCGCAGGTTGATGCTCGCTTGGCCATCGTGCGGGACGCAGCTCTTGGTGTCGGCGTCCAGGGTGGTTACGCTGAGCGAGCTCGCGAGATCCACGGTCGCATCCAACAACGATCGGAACAACTGGATCGAATCTGGAACTTCACTCCGTTGGTCGACAACGGACGTTTGCTGGCCCCCGCAGTTCAGTACACACACCACGAGCAAGTGCTCGATGCCGCCGCGCTGCGCGAGACCGGAAAGGTCTTACGTGTCGTCGAGCCGGCTCGCCTTGTGACAATGCCGCCGACCTGGCGCGACTGGCTCACCATTGCAACGGTCGAAGTCGCGCACCCAGACGACACGTCTTTACCCCAGGATGATGCCGAGCGCGATATGTGGAAAGCGGCGCTCGCCGATGCATGGAAGGTTGGGCGTGCACAAGCTGATGCCGTCTTTCAGACCGAGATCGAAAGTCTCACCAATGCCTACGTTGACCGGCTCCGCTACAAGGAGTTGGTCGCCCAGCACATGATAGGTCCCGCAAAACTTGGGCAGACCAATCTGGGTATCGTGCGTGAAGATGACGTCGTGCGAATCGAAGATTCGATCTATTCGGTCGGAGCGGCAGCTCATTTTACGGCGCCGAAAGATTGGCGGCCCGTCGTGCGTCCGACTAGTCCAACAGTCGACGCCGAGCAGGGCAAGGGAGCTGGCCGATGAATTTGGCGGCGAACGTCCTACTCGTTGACGATGTCAACCGGCTTTGGACTGTCGAGCCCCCGAAGCTCTTCAGAGCCGAACTCGATCGCGCACTCCTATGGGCATTCGATCGTGGAGCGTCCGATATTGTATTGATGACGGACGAGCCCGTCATGATTCGCTTGGATGGCGAATGGCAGCGCGTGGCGAGTCGGCGCCTGTCAGGCCCGGAAATTCTGGAGTTGCTCTCCGATGTCTACGCCCCAAACGCGGCAGCATTGCTAAGCGGCGGTGAGCCGCTTGACTTCTCGCATCGCGTCATTCGTTCGCGAGAGGCCGAGGTACGTTTTCGTGTGAATGCCACAGCGGGCCAAACGGCGTTTTCCGGCATGGCCGGCGTCGGTGTCGTCTTTCGTTCGATTCCTTCTGTCCCGCCGACCGTAAAGGAACTGAATCTCGAAACTGCCATCATCCAGGCGCACGAAGACGTATCGAGAAGTCAGGGCCTATTTCTGGTCATCGGAGCAACCGGGACAGGCAAGACCACGCTCATTGCAAGTTTGATGCGTCACTCGATCGAAACGCCACCCGGCCGAATGCTTCTGACTTACGAAGCTCCGATCGAGTTCAACTTGTCGGCGGTACCGCACAAATGCGGCGTCGTCATTCAGACAGAGGTTCCTCGTCATCAAGCAACGTTCCGCCAAGGTGTCTCGAACGCTCTTCGTCGTGCTCCCGATATCATATTGATCGGTGAAGCCAGGGATCCGGAGACAATTGATGGGGTGGTTGTGGCCGCACAAACCGGCCACGCGGTCTACACGACGTTACATGCGAACAGTGTTGCGGCTGCTCTGCCCCGTTTGGTCGGCGAATTTCCCCCTGCACAGCAGCGATCTATTCTTGCCCGCGTACTGGACGTGCTCCGTTTCGCGGTGACGCAACGACTGGTTCCGAAAGTCGGCGGTGGACGTATCGCGTTACGCGAATTTCTTGTGTTCGACGCCGACATTCGCCGTCAGCTTGCCAACGCGGATCCCGATCGGCTGCAGCCAATCGTTCACGAGCTCGTACGTCGCCGCGGACAGAGTCTGCTTGCGGATGCGACGAACAAGTTCAAGCAGGAACTCATTTCTGAGGACACGCTTGCTTTGATCGGCGCCGAGTGGAACTTGGTCGAGGCCAGCGCATGACGTCGATCATTGGAAAGACATGCTCATGGCGTGCCACGACAGAGGTGCCGAGCTTCGGGCCCATTGATGCGCGGGCGACGCTGCCATTTCTCATTTTCATGTTTCACATGCGGTTCTGGTCGCTGTACCTGGCTGTAGGCACGACCGTTGGATTTCTCATTCTCAAGATTTGGCGAATCACGCCCACCGAAGCGATCAAGGCTTCTTGTTTCTGGATCGCTTCTATGGGGTTCCGTCGTGGACATATTGGTCATCGTAAAGGGATTTGGTCGGATGAATAGACACACGGTTCGTCTTCTTGTTGTGTGGTGTGCGGCGCTCATGTCCGGCATCAACGTCATGCAGAATACGCATGCCGATTTTGTGGTGCAGGCGGCCAGGTCTGCGCCATCGAATAAAAGCACCTCTACGTCATGCGCAGCAGGCATTACGGAGGCGGGTGTTCGGCCGGCGTTGCGACCTTTTCTTGCGCAAGCGCACGACGAAAACGCGTTGGCTTCACTGCGTAGGCTTCTGCCTGCGCATTGGTCGCTGCAGGGAAACCTTCCCCGATCGAACTCGACGGTGTCGTGGCAGGGCGGTCGTCCGTGGCCAGACATTGCGATGGATGTCGCCAAGTCCGCGAATCTTTGCGTAGCGATCGACTGGTCAGCGCATGCCCTGACCATCCAGGAGTCAAATATCAAAAGTGCCGTCTCCGCGACGAGCACCGCAAAATCGAGCGCGACAGAATTCACAGCGAGTCCTGTGGTCGTAGCGAGAAGTGCGCCTCCGCAACACGACACCAGTGAAGTGCAACAGCATGCGCCCGAAGTGCATGCACCTGTTTCCGCGACGCCTCATCCGATCACCGCGACCGAACCCCCTGTCGGTCGCGGTGAGGGTGCGGCGTCGCCTCTTTTTCCGCCGGCTCGCTCATCGCCTGCGCCCATGACGTATGCCCTGAAAGCGGGCGATACCGTCCGCGCCACGTTTACTCGGTGGTGCAGAGCCGAAGGCTGGACGCTCGTATGGAACGCCGACATGGATTATCCCGTCGAAGTCTCGATGACGTTTCCTACGGATACGGACCTTCGGGGCGCAGTGAAAGAAGTGCTCAAGGCCTACTGGCGTCAGTCTTTCGCATTGGAAGGGCACATCTATAGCAACCAGGTACTCGAGATCGTAGGGAGAGCGCGTTGATGATCAGCATGCGATGGATCGTGTTGGGAATGGCTGTCGCGCTGAGCGGCTGCGCCACGGCCCTGCAGAAGAAAACGAACGAGACCGCGGGTGTCTTGAGCCGCGAAGGTCAGGAACACATCGCCGAACAGCGTGAGATGCAGGAAGCCTATCTCAAGGACGAACATCGTCTGTGGGTCGGAAGTCATCCCGAACCCATGCAATCGGGTCCTGTCTTGCCAGCGGTGTTTGCACAGCCGGCGCGTTTGGAGCGCCAAGTGCCGGTGACTCTTCAAATGGTTGCGGAGTACGTCTCGACGACATTCAACATGCCGGTGCGGGTCACCACTGACGCCACCGAGGCGGCAAGCAAGAATTCCGCTGATCCAGTTGCTCAGATCGTAGGGCACCCGGAAACGCCGGGGGCATTTCTCCTGCAGTACACCGGCTCCCTCAAGGGCCTTCTGGATCTCACGGCTGCGCGCACTGGCAACGCGTGGCGTTTCGCTGATGGCGCGATCACGCTGTTCCACTACGACACACGGACGTTCTTCGTGGATGCGCTTCCGATTACGTCGAGCCTTGAGGCCAATGTTTCTAACCAGGCGCAACAGGGTGGCTCGGGTGGAAGTGGCGGTGGTGGCGGTGGCGGTGGCGATGCCGGCGGTGGCGGAGGTAGTGGCGGTGGTGGCTCTTCGTCGGGCGGCACGCAGGTTTCGAGCGGGCAGAGCGCGTCAGCGAAGGGCGAGGTCGAGGTGATTCAGTCCTCGGCGGACGCCATCAAAGCGATGCTTAGCAAGGGTGGTCAGATCGCGGTTTCCAAGGGCACCGGCAGCATCACAGTCACCGACATGCCGGACGTGCTGGATCGAGTGGCTGGTTACGTTAAGACACTCAATGAGCGGTTGACACGGCAAGTCGTGATGGATGTCCGTATCTATCAGGTTGAGCTCAACGATGGCGAAAACTACGGCATCAATTGGGACGTGATCTATCAGACCCTCAATGGGCGCTATGGACTGACGACCCATTCCGTCGCGGAAGCCTCGCCGGGATCGCAGTCGCTAAATCTGTCCATCATCGATCCGACATCCTTGTTCAATGGCACGCAGGTCCTTCTTCAGGCACTCGCGACGCAGGGAACGATCGCGGCCAAGACGTCTGCAGGTGTTGCGACGATCAGCGGCCGTCCCGTCCCCCTTCAGATCGCGGACCAGGTGTACTTCGTCAATTCGTCGGGCGCAACGGCGGTGCAGAATGTTGGCGTCCAATCGACGCTTTCGCTCGGCACGGTCACCACCGGGACGGCGATGAATCTGCTCCCTGTCGTCTTGGACAACAACGACGTCCTTCTGCAGGTCAGCATCGATCTGTCGTCGAACAAGGGCTTGCGCAAAGTCACTAGCGGTAACGCCACGGTGGAAGCACCGGAGATCGCGTCGCGCCAATTCATGCAACAGGTGAAGCTGCGTTCGGGTTCGACGCTTGTGATGAGCGGTTTCGAGCAGGAGTCGATCAGCAGCGATCAACGCGGACTGGGCTCGCCTCGATTCTGGTTCGCCGGTGGCGGCGCGGAAAGCACGAAGTCGCACACGATTCTCTTGATTCTTCTCACACCGAAGGTGGTCTGAGATGCGCAAGCCGGTTGCCGCCGCTGGCAATACGATCCTCTACACGATCGGAAAGCGCACAGTCGTTTGCGGGCTGGCGTGGGAAGTGCTGCAGCGACGTGATACAGCAACGCGATCCGTCGAGTTGGCAGAAATCGCCAAGCGCCGTGGATCCAGCTACGCAGTATTGCTTCAGACGTCCAGTGGGCGCACGTTTGGCGGTTTCGTTCCCCCCGATGCGCCGGCGAAAGCCAAGAGCAGCACGAGTGCCGCTGTTTGGTTGGCTGTATCCGTCGAACGTCCCACGGTCTACATCGAACAAGTAGGCGACGACCGATGGTGGTATGTGGTCGTGAGGCCAGGCGAGGTGGACGTTTCAACGGATCGCATCGGCAGCGGCGTCGATGTAGCTGCCGCGCTGGATGACATGCTTGCTGAAGCCGTGCGCGATGCGGAGTGGGCCGAAACGCAGGTCTTTATTTCGGGCGCTGCACCGCCGGTTCGATTGATCGAACAAAACGTCATCACGCCACTCGAAGGGACGTTCGAGCAGCTGGTCGACCTTGACCGCGCGTCAGATCCGCGGACGCAGATCAAACGTGTCGTCGGCGGTGTCTCGCCGATCGTTCTGATCGCGGCCGTGGCAGTCGCCGCCTTAGTGCTATTCGGCATGACTTGGTATGTCATGAAAGTAGTGCGCGAGCGTGCGGAGTTGGAAGCCGCACGCGCTGCTGCACTGGCCAATGAGAGGAACGCGGCCGAGATGGCCACGCTCAATGACAAGCGAATCGCAGATGCTGTTGCTGCAGCGCTTGCTGGCGATACGGCGACGCCTGCCCCCGATGACGTCATACACGGTTGCCTCTCTACATTCTCGACCGTCCCGCCATACGTCGGTGGTTGGTCGATGGGCATGTTCGAGTGTACTCCGGGCTCCGCTACGACACGGTGGGGGCGGGCACGTGGCGACTTGAGTGACAACGCCACGCTTGTTGCACAAATTCGCGAATGGGGCGCACCGACATTTGACCCGGCAGGGACCAACGCGGTGGTGGGGCTGCGCATGCAGGCGTTCCCGAACCGCGTGGCGATTTTTCCGGAAAATTTGCCCGCTCAAAATATTGTCTGGGTAGTCCTCGGCACGTGGGCACAGCGTCTTGAGCATGACACCCATGTCGCTATCGATCTCGGTGCCCCATCCGTGAAGGCACTTCAATACGCTGATCCGCGAGTCAACGAAGGGAAGAATGGACTGAGTCCAGTGCCCGAAGAGAAGTTGTACCGGACTGGAGCATTGAAGATTTCAGGTCGCGGCGCTCTCGCGCTTTCGGCGGTGCACTTTGCAGTGCCTTATGTCTCGCTTACTTCGCTTCGGATCACCACACACGGTGGAACCGATTTTGACTGGAATCTGGAGGGTAGTTATGTGCTCGCGAATCACTAACGCAGTTTTGGCGATGAGCTTAGTGTGGATTGCATTGCCGGCCTTTGCGCAGCAGGCATCGCCAGTTTCTGCGCCAGTTGCGCCCATGGCGGTCGTTGCGACTGCGCCTGCCGCCGTCGATGCCACATCGCCTGCGGCCGATCCCGATGCCATTTTGCTCGGTGCCATTCGCAAGCAGGTCGACATCAAGAAAGCGAAAGCCGAAGAGCTCGGCGTGGATATTCAGATTCAAGATAGTCGTACCAAGCTTGACGGTGGAACGAGCGCGGGAAATTCGACGGTCATTCCGGATCTCATTGGACTTTACGGGACCGATAGTCGGATGACGGCTGAATTCATTGTCGGAGGCACATCGGTCTTGACCGCGAGGCGCGGCGAGTGGGTCACCGCGGATTGGCAACTGGAATCCATGCTGTCAAATGGCGTCGTGCTCAAGCGACGCGACAGCAAGGAACGCCGCACCGTCCTGTTCGGTCGCAGATCTGCGCCAGGCACATTGTCGGCTGCCGGTGGAACGAGTTACGCCGAGCGCAGTGGGAGTTCGCAAGCTCTTCCGCCGTACTCGTCGCCGCCGCAGCGGGTGTTTTCCGCGCCAGCACCCACGGCACCCATGCAGCCGACTTCGGCACCGGTGGTCGCCCATGGCAACACTCAGTGAATCGCACGGTCAACAGGACCAGGAAGCCATGGCACCGATGATCTCCAGGTTTTTCAAGCCACCAGAGGCGCCGCCCGCGCCGCCTGTGCCGAAGGTTGCGCACACGCAGCGACCCACCGGACCCGTGCAGGATCTCAAGGTGCTACGCGCTTTGGGGGACGCCCCGGCATTCACGGAAGTGCTGTCCGCGAAAGGAGGCACCGTCGAGCTTGACCCGACAGATCAGCGGCGCGTTGCGATCCTTGATTTGGGTGAGCAGCGGTGCGCCCTGATCTGGACGAACCGCAGTGCCGATGAGGAAGCTATGCGCGTAGCTACGCAGCGCTTGCGTGGCCAAGGCATCAGCATCGCCGCTCGATATGAAGCATCGGCCGACGTCATCGGCGTCTTCTACGAACACGTCAAAGGCTCTGACGTTGCAGGGGTGCATAGGGAACGAGAGCCCCAAGCCACGATCGAGCTAGGCTCCAGCGAGATGGAGAAGCGGTTCGAGGCGATCGTAGCCGCGGCTGTTGCGGTAAATGCATCCGATATCCATCTGCGCGTGCGCGAGGATCAGCCAACATCCATCGACTTCCGGGTCAATGGCGACCTGGAGCTCTACCAGCAGATTCCGCACGGAATAGGGCGGGATCTCACCTATGCGAGTTTCAACTACGCAGACAAAAGCAAGACAGGTGTTGAGTTCAGTCCCGACGAATTTCAAGATGCACGAATTCGCCGGAAAATCGTCGTCAATGGTGTAGAAACCACCATCAACCTGCGTTATGCGTCCAAGCCCACGTACAACGGTTGGGATGTGGTATTTCGCGTGCTGATTGAGGGTACCGCTGGCAAGCACTGGCCGCTCACTCAGTTGGGATATGACGTCGCCCAAATGTCTGCGTTTGAGCGCATGTTGTCTCGTCCTTCCGGTCTCATTGCGATTGTCGGAACGACAGGCAGCGGCAAGAGCCGCACACTGCAGACCCTGCTGGCCATGCTGCATCAACGCTATGGTGGTCGGAAGGTATTGGTAACGATCGAGGATCCGCCGGAATACGTGATCGCAGGCGCATCACAAGTTCCAGTTCGCCGCGTGACGACCGCCGGCTCCGAGGATCCTCAAGCCGACGCCCAAGCGTTTGGACGTGCCCTGAAGGCATGCATGCGGGCCGATCCCGACGTCATCATGGTGGGTGAAGTGCGTGATCACGCAAGTGGCAGGCTGTGCCAGGAAGCCGTGCAAACTGGGCACAAGGTACTGACGACACTTCATGCCGCCAACCCATTCGAGGCGATGGCCCGTTTCATGGATCTTGGAATCGAACGGACGATTCTGACGGGCGCTGACTTTCTGACCGGCATCATCTATCAACGCTTGATCCCGATTGTCTGTCCGGAATGTGCTATCCGAATTGACAAGGCCAGTGAGGAGATGTCGCCGGCTATGTTGACTCGCATCAACAAGCGAGCTGGCGACCATTTGGGGTCATTGCGCTTTCGCGGTGTTGGGTGCCGCCAATGTCGCAACACGGGAATCATCGGAAGAACGGTTGCTGCTTCCATCCTTGAGCCCGACTTGGACATCCTCGAGATGGTGAGAGTTGGCGAACGCAATCGCGCGTCGCTGTTCTGGAGGACCGCCGCGCAAGGCGCTGCCGATCCCAAAATCATGGGTCGCACCGCATTGGACCACGGCATCGAAAAGATGCTCGAGGGCAATGTGAGTCCCTACGATCTTGAAACAGAGCTCGGGCTCATGGATGGGGAAATCTCGATCAGCCAAGCGAAACAGCGTCTGCAGCGCGGCGTCACGAGCCCCCCCAATATGGTGCCCAGTTCGTCAATGGCCCCAAGCGAAGCGGAGGCGCGCTGATGGCGGCCGTACTCACAGCCAAACATACAAGCGGCATGAGTCTGACAGAGCGCCTCGAGCGCATGCTCGGTCGGCGCCAGTTTGGTGTGCGCGAGCGCACACGGTTTTATCAAAAGCTGGAGCGATTCACGAAGCGTGGCCATCCCCATGAAGTCGCGTTAAAAGGCATGTGGCAGCGGTACGAACGAAACCGCGATCCGCGACGTCACATGTTTCTTGATGTGCTTTCAGATTTGAAGGAGGGCAAGCCCTTCTCGGACGCGATCGCACCCTTCATCCCCGCCGCCGAGCGCTTGATGATCAAATCGGGCGAGCTTGTGGGCGAGTACCCGGCCGGTTTCAGCCAGGCGGCGAAGGTGGCCGATGGTGTCGGTCGGATGTTGAGCGCGTTGCGAACTCAGTTGGCCTATCCGGTCGTGTTGTTGTTGGCTGGGGCCGCCGCGCTGCTTGTCGCTGCGTACTTGGTCATTCCGTCGATGTTGCAGGTCGCGCCTGACCCGTCGCAATGGCCGCTGGTCTCACGCGTGCTCTATGACATGTCGTGGATCGTGAGACATTTTGGCATCGTCATTGCGCTTGTGATCGGCGCTGGAACGTACGTGATCATGCGCACCATGCCGGCGTGGATTTCGCCGACTCGCTCATGGCTCGATCGTCGGATTCCTCCATGGACGATGTACCGAGCGTATCAGGGCGCCGCGTTTCTGCTGGCCTTTGGATCGCTGACGCAGACCGGTCGTCCTGTCTCCGAATCCTTGCGCGATATCGCAGAGGTTGGCAGTCGATGGTTGGCGTCTCACCTCTACCGAATGATCGCAATGACCAATGAAGGAAAGAGTGCAGGTCGTGCCATCAACACGGGATTGCTCGACGACGACACCGTGGGCGGTATTGAGGATTACAGCGCGTCCGGGTCGTTCGATCAGGCCATCGTGGCCATGGGTGAAGATGCGATCGAGGATGGCGTGATCACTATAAATGCTGCCGGCGCGCGTGCACGCGGCCTAGCGTTCCTCGTAATGATGGCGTTGATTCTGATTCTGTGGGCAGGTGTGTCGATGCTGATGTTGGATATCTATACGAAGGCGCAGATGCATAGCGGTCCTTGAAAACGCTTGAAAGAGTGTGTGTGGTACCCGCGCGGCGAAATTCCGGCGGGGCTGTGAAGGGGATAGTCCCCGTATGGAGCCGGGTAACCGGCAGTAGCGAAAACTGTCAATGGAGAAAGTGAAATGAAACATCGTCAATCGAACCCCGCCTTCACGGCAGGGAAGAAGCAGAAAGGCTACAGCCTGGTCGAGCTGCTGGCAGGTATGGTCATCATCGTACTGCTGCTGGCCGGCGTGTTCGCGCTGTTCAATGGCGGCCTCGCGGGGGGCAAGTCTATTGTCCACAACCAGCAATTGACCGGCCTGATCGCGGGTGTCAAGGGTATTTACACGTCCCCCGCCTACACCGGCATCAGTGCCAACCAGATCATCACGGCAGGCAAGGCGCCGACCAACATGGTCGTCGGGGCTGGAGCGGGTGCCACCCTCAACAATCCCTGGGGTGGTGGCGTGACGATCGCGTCGGGCAACTACGGAGCAGGCACGAACAATGCGTTCGTGATCAACGATGCGCAGGTGCCGACGGCCGAGTGCAACACCGTTGTCAGTGGCGTCGGACCATCATTTGTGAAGATCGCGGTCGGGGCGACGGTCGTCAAGGACGACAGCGCCGGAACGACGTTGACGACCGCGGCGGTCGTGGCGGCATGTGCTGCAGCTGGAGCGAACACGGTTGTCTTCACTGCAACCTGATGCAGACGAACGGTCGGGCACGTTGCTGCCCGGCCGTTCGATCCACGGAGATCGACATGCAGAGCAAAATGCAAGGCGGGTACTCTCTGGTAGAGATACTTGCGGCCATGGTCATCGCTGTGCTCATTCTTGCTGGCGTTGGCGTTCTTGCAGCCCGTGGCAGCACGGAGTCTCAAGCTCTCGCGTGGACGCAGGGCGTCCGACAGGTGATCGATAGTTCACGGGATGCATACAAGACGAAGGACGACTATACCGGCTTGAGTTATGCGGTAGCCGTAGCAAACGGCTGGGTGCCCCCAGCGTTGCAATCGGCGACCGGCATTTCGGGGCAAGTACCGTGGACTGGCAATTGGTCAATTGGACCGGCTGTCGGCGCACCCATCGCTCAGCCGCTCTTCTTGACGGTGACATTCGGTGCAAAAAATACAGCCGCCTGTGTCGCTGTTACCAATGCGATGCTCCCTGTCGCTGCGGAATTTGGCAATGTGGAAAAAGGGGCGTGGTATGTCCCGTCGCAAGGAACGCCTGCTGTTGTCGTGTCCGTTTGTACGGCAGCCGCCACATTCACTATGAAGTACGGATTTGCGTACTGAAGGACAGCGCCATGAACGTATCATTCAATCCACGCAATGCACGCGGCTATACGCTCCTCGAATCGCTGTCAGTGGCGCTCATTGTTTCGCTTTTGCTGATCGGAGTCGTCATAGCGGCGTCGACGGCACTCGAGTGGCGGAAGAGGAATGCGTTGGTCGAGGAAGTCATGGAAATCAGCGCCGCGGTTCATGATCTTTTCGGCAACGCCGATTCGTATGCTGGCGTCGGCGTCACCGCCATCATCCCAAAGCTGCCTTCCACGTACACGCGGACAGATCTTGCGACAGGTACAACAATTCGCAGTCCTTATGGTGAAGAGATCACCGTCGATATAGACAGCACGCAGACTGGCGCGAAAGGCCCACTCGGCGTACAGGGCGTGACGATTTCGACAGTCATCCCGAACGCGGCATGCGCCGATCTCGTCATGACGCTGCAAGGAAGTTATGACTACATCGTTCTGGGCGACGTGAACCCAACCGTCGTTGCCAATCTGCCCGTTCTAAAACCGGATATCGATTCGGTTGTGTACGCGTGCAACTCACAGATCTTCGCATCGCGACCGGCTTTGGCGCCTGTCCCCAATACGCCGCCAGGGCCAGGGCCAACTACGCACCCGATCACCCTCTATCTCGTAAGGACGTGACGCCGTGAACGCGACTGTGATTCAACTTCCAGCGGCAGCCGCCATCGATGCGAGCGATAAGTTCCTTGAGGAACTCTCTGATATCTATCTCTGGGATCTCCCCAGCGACGTTCCACGCGGTGTAAGGAATGGCTGGTGTAATTTGGGTAGCGCCAAGAACATTCGCTTGTCGGAGACTCCAATCGAACCGTGGGCACAAGGATTGCTATCGCTGATCCAGGAACAGTACCCGACGGGCGAGGACGACTTCGCGATCGAGTACACGAATATGCGGTTCCGCGGACATCGCGATAGCACCGTGGGCGGCAATCTGCTTGCTATGCGTCGGCAAACCATGGCGGTGCCTCGTCTCGACGAGTTGCTCCTGCCAGCCTGGTGGGTGCCCTTGCTCATGCAGAAGTCGCTGCTCAAGGAAGGAGGGTTAATCGTAATGGCGGCCGCTTTGGGGTGCGGCAAGTCGACCACGATCGCCTCGTTGATCCGTACGCGTCTGGAGGCCTACGGAGGACATGCAAGGACGGTCGAGGATCCGTGCGAGTTGCCGCTGGATGGCTTCTGGGGTGATGGTGTTTGTGTCCAGTGTCCTGTCGATCCCAAGGTCGAGCCCAAAATCGGCTGGAGCACCGCACTGCGGAAAATGTTGCGTGCCTATCCCGCAAGTACGGAAGGCGGGCAGATACTCTTCATCGGCGAAATTCGGGGTTCCGATGTCGCTGCAGAAGCGGTGCGTGCTGCTGTCAACGGCCAGCTCGTCATCACAACGATACATGCATCAAGTGTCGTCACTGCCATCAAGCGACTCGTTGCATTCGCAGCCGAGGACATGGGGCACGAGGTGGCGCGCGACATGGTGTCATCAGCGTTGCGCCTTGTGTTCACGCAGAATCTTCGGCGAAACCCCAATCCAAGTGCTACCGGATGGCAGCGTCGAATCATTGAAGGAAGCGTGCTTGCGTCTGGCGGAGATGGCCATCCGGTCGGCGTCAACATCCGGGAAGGAAAGTTCAACATGTTGAATCAATCGTTCGATCGATTGAAGAAGCTCATGACGACGATGAAGCCAGCGGATACGCCGGTTGAAGAACTCTTGCGAGAATCGGCCAAGGCTTAAAGGAGCGATGAAAATGAAGCGGACGCAAAATGGATTCAGCCTCATGGAGGCCTTGGTTGCCGTGATTATCCTGACGGTGATCGCGGCAACGTTTGCGAGCATGATGCTGATGCAGAACAAGCAGGAAGCGAAAACGGATTTCAGGGAAATTGAAACGCGCGAGTTGTCGCAGCTCTACTACGCCACGAAGGCGTACATGAAGGAGACGCCCAGTGCGGTGACGGCCACGACCGCTCAGATCGGGCTCAATACACTTATTGCTGCCGGTAAATTGCCACAGGCGTTCGCCACGCGGGGTGGAACGTTGGGTCAAACGCCATGGCGACAGACCTATACGATCTACGCAAAGCTCGATGCAACGGACAATAAGCCACGAGCTGTGATTCACGAAGGTTCGCCTGCGGCGTCCGCGCCAAATCTGCTCCGTGCCGGAGTCCCCAATACAACGGTGGCGATCGCTGCGCTGAAGTCCGACATCGCAACGAAGGTGACCAGCGCATACAAGATTCCTGCTGCGACCATTGCAGCGGGTACATTGAGCGCTGTTGGCGCCCTCAATGCTTTCACGAAGAACATCACCGGCGTCTTACCGACGGCACCTATGCAGACTGCGGCGGCGGTCCTGGTCGGTTATCCGGATCTAGAGCCACCGGATACCGTGGTGACGTCCGGATCGAAGTGGGGCAACTGTACGTTCTCTCCGCCGACCAAGAGCACAGCCTTCGCCAACTACGGACAGCCTATTGCAGCCGTGTGCCCGGCCGGCACACAGAATCTTGTACATGTCTCAACGAGCAACGGGGTCAAGCAAGGCTTTCCGTTCTGTCGGATGAACCATCATTTCGGTGAGACAAACTACACAATTTATCCAACCGATATCGGTGACCTGACGATCGGTGCAGAACAGCAAACCGACCCCATCGTCATTTTGATGGGGTTTTACAACTATGGATGCCATACCGATCCGATCACGGGTACGGTCAGTGGGTGCACAAGTTCAGCGCAGCGGCAACCTTATACGAACACCTTCAAGAACGAAGTGGTGATGCTCAACGGCGCGGAAGTCTACGCCACGCCGACGTGCCTATCCGACGTGTTTTATCAGGCCTCCGAGATCAACCCGCCGACCAACACAAACGGATGCAGCTCGTCGGGGCCGAACATAGGCGAGCCGAATCCTCCGGATGGCGTGGGCTGCGCCATCGAGGGCAGCGCGAGAGACGGATACGTTGATGGTTTCTACAACGGTGCGACGACGGTGCCAGGCCTCGGCCAGGATGCCCGCGTGCTTTTGTGCTGCCAGCAGCTCACGCCATGAAACAACCAAACGGGTTCACGCTGATCGAATTGTTGATTGGCTTGGCTATCGCCGTCGTTGTGGCCGCGGCGATGGTCGGTCTGACGCGCAGCTGGCTCAATGTGTCGAACCAGCAGCAATCGATCACAACGGAAGCGAGTGAACTGGCGGACGTTTATACCGCAACCCAGACCTATCTCAGTCGGAACGTCGCCACTATCCCGGCTGGGACAAGTGCGATTTCGGTCGGGACGTTGATCACGCCGGGACTTCTGCCAGCAAGGTTCGCGCTGCGCAACGGTATTGTCGGAACCTCACCTTGGTTTCAACGCTACGGCATCATGGTTAACAAGCATGCCGATGGAACTACTCGTGCATTGATCTATGAGCGCTTAGCGGCGAACGCGACGCGATTGGCACACACCGGGGTGTCAGCTTCAACACAAGCGCTGACCACGTTGAAAACAGTGTTGGCGACACGACTCAACAGTGACTACCACTTGCCGGCGGGCACGTTGACTCCTGGATCATCGGTCGCTACAGGCGTATTTGGTAGCTTTTCCAAGGATCTCAGTGCCGACATCTCGTCGTCGATCGGCAGTGCCATCAATCAGCCCTCTATCGCGATCCTGGTCGGCTTCTCAGACCTGAGCGCAGGTGGAAGCGACGTGCCGCCGACGGGATTGCCTCGCACGAACTTGCTGGGCTGCGTTGTCGTTCATCCCACCATCGCGACGGGCTCGGGACCTACCTGTCCGGCGACAACGCCAGCGCAGGTGGCGAAATGGCCCTATTGCGCTCCTTGGAACAACAACTTCCAAAAGTATGCTGCGTATCCCTCAAATGCTGGAACAATTACCTCGGGGACAATCCGACACGCGGAGCAGAAGGTGTTTATCTGCACCGATTTCATGTGGCACCAGATGGATGTATGGGACATGGAGCCACCCGGAATTCCAACGAATCGTTACTCCATGTGTCCCTCGTATCAAAATGAGACGGATACTGCGCTTGCTTATATTCAGGGTGGACGTTTTCTCGATGAAGGGTGTGCCGACATCCGCAATGGCTTGGGTTCTACAGGCAGTTGCACGCCGCTGTCTGGCGTCGACCTGGCCCACGGTAGTGCCTGTGCGCAGACCACAGTGAGGCCAGAGATCGCTTCCATGGGTGCGAACAGCTACAACATCTTGTGTTGCGCGCAATGACGATCAAGGCCGCGCGCACGCGAGAGGGTCGCCATGCACAGTTCATCGAGCTGACGGCTACGTTGGGCCTCATCGACATTGAAGCGAGCGCCCTTCTGGGATTCACCCGGAGCGTCTGGTCAATGTACCGACATCAGCGGAGCCCAGTTCCGAAATATGCGGTCATGTCGCTGGCCAGCGCAGTCGCGCTGAAAGCGGCTGCGCCACGGGTTTTTAACCAGTGGCTGAACGCATTTCGGGAAAAGTCTTAGTGGTCTTGCGTTGTTCAATATTTGAACTATAGTACCATCGCCTATACCGCCACATGAAAGGAGATACTCATGAACCCGATCCGCGTTTTACTCGCCCTGCTGGTGCTGTGCTTTGGGGCCACCGCTGCTCTGTCTGCACGTGCTGCTGATCGCACCAGCGAACGATTGGGCTCGATCCTGCCGTACTCCGGCACCTACATCGATTGGAGTACGGGTGGCGTGTCGCTCGAGTTCGACTCGGGACCTGGTCCCAATGGAGACGGAGCGCTGGGTACCTTTTTCATGTTTCACACCTACGACCAGGCAGGCAACTCGCTCAATTGGATTGGACAGCCTGCGGTGACACTTACGTCTGAAGCCGAGAGGGCTGCGACGGGTGTGATCGCGAAAGCGACTGGTAGCCTCTACTACGTGATCAACGGACCTTGCATCGGATGCACGGGTTCGGGCGCGACGATCGTGCAGACGGGCATCAATTTTGATCTGGCGTGGTCCAACCCGCGTCAAATGATGCTGACCTTCTCAGGTGCACGAACAGGCGTCTTTCATCTGGATGCTGTGAACTATGCGAGCACCAGCGATGACTTCTTCTTCCCAGGTACGTGGTCAGCCACCGTCGTGGTGGACTCGCCATTTGCGCCGCCGGAAAAGGCCAACATGGCGATCCTTCAGATCGATGCACTTCCGATGACCGCGCATTTTGCGTTTGACGCCAACGTTCCTGCGGCACACAAGATGCCACCCGTTGGTGCGAAGTTGTATCGGATGCGATGCCCGGCGGACGGCGCGAATGGCAATGGTTCCAACCACCTCGCGTGCGGCGGCGTCATGGCGGACCTTGGGGAGACCCAGGAGCCGGTGCTGTGGTACGACCCCGCTACGAAGACTTCTGGCATCGAATCGGCTGTGCTGCAGGCGGGCGTCTATCACGTCACGGCAGGATCTCCGGCGCACTTTGACATGTACGTCGAGCGACCGAATGTGCTGGTCGGCCATGACAATTCGCATCTCGTCAACGGTGATCATTCCAGTGTCGTCGCCTTGACCCTGGTACGCATTCCTACAGGCACGATGCGGGATCCATACGACTACACGCCGCCGACATCAGGGCATTAAGCAGTTAGATCTAAGAAGCGAGCGGGCTGCGCATTGTGGCCTGATGGAACAGACCGGACCAACGATCGCGATCGTGGTTTCAATTCGATAGGGGTTAGTCATGACAATGCGGAATCTCAAAGCGTGGGGGGTAACAGGAATGCTGTTGCTCTTGTCAGCATGCGGCGGTGGTGGCGGCGGAAGTACGCCACGAGACACCACGTTGCCGGGTCAAACGGTGGTGACCAGCTACACCATCACGGCGGGTCTCTGGGACGCCGGCGGGCATCAGGTCGCGAGCGTGTCGCAGGGTACAGCGGTGTCGGCGGTCGCTACGGTGATCGAGGTGAAAACCATCACCACGCCAGGACTCGCCGATCGCATCACCCGTAATCCTGCGGTGGGCCAAGTGGTGACGTTCACGACAACGGGCGGCGTCTTGACACCCGGCAGTGGGACATCGCTGACTGGCAACGATGGAAAGGCCAGCATTGTGCTGACGCCCGGCGGTGACGCCGGGGCATATGCGTTGACGGTTGCGACGCACGGCGCTACTGCGGCAGTGAACTATCAGATCGCAAGCACACTGGTACCAACATTGAAACTTGATCTGATTGATGCATCGGGTGCGGTGACATCCGAGATTGCCGCAGGGAGCATCAATACAGTTCGCGTGCAAGCTCTGCGTATTGAAACCGAGGCCAACGGAACGCCCACCGGCCGCTTAATCCCGGCGTCGGGCATCATCATCACCACATCGTCAGATGGCGGGGTCTTTGATCCAACAACGGGCACTGCGCTGACCGGCGCGGATGGCTTTGCCACGGTTCGTTTACTCGCCAACGTTGTCAATGCCGCCTTCGTCTTGACGGTGAAGGGAACGATCGATGGCACCGACGTTACGCAGTCCATGGGTTATCAGGTAACGGTCCCTTCCGTCCAGGTCGGTAGCGGTTCGCCTTTTGTCGCGGGCGTGCTTGCCATCGGACAGGCATCGATCGGCGCGGGCGGATCGACTGCCGTCAGCGTCTACCTCGTCGATGAGGCGGGGCATCCGTTCCTCCCGCCCGTCGCGATCGAATTCACGTCCGCTTGTGCATTGAACCACGGCGCGACACTGACGAGCCCAGTCATGTCCGCGAATGGCTCTGCGATCAGTACGTATACGGCGGGCGCTGGTTGCGTCGGCGCCGACACCGTCATCGCCAAAGCGACGATCCCTGGGTCCGCGCTACCGCTCACGGCACAAGGCGTGATTCAGATCGCCCCGCCGACGGCAGGCTCAATTACCTTTGAATCGGCAACACCCGCAGCCATTGCGCTGCGCGGGCACGGAAGCACGAACTTGCCAGAAACGACCGCCGTTGCATTCACCGTGATTTCCGGCGCCGGGATTCCCGTGCCGAACCAGCTGGTGCACTTCTCACTGACGACGGCGGCCGGTGGTCTTGCGTTACTCGAGACACAGGCGACCTCGGACAGTGCCGGTCATGTGCTCACGCACGTACAGAGCGGCACAGTTGCGGTGGTGTTTCGAGTGGGTGCGACGCTCGATGGCACTTCCATCAGTACCCAGTCGCAAGGGATATCCGTCTCGACGGGAACCGCTGATCAGAATTCCTTCTCGATCAGTGCGACTGTGCTGAATCCCGAAGCATTCAGTGTCGACGGTGTGCCAGTGACCATTACCGCCAGAGCGGGAGATTGGTTCCACAATCCCGTGGCCGACGGCACCGTCATTCAATTCACGACCGGAGGTGGCTCCGTGCAGCCGTCGTGTACAACGACGAACGGCGCATGCTCGGTTATCTGGACGTCGCAAGCACCGCGCCCCTCAAATGGACGTGCGGTCGTGCTCGGTTACACGTCAGGCGACGAATCGTTTGTTGACCTCGATGGGAACGGGTTGTACTCGGGCTCCGACACCTTTGCCGATCTCCCCGAAGCATGGCGTGATGACAATGAGAACGGCCGCTACGATGCGGGTGAGTTCTTCATTGATGCGAATGGCAACTCCCATCATGACGATGGAAACGCCCTGTACGACGGTTCACTCTGTGACGTCAACACGCATCGTTGCGGCCAATCGCGAGCAGTTGACGTACGTGGATCGCTGGTCATCGCCATGGCGACATCGCACGCCGCGATCGTCATCAATCCAAACACGATTCATATCTCGCCGTCCGGTTCGGCCAGCGTGCGGATCGAAGTCTCCGATGATCACGGCAATCTGCCGCCAATGGGGACCACCATCGCTGCAACGAGCTCGAAGGGCACATTGGGATCGCCAGCGACATGGACCGTCGGCAACAGCAACGCTCACGGTCCGTTTGTTGCGGTCACTACGCTGTCCGGCACAACCGGTGATACCGGCAGTGGAACCTTCAACGTGGCGGTCACGACACCCTCCGGTGTTGTGACCAATGCTCAGGCGGTGGTGCAGGTTGCCGCAGTGGCCGCCGCCGCTCAGGGCCGCGCAGCATCTTTGCAGGTATTGCCAAGCAGCGTGACGATCCAACCTGGGCAGAGCGTACTCCAGCAAATTTCGCTCCGAGCCGTCACGAAAGAAGGCGAGCGCGTCGCCGGCGTCGTGCCAACCGTTGCATGCACGACTGGCGAGGCGATTCATCTCTTCCTTGTTCCGGACAGCGACCACCATCCGGTAACTGCGGACACCGACAACAGCATGCCATCTTGGCCAATAACTGTAACCGCCGGAGCCGATGGCGCAGGAACGGGGCGCTGCACGTTCATGGCCGGTGAACTGCGTGCCAATGTGACTATCGAGGTGGCACCGCGCTAGCGGTGCTTGCGATGCTCGGGGCCATCGCACGAGTTTGCTGGATCCTGATCGCGGGAGCTGCGGCGGCCTTTTCACCGTCCGCCGTAGCCTCCCCGGATCCGGTCCACGACATCGGCTATTGCGTCAGCCAGGCGTCCGACGATTTCAAGGTGCCTCGCGTCGTCATCCTCCTGATCCTCGACACGGAAGGAGGATGGGTCGGCGCAGAAGCGCGCAACAAGAATGGAACGTCTGACTTCGGTCCCATGCAGGTCAATAGCAGCTGGTTGCCGACGCTCGCCAAGTTCGGCATCACGCGGGATCTCCTTCAGAATCATGCGTGCACTAACATCTACACCGGCACATGGATCTTGGCGTCGCTCATGAAGGCGAACAAAGACCTCGCTGATGTCATCGCGCTCTATCATTCGCCGACGCCGAAGTACCAAGCGCAATATCTCGGCGAGGTTCGTAAGCATTTGATGAAGCGGCTAGTGGATTTTGAGAGTCGACAACGATTGGCAAAGGAGCAATGACGTGGATACTGACTGTTCGAGTTTCATGATCGAAGGAAAACGCGTGCAATTTGCGAATGCAGATCAATCAGACTGTGAACGCATTTCGGAAGCCCAGGCGTTGCAGATCGCTGCCAATTGCAAGCTGAAAATATTTGTCAGACGCGAAGACCAGAAGGAAGAAAGAAAACGGTGAGCAATTCCACGCATGAAATCATGTGGGGCACCACGGGCGCCGGCATGACGCGCGGGGCAGACCCGTTTGTTTCGGATTCCGTCAATTCCAAGGCCGCACTCAACGCGTACGTGCGCTTCGTACTTGCGATCACTTCCGAACTGGAAGCGCCGGAAGAGCGGATCGTCCAGAAGACGGACCCGTACTCAAATTTCAAGGAGTAGGCAATGAAAGCTGAAAAACGAAGCGCAATCACGCATGTCAGCCGTTGGCTATCTAGCGATGCCCCCGCTGACTGGCGTGTCAACAACGGTACGCCAGCGCAATTCCTGAAAAAACTTGGCAGCGGAACGACACGGCGAGGCCTGCGTTTGTTCGCCGCGTTTTACGTTGGGCTCATGTGCGAAGGCGCGGTCTTCGTCGCAGCTGTCAACGGTTTGTCTGGTGTTGAACGCTGGTTTGACAGCGGCTTTTTTTTAACCGCAGTCATTGTCGGCGTATGCACGTGCTTGCATTACGTGAGCTCGGCGATCGCATTGACTGATATTGCTGCGAGTGTCGACAACAAAGCGCTCTTCCATCGGACGTGAAAACGCCGGATATCCGCGGTGTCACCCTTCGCGACGAAAGCGACGCACACCGCTTTCGGCGTGATACGCGCACCTTCGGGCAGCGGCTTCACGCCGCCTTGGAATCCCCAGAAACTGCTGGGGTCATACTGATCAGTGTCGCTATTCTCGGCTGCATTTTTCCGTTGTTGACGCATGTGACGCCGTTTGTCGGATTCTTCATCCTGGCATGGCATCTTTCTATCCGCAGTCATCGACACCTTCCCCTTCGGTTGCCGCGTTCCGCGGGCATCACCGATATCAACCATCCTCTCCCAGGCCGCAAGAAGTTCAACAAAGCCTCGGGCATCGTGCATATCGGCAATGCCGTGGAAGCCGGTAATCAGGAGCTGTGGCTCGCGAAGAATGATGTACTGACCCATGACCTGGTTCTCGGCGTCACCGGCGCCGGTAAGACCGTCATGCTGGTGGGTAGCTCAGCCAACTACATCGCGATGGGTGGTGGCCTGATTTATGTCGATGCGAAGGCGGCGCCGAGTCTGCCGTGGGATATCTATTCGCTGCTATTCCGAGTGGGGATGGAAGATGATTTCCTGATCATCAACTACATGACCGGCAATCGGTCCATCGGTAAGGCTGGCGGCACGCGCATGACGAATACGGCGAATCCGTTCGCCTCCGGTTCAGCCGATTCGCTGGTCGAGATCATGTCCAGTCTGATCACTGCGCCCGAGGGCGACAACGCCGTGTTCGGCGAGCGTGCGCTTTCGATGATCACGGCTGGGCTCTATGGCTTGGTCGATCTTCGCGACGGCGGTCACATCGACCTGGGTGTGGAAGTTTTTCGCGACTACCTACCGCTCAACAAGATCGAAGAGCTCGCGTTCGATCCACGCCTGCGGTCCGATACTGCAAAGGCCGCGCTGCTGGCATATCTGCGATCGTTGCCGAATTGGAAGGCGCCGGAGGAACGTGTCGTCGCAAAAACCGATCCGCGGACGAAGCAAGTCACGATGGAGAAAGTGCCCATCCATGACGAAGCCAATCGACAGCACGGCTTCGCTCAGATGTACTTTACGCGCGCTCTCTCGTCGCTAACCGATACGTACGGACATATCTACCGTGGATCGCTCGGGGAAGTCGATTTCGTCGACGTCGTTCGTCGTCGACGCGTACTTGTCGTGATGCTGCCTGCGCTTGAGAAATCACTTGCAGGCCTTGCCAATCTCGGAAAAATCAATCTTTCTGCGCTGAAAGATGCCATCAGCACGGGACTTGGCAGCAGCGTTGAGGGTACTCGACGGGACGTCCTCGATACGTTGCCCACGGCTTCGCCGATTCCGTCCAAGCTCACGATGGACGAGTACGGCTATATGGCCGTGGAAGGTATGTCGGTCGTGGCGGCGCAGGCTCGCGGCCTAGGTTGGAGCGTGACGTATGCGGGACAGGATTGGGCCGGCATCAAGCGGGGATCGGACATTGAAGCGTCGCAGATATGGGCGAATACAAATCTCAAGGTCTTCGGAAAGCTCCAGGATCAGGAGAGCTACGGAAAGTTGGCAGAGGCCGTTGGCGAGGCTCAGATCACTCAGACGGCCGGCTTCAACCTCAATACAGGCGGCATGCTGGGCTACGCGGACAATCTTGCGGCATCGGTCGAGCGGAAGGCGCGGACCGATACGACCGACTTGCAAGCGCAGATCGAGGGCGAGGCACACATCATCTACAACGGCCGACTGATCCGCGCACGCTTCTTTTATGCCAACCCAGCTCCCATTCGAGAGCTCCAGGTCAACCGATTTCTCCGCGTAGGCGAAAAGAAAGCTGTAGCCGCAGCCAAGGTCAGTGCAGGCGGGGAAGCCAAAGATCACACGCTAAAGCCGCAAGGGGGTCCTGCATCCACAGGGACGCTCGAGGCAAGCACAGCAGAGTCCATGCGGCAACCTCGGGTGGCAACGCCTTCACCGCCGTCGCCCCCTTCAGCAGCACCGGAAGGAGCGCCGCTTCCGGATCCAGCTTCTGCGGTGGTCAACACGGCTGTGAGCCGCACGTTGCTGCCGCCGGATCTGGTTCCCGCTACCCCAGCCGAGGTTGCGCCGGCATTGGTCCCGGCGTCCATTCACCGGTCCGTTCGCGACATCATGGCCGCGATGGATGCGCCAGCGGACGACGAGGATGGCGATCTGATCGACGCATCCCTGCCGGAGCCTCTGCCGGACGAATACACGCATGATGACGTCTCGTCGAACGTGGCCACGCTGTTGAATGCCATCGATAGCCCCGAGGCGACAGCGGCGGCCGCCGAGGAACTCGAACGAACGCTGGAGCCTGATCGAGAGGGCTTGGCATCGTTTGTTCCGATGTTTGATGACCTTCCAGAAGGTGCGCTCTTGTCGGAGGTGCTTGAGGATGGAACCAGCGACCGCCGTCTGCTCGAGGAAGCCGTGGAAGCGGCCATCAACGATTATCCGTCGGCGGTGCTCACGCGGCAGCTGGGCGAGCTGACGCCCGACCAGGTTGCTGCGGATCTGCGCGAGCTGTTGAACATGCTGTTGAACGGTGACGGCATAGATGACGCATCGACGGACGATCATTCCGAACCAGGCCTCTAAGCGAAGCGCCCTGTTTTTGGTATCATGAAGACGCCGTAATAGGTATAATTACGGAACTGCAAGGATATTTAGAATGCTTCCTGAAGCACTCCTGTCAGGCGACCTTAGCGCATCGATGATTGCGGACCACCTGTCCGCACGCGAGCACTGGCTCTCGATCGCCAAAACCCATCCTCAAGTCGCGGCGTTGCTCGATCAATTGGTTCGTCGAGTGGAAGCGGGGGACGCAGCGGTACTCGCCCGATTCGCAAGGCGACCGGACCTCGGCGGAAAGTTGTTTGCACTCGCACCCGCACTACCGATGTTGCGTTTGTTCAATATTATTGAGCAGCGCGACGACGCCTATCTCGCCGGCGCCGTCGCTAACGCACCGGTGTCCTCGAGAGGCATTCCTATTGCCGCGATGGCGCACGCGCGCATGGAATTTCTCAGAATGCTCAACACGCTCGCCCGCGTTCTTGCTCGGCGAGTCGACGTTCCTGATGTTCGGATCCCGATTGGAGTTTAGTAATGCGTGCTAACACATGGATCTTCGTGGGCTCGATGGCGTTGTCGACTGTTGCCGGTGCTGCAGGAACTCAGACGGCGAGTCTTCTTCCGGTTGATGCCAACTGCATCGTGATGAATGCGGGGAACAGCATAGCGACCAGTTTGTCGCAGCAGATGCATGCCGAGGTTACGCATGACATGCATGCTGTGATGGGCATTTTCGATATGAGCTGCCTGAGCGGAATCATCAACTTCGGGGGACTTCGATTCTTTGGCCTGAGTAGTTTCCTCGACGGATTGCAGGGTCGGCTGTGCAACGCGGTGCGCAATTGGCTTACATCGACCAGTGGGGATCCTGCGCATGCCGAGCTAAATCGGGCCCTTGCCCAAATCACCATGGGACTTCCGCCCACCTCGCCCACCGAGGCGGCTCAGAAAGGCAAAGGAGTCAGCCAGTGAATCGCCTGACCGATCGCGCGCGAACATTGCTTTTTGGCGCCGTGGCGGCTGTTGCCTTTCTCAGCGTGCCGGCTCCTGCCCGAGCCGATGCGATTGGTGATGGGATCTTGGCGGAAATTGCTGCGGCTTTGACCGCCGTCATCACCTGGATAGAAACGTACGCAATGGACTACTACCTGCGCCAGGGCGGCGCGGCGGTCACTCAACAGGTTGCGGCAAATACGCTCGGCGTGCAGTCTGCTTTGCAGGCGAATGCTGCGACTAGTGTGGAAGCGACGAACGTTCAAACGCAGAAAATGCTCGATTACAACTTCAAGTCCGTTTTCGGGTCGTTTGGTTCGTACGGGAATATCACGATAGGGTCCAACGCACCGTTTGCATGCCGCCGCCAGGCAGATGCCGGCGTGCTGGCGCAAGGTCGCGAAGCGTTACCGAACTTGCAAACCCAGGCCAGCACGATCGCGGCAACCCATGATCGCGGATATGGTTCCTCGACAGGTGCGACAGTTCAGATGCAAAAGGATGCGTCTGTCTATGGCGCGTCGGCCTTTAGTTTGAGCTGGCTCGGCAGCGACAAATTGTCGACAAACGATGTTCAAAATGCATGGCGTTCGATCGACTATGCGACAAACCCGGATCCGCCACCGGCGCCGCCGACGTCATCTGCCAATTCTCCTGCCGGCAAGGAATACGCGACGGAATATCAGCGATTTCAGCAGATGATGAAGGTTCCGCAGGACGTGCTGGCCCGACAGGCGAATCTTCGCGCATCAATTCCAGGTGACAGTGACAGTCGGAGCTACATCGGCATCATTCGACAGATGGCGCAAGCAGGCATCGAAGATGCGCAGCATCCTGTCGCGCTGCAGGCGAAGACCGAAGCGGGTGTGCAGCGGGACATGGCGCTCTCGATGCAAGCGCTGCTCTATGTTGAAACCGAGCGCCTGCAAACAGAGCAAGAGACGGCCGCGATGACGGCGTTGATGGTGTCGCATCAACTGCAGGCGAGCGGCGAAGAGTTGCGCAAGAAGTACGCGAAGTCGGTGATCACCGACTAACGCAACGGTCACACGGAAGGAATTGGGTATGGATGAGGGATCGGGAATGTCATTGTCACCGCGACTGGGGCTCTCGCGCGAACCTCGTTGTGTTCGCACCGCGAACGGTGGGTTGCATGCGGTCTCGCTGCTGACGAAGGAACGCGTTCAGCGTTTTGTTCGGCATCAATGCGATCGCGGTCAGGCGGATTTTGTCGAGCATGCCAAAGCGTTCGGACGGACGCTCGGCGAATTTCTGACCGCTAGCCAGCGGCAGCAGTGCCAGGATGCGGACGTCGCTCTCCTCAGCGGATCCAGGCCTGCATCGGCGCAGCGGTTTTCAACGCCGGGCGGACCAACCTTCGATGGTCTATCCCGACTTCTTGAGGCGCAGTTGCTGGACGCCCTGAAAGCGGCCGAGATCGTCGCTCACCAAGCTCGACGGATGGGCGACACCGGGCTGTTGTCGGACGTTCGCAGCCAGATGGTTGTTCTCAGCTACAGCGCTGCAAGTCTACGCGGTGATATGGGCAACGCATGCGCCGGATTGTATGAGCGAGCGCTGATGGCGCTCGATCGCATTGAGCAGTTGGCGGGTCTACGGGATCCTGCGGGATCTACGCGTGCCGCTCGGCCACCCCAAGCCAGTCATTGACGACATGACCGCGTCCAGTACCACGCTGATTGTCATTGAGGCACCGGGCAAGGTGGCTCAGCTGGCGCGAATGATTCGCGCTATCGGTCTGGACGCGCAGCTGTGGGCGAGCGGGGGGCATTTCCGGCAACACTCAGAATCGTTGTGGCCATTGGGGATCTTTGCGGACGGGTCTGAGCCAGGACGCATTTTCGATGAGCTTCGCTTTGCTTCCCTAAGACATGTCGCGGTGGGACGGCGAGTTCTGGTCGCAACCGACGCAGATCAGGAAGGCGATGTGATCGCACGCGACGTGCGCGATGCGACACAGGACATTGCGAGCAGCGTAGAGCGCGTACGACTTCACACCCTGGATCTTGAGGGCGTTCGCGCTGCCTTCGCACGCCCGATGCCCGTTGCGCCGTCGGCGTCTCGAGCAGGGGATGCCAGACGCATCGTGGATCGGCTTATCGGGCATTGTTTTTCAAGACCAGGGCTCCCCGTCGGCCGAGTCTTTACGGCACTCCTTCAATCGCTGCAAGACAACGAGCCCGTCATCGGTCATGTGACGTTGACGCGGGCCGCTGGCGACGGTGGCCCGGTCTTCACCGCACGCATACCGATCACGCCGAGCACTCGCGCTCTGTGGGACGACAGAGCGCAGGAAAAGCTGCCCGTAGCGTTGCCAGGGGCAAGAGAGCAGGAAGGGCAGCGCGTTCCTTGGGACTACGCGCAAACTTTGCTACGCGGCGCACTGAGCCGACCGGCACTCTTCGGGGACGGAAAATGCTGAAGGCAGCTCAGGCGCAGGTGCAGAAGCTCTACGAGCGGGGCTCGTTGAGCTATCCACGTACGAGCGCCAACGCCATCACGCCGGCAACGCTCGCATCGATCGCAACGCTCTTGCCGCGCGTTGGACGCTCGTCAACGCTGGCCAACACAGTCGCAGTACCGATGTTCGATGACAGGCATCCGGAGCCGCATGAGGCGCTACATCCCACAACGGAGGCGTTACGTACAATCAACTTCAGTATTCCAGAATGGATGCTGGAAAGTGACGATCGATTACTCCAGCGTCTCGCACGGCATTTGGTTCGCTGCGCCGCGCCCATTGATATTGAGCGCCCCTCCTCCGCGGACGGGCTGCCGGAGTGGGCGTCTGGACTTGACTGGACAAGACCCGCGCCCGGCACCTCCAAGCAGGTGCTGGAATCTGATGAAGCCTCTCCATCAGTCGGAGTGACGCTCTATGGCTCTGAGGAGATCGCGCTGCGAGCGCTCATTCGCGCCGGACTAGGACGAGCATCGTCTATCGTTTCGCACGCCGTACATGCGGCCGAGCGGGGTATCGTGGATGCGTCAGGATTGACTGCAAAGGGCAAATCCCTTTTGGCGGCCTCCCCCAAGGAGATTGCTGATCCGAGGGTTGCCCAGGCGATCGAGGCCACGCTCGACAAAGCCTTTCGTGAAGCGACGCGGCAACCGAGATCCTCGACGTCCATCGAGGCGGTCGAAGCGGGTCCAATGGACCTGGTCGAGCTGGCTGTGCGCCACATTGAGCCGCTGCGGCCGCAAATTGAAGCGGCACTTCGACTGGAAGAACGGCGGATCACCCGAAAGGCCCACGACAATGGCAGGGCAGGCGTCGCGAATGTCGAAGAAACGGCCTGCGATCGCGATCGCGATCTCGAGGCCGCCGAATTGAGGCGCGCCCGCTCGCTCGCTCTAAGCATGGAAACGGGCGGCGTTGACGCTTCGCCGGAGGATATGCGGCCGCTCGAAGCGAGCTCAGCAAACAGTGTACTGGCCCGTCTCCTGCAAGAAGAGCTGAATTCGCGTCGCGTCGAGGAAGTGCCTGCGGGCCATGTGGACGAAGACGAACACCACGTTCTTGATCGAGAAGGCACATGGCACTCCCCGTTTCCGACCCTGTAATGACGCTCAGCGAAATCGTTCGCGAGCTCGCGCGTCGGGAGGGATATACCGATGTGCGACCAGGCGCCTCGCTGGTTGACGAGGAGGGCATTACGATCGACGTCGATGGTGCATTCAGTCCGACCGGGATGCTGCCATTACTGGTGCAACATGCCGCTCAAATCTATGCCGAATCCGGACTTGATCGCGGGGCATGGAAATTTCCGTTCGAGGTTGTCGAGGACCCGGACGGCTTGCTGGGGCTCGCCGTTCGATGGGCGAACAACCAGGCGCCGTTTAGCGTGGGCGTACTCTGCGCGATCGACGCTATAAAAATGGTCATCGAACAAAATCCCGACCCGAAGCCGGTCCTCCTGCTGGAATAGCGCCATGAAGGCACGTATGAAGAAATGGATAGCACTCGCCGCCGGTATCGGCGTGCCTTTGGTCGCGTTGGCAGACACGCCGCCCGCGAGCGACGGCGGCGCCACCATGATCCGCGGGATGGAGGCTATCCGGCAGATCTTCGGCATTGACTCGACGTCATTGTCCACGATGATCAGCGGAGGCACGCCGACGATCCTTGCTGCGGTCAGTACCGTATTGAACGCCGCTGCGTTGACCGCGACGGTGATCATCATTCTGATCTCGTTTTTCACGGGAGCGATGCAACAAGCGCACGAAGGTGTCGTCCTGGGTAAGCGTTATTCGACGCTCTGGTTTCCATTGCGCGCCGTACTTTCCTTTTTCTACCTGGTGCCCTTGTCGAGCGGATACTCCGTCCTCCAGATCCTTGTGCTTTGGGTCGCGATGTTCGGCTCCAATCTCTGCGACAAGGCCTGGGGCTTGTCCGTGACGTTCATGGAGAACAACGCCACCGTCGTCGGCGTGCCGGTGCTCCCGAAAACACGCGACCTGGTCAGTCAGATGTACCAGAGTGCCGTTTGCGCGAAGCGACTCAATGTCTTGGGGTCCGAATCAGGGCAAACATTCAATGCGCAGCGCATGGACCGTGCTGCCAGCGAGTATCAGTCCGCGCCGACCGTCGTCGCTCAATTCTCGCCGATGGGCGCGGTCCTCAGCCCTGCAGCGGCTACGCAGTATCGCGTCGATACACCACCGCCGGAGTTGCTGAGCGGCGTAACGTACGACACCAACGGACAGATCAATGGAGCCTCAGCGTTTCATGTCGGACTGTGTGGTGCCTACATGGTCGATCGACGAGCTCTGTCGATACCGGACAACGTCACTGCCTCTCTGCAGCAACAGAACCTGGTCGCTCTTGCGAACGAACTCGATGGTATCGCTTCGGAGGCGGTCGATAACCACACCTCAATGGACAACGTACGCAATCGACTCATCATGGCCGAAGCGCGATACTCGGAAGCCGAGCGCGGCCGTGCCGTGACCTACGTCGCGATGACGGCCGACGCCGTGACGCGGCAGCGCGTGCAGCAGCTTCAATTTTCACGTGATGCGGGCTGGACCAGCGCCGGCGCGTGGTACATGACGTTCAGCGCCCTCTCTGACACGGTCGCAACGCAGATCGCCGTCGCCCCAACGTACCAAGGGCCGCGCTTCGATCAGATGCCGCAGGCATGGCAGACGGATATCGCGCCGGATCTCAAGCGGGCTTCGATTCTCACGAATCCAGGCCTCATGAATCCGTCGGCCGCGCAATCGAGCTCGCTGCCGTCGCAGATGTCAGGCAGCGGTTTCGAGATCACCGCGGGCGATAAGCCCGAGGGCAACGCCATCATTGCGATGGACGAGAAATTGTCCGAAATTATGCAACAGGCACTGGATACGATCACAAATGTCATGCGGGATCGAAATCCCGTGCTACTGCTGATCAATGCGATGGGCGGTCAATCCGGTGCCGATCCGATTGTTGCGATTTCCGAAGTGGGCCATACGGTCTTGGGATTGGCGGAGGCAGCGCTTGCAGCCGCCATGACCGTGTCGGCGATCGGCGGTCTCGCCGGATCCGGCATGATCATCTACAGCACGGCCTTCTCCGTCGTTGGTCCATTCCTGCTCGGCGCCGGCGCTCTCGCGTACTACATACCGATGCTGCCCTTCATCTACTGGATTCTGGGCGTGGCCAGCTGGCTGGTCATGCTCGTCGAGGCGATCGCTGTCCTGCCACTCTTTGCTGCTGCGCACTCGCTTCCCGAAGGCGAGGGCTGGGCTGGGACGCACGCGCGACAGGGTTACATCCTGATCATCTCCCTCATAGCGCGGCCGATCCTGATGTTGTTCGGTTTATTCGCATCGATGCTCGTGATGCGCTACCTCTCGCTGCTTATCGGTGTGTCGTTCAAGTGGGCAATGGACGGGACGCAAGGAGCGCACGTGATGGGATTGGCGAGCATGCTGGCGTACTTCGTGATCTTGTCCGGGTTGTACCTCGCTGCGACGCGCGTCAGCTTTTCTCTGATTCACATGGTTCCGGATCGTGGTCTGCGCTTCATCGGCAGCGGCGAGAGCTTGGGTGAGCTGGGTGGCGAGCGTCACACGCAGGCAGGCGCTGCCATGATCGCTGGCGCTGTGATCCAGCAGCTCAGTCGCGCATCGTCGTCGCAGGGCAGACGAGGCGGCGGCGGTGATGCGCAAAATCGCCTGGAGAAATAGGCAGCGAAAAGGCCCCTCGAAATCGAGGGGCCTTTGTCATCAACGGCACTACGTCGTGAACGGTCGTCGTGGTGGGCGCACGTCACCGACGAAAAACAAATGACGCCTTACTCGTTGCTATTGCCGATCAGCAAGCCGGGGCCTGCGGTGAACAAAGCGATGAAGAACACGCCCAGGACAACCGCCGGTGAATGGGACGCCGACCAGACCATGGCCAGTGCGATCAGAACCCAGGTCAACTTGAACACGTTCATGGCGTTTCTCGCTTGGTCGACAGGGATTTTTTGGGAGCGGCGGATTGCCTTCCCACAACCGCACTATACACCTTTTTTCGTCAAATGGAACACATGCGGCGCATAGTGCGCCATATTTGCACGATTCGCTTGACGGGGATATGCTCTTCGATGAAACTGACGAAAGGGAATAGAGCGTGCAAAGCGGCTTTTGCAGACGCAGACCCCATTCGGCAAACTGACCCAACAGGAGCAGACCCGTGTCCATGCCGATTGCATCGCCGCAGCCCTCAGCGCGATCAAACAAGTCGAAGAAGAAACCTTCTCCGGCGCGTTCTAAGACGGTTCCAGGAGTGGCAGCTCTCCTCGTGCAGGATCCCGCGTACTTGGAGCGCCAACGGACACTCTTGCGGTTTGCGGAGCTGTTAAGAACAGGCCGACGTGTCATGCAAGCACAATATGGCTCCCAGACGGCGTTCGCCCTGCGACTGGGCGTATCGCGGCGGACCCTGCAGCGCATGGAGAAGGGCGACCCTGGGATCGCGATCGACGTCTGGATGCGAGCGTGGCAGGTGTTGGGGATGATGCGGACCGTGATCTCGGTGATAACCCCCAGCGACAGTATGGCAACGGCATCGGCGGCGGCCGTTGCGGCACATGCGGCCAGTCGTCCTCGTCGTCCCGACGAAGTAGCACTTCCTCCAGAAAATGCGATGTTCCCTGGCCCTGCGCCGCGACCTATGCGGCCGCTGGGCTGAAAGCAATACCCACTCGAGCAAAGGACTTGCCGCTATGCCTACCACTGATGATCGTCGCTATATCACCGTGCAGCGCCAGCACGCCCTAGGAAGCTGGTTGGACGTTGGCCATATCCTGATTGCCGAGGGCAATCTGCCGGGCGGGTTTCGCTACGCGGATAACTACCAAGGCCCGCCGCTCGCGCCGGATCTGGACTATCGCGATCGCGAGAACCTGGAGCCTCGCTTCTTTCCCATCATGACGAACGGCCTGCTGCATCTTCGCAAGGCCGATCAACCCGATCTGCACGGCGTCTTTCAGGAAGCTTTGCCCGGCCGCTGGGGCGAGAACGTCATGATCTCGCATGTTCCGGCCTTCGGAAAATCCTCACCTGCGGAAAAGCTCTGGATGATGGGCGATCGCCTGGCCGGTGGCTTGCGCTTCGAGGCAGGCGGGGGAACATGCGGGGAGCTCTGGATCGAGGGCGAGCAAGCCCTGGTCGCGCTCAGGCTGCAGGTCAACAAGTTTGTCGAGAAGCTGGCTCAGCGCATGCGCCCGGATCCACTGGGCGATCTCTCGCAGCGCTGGGCGCTGACTTCAAACGGGGGTCAAACACCGAAGTGTGCATTTCTCAACGGCAACGTCGAGTACATCGCCAAGTTCTCGACGACGTTCCTGGGAACGATCGAAACGACGCGCGTAGAGCGTGGCATGGCGGAGATCTCGAAGCTCGCGGGCCTCGATACGGCGGACACCACGTTCGTCGAGCTCGACGACGGCGATGCCGTGCTGCTGAGCCGCCGCTTCGACGTCGACGAGCAGGGACGCAGGATCCACAAGATCAATGCCGCGACGGCGCTGGGCATGCCCATTGCCGCGCAGCTGGACTACGCCGACGTCGTCAAGTTTCTCCGTGAACATTCATCGGATCCTGAGGCCGACGTCCGCGAGATGTTCGGGCGCATGCTACTCAACGTCTTCGCCAACAACACTGATGATCATCTCGGTCAGTTTGAATTCTTGGCCGATGGTGATCAATGGCGCCTGGCGCCGAACTTCGACGTCCTCGTCGACGAGCTGGATCCCGACGGCGGTCGCCGGCCGCACGCGATGCGTATCGCCGGCGACAGCATCGTGCCGACGATCGATGCGACGTGGATCGACGAGGTCTCTGATTCGTTCGGCCTCGAGAGCGGCGAGGGCCGAGAAATTGCCGCTCGTATCGCGGGTGCGATGGAACGCTTCCCTGAGGTGATGCGCTCAATGAGAGTTTCGGAAGAAACGATCGAGCGTTACCTGCTGCCGGCCGTCGGAATCGAGCAACTCACCAATCTTCGCGAAACGCTCGAGCGTGAGCCCGCGAAGCGACCGACCGAGTTCAGCCTCGGCTGATGTAGAGCGCTGCAGCGAAGGAATGAATCATGGCGACGATCAGCGGAACGATTGGAAGCATTTTCCTGCAGGACTTCACCGTAACGACCACGGGCGAGGGCGACGACGAACTCGAGGTAACGGGAGCGAGTATTCCCGAGGACCAGGTGCAGCTTCTGCTCCGGACCCCACCTGGTGTGATCTATGCCGTTGATCAGGACGGCCGAACGATCGAGATGATGTTGGATATGGACGAGGAAACGCTCATTGCCAGGGAATTTGATGTTGGAGAACTCGATGCAAGCGTTGAGTCTGACGGGACTCCTCAGCATATGGTGTCGCCGTCAACATTAAGCAGGTGGTGACGTCGTATGCGTGGTCAATCAGTGCGGCGAATTCTTGGAACTTTATTTCGTAGTCCAATCGATCTTGAGACCCTTCTTGAGAATAATCCGGCTTTGCCCGCGAATCTCGCACCCAGCGATCGGCGCGCTGGGGTAGGCGGCTCAAGCGTTGTGCGCTGGGAGCATCTCTGGTCTCCGAGCGACAACAACCACCATCGTCTGAGGCCCGACGCCGGATTATTGCCGCTGCATTGGCAGCCGCTAGACGGCCCGCGCCGCCGCTGGACTGACCTCTCGCTGGTCCGAATGTTTGCTGATGTTCACATCATCCCGGAATGGACGTGCGATATCACCGAGATTACGGCGATTCACGCGTCCGAGTCCGATCTATCTATCTTCGAGAATCTAGATGAATTTGCCGAAACGAGATGCGGCGAACTCATCAAGGATGTGTCGATCGCCGGGCTCAAGCGGAATCTTGCTCATGACGGAATCCGTATTCTCAATACAGCCAGTCATGCCGACTATCTGCAACGCTGGGCGTGGGATGGCCGCCTGTTCCTGATGAACGACGGAGGCAGTCATCATTTTGCGGCGGCGCGCTGGCTGGCTCGCAAACTCGGCGTCCCCGTGCCGATTCGCAGCCGGCTACGAACCGTATCGGTTCGCCGCGACGCGGTCGAGCAATTGGTGGCCCGCTACGACCTCTTCGCGGTCAACGGTCACCAAGATGCGTCGTTCTCGTGTGCTCTCTACGAAGCGCTCCGATCGTCTGGCACGCCGTTTCTACTTCGCGCCCTGCCGGCATCGTTGGGTTGCGGTGAAATTTTGATCTTTGAAAGTGACGATCGCCGCTCATGGCCAGTCGTAGATGCGCTTCGTCGTCACGGAGCGACGTGTATGTCGCCTGTACTGGAAAAACTTTCGTGTGTACCAGGGGTTGAGCCAGAATAATGCGTATTCCTGAGCACCTGTCCGAGGGTTCCGGTGTGGGCTGCCCGCACTTCCGGTCCTGACCGCTGCTCGGGATGCAGCTGCTGTGTCTGCTGCAACCAAAGGACGAATCATGGGAACGATCCTCGATCGCGGACCTCAAAGGCTGGCGGAATATTTTCAGTCGATGCCGCCGTCACCGTTTTGCTAGAGACGCAGTCCGCGCTTCGTCGTCGTCGCTGGCGGTAGTGTGCGACCAAGATTCTCTTTTGACGCATTGGAGCCAGTGACATTCGCTCGCTGACGCGCCGATGCCGCGCGTTTATCCGCGCGTTTCGATGGCTTTTTAACGGCTGCTTCCGCCAGGCGCGCAGCGCTTCGCTTTTGCGCGGCATGTCGCCGTTCTAAAGCCTTCTCTTCCTCCCCAGGGGAATCAGTGTCGCCGGCGGCGCTACTGCTCGACGTAGTTGGATGAGTGGTCACCACATCATCATCATCTGCTGTCGTCATGGCGATCTCTCTCTTGTCGGTACGGTGGCGGCCGCCGAAACAACGGTGGTGGCGCCTTCAAAAGCAGTCATTTGTTGCTCCAAGCGCTGCAGCAGCACACCCATAGATCCGAGTGGGAAATGGATCTCTGTCAATGATGGTCGATCGAAATCAACTCAAGGTTTCCGTTGACTCGAGCAATCAGAATGGATGTAGCAACGGCATGAATCTCGAACGGAATCGGATCAGCATGTTTGGTGTCTAAAAAACCATCTTTAATAATGCGACCGTTGCCGCTCACCAGAACGTCGACGGGGATCAATGAGCGGCCGCCAGTCAAGCTTTCCTTGCCGACGTGTGTGATCGACACTTCGCATGTTGCAAATTCACCAGTGTCCACCACACGCATGCCCATCGCTGCTGGTAGAGGCCCTACGAATCCATGCGCACCGCTATGGACACCTTGGCAGACTCTGGCCGTAACGAATGCAGCGATCTCCGATCGCTGGCTGTTGTGCAAGATGTACCAACCGCCCAAAACTATGGCGAATCCGGTAACAACGACAAAACCCATTCCTTTACTCATTCGCATTGAACGATCCTTGTGAGTTAAAAGGGCGCATACCGACGTGGATTCAATTCACTTCTGGCCCCGAGTCGATCGGGGATCCTCTTGATTGCCAAGCATGGTACCGAAGAGTGGCAGCGGGATGAAATGCGCGTGGGTCATCAGTCCCTGCCCATGGCATCGGCGCTCACCAGCCGCGCCGAGTCGGTACAACCGGCCGGGATGCCTGGTGCGGTCACGGACAGGTCGTCTCCGATGCGCTGGGCAACTCGCTGGTTGAGCGCGAGAAGTTGTTCCAGCAGGTCGGACCTGGGGCTGAAACCGTAGGCGGCGAGCACGGCCGCATCGAGGCGGGCGTGGGCGTCCTTGAGTGGGTTCTTGCCGGGCAGGTCGAGCGTGCGATAGAGCGCTCGCAAGCCTCCGCTGATCGACTTCAGCGATTGCGTGCGTAATGCGCGCAATGCGCGGCCGGCCTCTGCGATCGCGTCGATGTGCGCCGGGGTAGGTGATTGTGGCCACGGGAAGGTGTCGAAGACGGATTCGGCGCTGTATCTAAAGCGCTCTTCCAGCTTTCCACATTTGGTTACGAACCAAGTCCAGTGCGCGGCGGATTGCAGGATGCCGAAGCTGTAGTCGTCGTCGAAGCCGAATACCTGGATGAGGTTGCTCGGACGCACCGACGACGACATGAAGATGAAGATCGGCCGCTTGGTCACGTAGGCGCAGCACAAGTAACGCGGCAGCGGCTTGATGACCGACAGCATTTCCGGTCGGCCGAACGACAGCTGCCACCAGCGCGCCAGAAATGCCTTGTGATGGGGGCGCATTTTCCCATCAGCATCCTTGCCCTGTTCGGCCTTGCTCTGGCGATCGGGCAGCACCTCACGCTTTACCCAATCGAAGGCGGCGGGAAAAGCTGCCGCCTGCAGGGCATCGCGCTGCTCAAAGTCGAGCACATACCGATCCAGCGCCATGCCCGTCAGTGCGTCGACGCCGTTGAGATAGGGGTGGATGAGTTCCGCTGAACGCGGATCTTTGCTGACAATCTGATCGCGCTGCTTGGTACTCAGCAAAAACCCCTGATGTCCCAGCATCTGTCCGTTGAAGCACCGCTGCGGTTTGGTATTGCACAACAGCGGGCCGGCGACGCTGACATCCACTTCATCCGACAGTGACGCATTGATCTGCACCACCTCGCGCATGTCGAGCTCGAATTCCTTATCGGCCCGCGCACTTCCACGCCGCTTCTTGGCTTTCACCAACGGCGCGGCCTTGAACCACAGCCGCCGCGTCTTCGGCAACAGCGCCGCGTCTTGCGTATGCACCCAATTGGCGATGGACACGTGCACGTTCGCATCGCCCGACCACGGCTGGTTGTCGACCGCTTCGATCACCGTGCCGGTGGCGCAGATGACGTCCAGCCCGCCCTCGCGACTGGCGTTGTTGCGGATGTTCTGGGTACCAACCAAGCCGGCGCGGCCGGCCAGCGGATCGGCCGCGGTGCACGCGGGAAGCTGAAATGCGGCGCGATGGAACCAGTAAACGCAGAAGTCGGCCATGCCCGGCACCTGCGGGTAGGCTTTGCGCACTCGCTTGACGTAATCCACGCCGAGTTCGGGCTTGAGCCGCTTGGCGCCCAGGAACGGCGGATTGCCAATGATCACGTCCACTGGCGGCCACGGTGTGCGGCTACCATCGGCCTGCAGCAACGCGTCGCCGGCGATGAAGTTGGCGTCGAGGTTATCCAGCGGCAGCGCGTTCTCGCTGATGTGCAGCTCGTCGATCGCAAGCTTGTGCGCCAGCATCATCGTGACCTTGGCCAGCTCTACCGCGAACGGATTGATGTCCAGCCCATGGAAGTTCTTGCTACTGACGAAACCGAACGGGCGCTGGCTGTGGTCGACGCTCTTGAACTCACCCATGCGCTCGTAGATCAGCGCTTCCAGCCGCTTGAGTTCGCGGTAGGCGATGTAGAGGAAGTTGCCCGAGCCACAGGCCGGGTCGAGCACTCGGAAGCGCTCAATGCGCGCAAGCAGGGTTTCGAGCGCGGTCAGGGTTTTCGCCTTGTGGATCTGCTCGCGCCACGGCTCGACAATGGTCGGGCCGACGATCTTCATGATGTCGACCGGACTGGTGTAGTGCGCGCCAGAGGCATGACGCTCCGCGTCGCCGAGGCTGTGCTCGAAGATCACGCCGAAGATTTCCGGACGCACCTTCGCCCAGTTGAACGCTGCGGCTTGCCGCAACAAGCTGACCTCGGCGGCTAGGAGCTCGACCTTGGCCGGCGTATGAAACAGGCCGCCGTTGAAATACGAAACGCCCTTGAAGCGTCCGCCGGCGGTGATGCCGGGAGCGTTCATCTCGACGAACAACTGGCCGATCAGGTCGTGTGCCAGCGCGGGGCTGGTGCAGTCGTCGAGCAGGCGGGCGAAGAAATACTTCTCCAGCAGGCCGATATCCTCGGCGAAAAGCGCCATCAGCGTCTGAAGAGTGAAGCGCTGGGCGAGGTCGCGCTCGATGCCGCGAGCGGTGAGCGAACGGAACAAGCCGACGAGCAGGTCGGCGGCGTCGCGCGTCAGCTGCTCCTGATCGTTGCCGAATACCGGTTTGACGTCCTCGGGGAACAGGAACGCCAGCGGGCCGTAATGCTCGGGCAGCGCCGCCAGCGCGACCGTGTCGACCGGGCTGTCCATCTGGGTCTCGAAGTCGTAGACCCAGAACTGATCGAAGTTGCACAGCACCACGTAACGCGGGCGGCCGGGGACGAGGCGCGTCCAGTAGTCGAACGCCTGCCGGTAGTGTTTCGACAGGTCGGTCCCGCGTTTCTTCATCTCGATAAGTACGACTGGCTTCCAGACGAGGTCGGCGAAGCCGGTGCCCTTACTCTCTTTTTTTATGCGGTCCTCGAAGATCGCGCCGGCTTCCTTGGCGCCGACGTGACCGAAGGCACGGAACAACTGGTCCAGAAAGATCTGCGCTTCGCCTTTCTCGTCACCTCCTATGTGAGCAGCGCACCAGTCGACGAACCGGTGGAGGCGATCGACTCGATCCGTCATGGGCGCTGCTCTATGGAATGAAGAACCTAAGCCATGTTAGCCGCGTGGCTGTGGCAATGTCTCGGTGGCCCTCCGAGTCTCGGGGGTTCGCTGACAACACATTGGAGCGCAGGATCAGGACTTGGCAGGCGCCTTTCCTGTCCGCTTCTGGTCGCGTACGGCCGCGATTCTGCATCCTTGAGATTGACCCACCGTACATTAGCGCTCCGCAATTGGAGGCGAACGCATGGCACGCGCTTGGATGGACCCGCGTCTCTGTCCCTACCCCCCATTGCGCGCACTGCCGGCCGGCATTTGCGACTGCTGCAGCCGTCCGTGCGCCGGCTTGCATCAGGCCGGCTCAGTCGAGCACCAGGGCGGGAGGTGCCTTTGGTGCAACGTAGGCCACTACCGGAACCGAGGCTGCTGGCGCTTCACCTGGTGCCACGCATGCGACGGCTCGCCGGGTTGCGGCTACTGCTTCGGGACCGGCGTTATCGCCACTCCTCGGGATTGGTAGCGAAGCCGAATCGGAAATCTCCTACACGCCAGCGCGGCACCCGTCCGCATCGCCATCGACCCGCTGACGGCAATCTACTCGCAGACCCGCCGAGTCGGCGACTACGCGTCCAGGGTGGACCCTGGGAAGCCGGCAGAGGATTGCCAAGCGATGACGCGGGTCACTTCCTTCCTATCGAGTTACAGCCATGGGCTTCCACACGAACGCGCACAAGGTCATTTCGGCAATCAGTATTCTTGAGCATGCGAAAGACGTCTGCGTGAACCTCAAACCCATGGGCTGCCCGATGACCGAGTTGGAGCTTCAACAGCGCGCTGACGTGGTCGCTCACGTGATCCGGGCGCGCAGTAAGCTACAGTTGATCAAGGATCGCGCAGAGCAGCTACGGGGCGACCTGGACCGGTTCAAGGCGCGCCGCCAAGCCATGAAAGAGTAGAGGGAGAATGCAATGAGCAAAGGTGAATTTGTGACCGGCATGTTCGTTCAGCCGCTTGGGAGCAATCAGGTCATGTCGCTCGGTGGCACGGCGGATGCGTGGGTTTGCACATGGACCGAGAACGGACAAGAGATGTCGAAGAGCTTTGAACCGGAAGAGCTCGTTCGCGCTGGCACGCAGCGCAATCAAATGTGCTGAAAGTGGATTTTGGGGCGCGGCGGCACTCGACCCGAAGCTGACGCCCGCAGCCGGATGAGGGTGGGAATCGCGCATGTGGCTTGACCGATCAAGACGAGCCTTTAGATTGGACAACCACGATATTTCGTCTGCTGTTTGCGTGTCTGGATGCGGATCATCCTCATACAAAAGCTTATATTGAGCCACGTTCGAGCTGCGAAACGGACGAGGTCGGCAGATTGTCTCCCTCGCTTTTTTATGGCCGCCGCCACGGGCTAGCGGCCAATATTCAGTCAAGGAGGAACAACATGTCTACGAGCAATTCTCCGGCCAACCAAATCGAAGGCGTGGTGCTCAAGTCGGGCTGGACCGTTGGCCTCAAGCTCGTTCGCAGCCCGAACGCAACTGGTGGAAATTTCGGAGTCGGATACCACGTACGTCGCGGAGCCGAACAAGCGTTTCTAAAGGCCATCGACTTTATCGGGGCGCTTAGGGATAGCGATCCCATCAGCAAACTTGCAGAGCTGGTGTCGCACGCGCAGTGGGAACGAGACATGCTGGGCTATTGCGGCGAGAGGAAAATGTCCAGGGTAGTCCGGCTGCTCGATCACGAGTACGTCTACCCACCGGGTTTAGAGAATCAGCCAGCGATGCAGGTCTCGTGTCTCGTGACCGAGATCGGTGAGTGCGATCTTCGGAAGAAGCTGGACTTGGTCAGCAACCCGACCCATAGCTGGAAGCTCCACGTTCTTCGTGATGTCGCCTTGGCGCTTGATCAGTTACACGGGGGCGGCATTGCCCATCAGGATGTGAAACCTTCGAACGTGATCTCGCTGCCCCTGCAGAACAGCGACACGACATCGGCAGGCGCGCAGCCAGCGCGTACCGCGTCCCCACCGGCGATGAAGCTGACGGACGTTGGACGCGTGGTCAGCCGAAATAAGACTGGGCCATTCGATCATGTCAAGTGGCCGGGGGACTGGCGATACGCACCACCAGAAAAATTCTACGGGTTTTCTGCGCCTGAGTGGCACGACGAGCGGGTCGCAGCTGACGCATATATGCTGGGCAGTCTCTTGGTGTACTTGTTTACAGGCCTGCCCATGACCACATTGCTGCGGGATGCGCTGCCCGAACAGTTTAGGCCGGAGAATTGGCAGGCCGGATTCGACACAGCGCTATTGCCGGTGCTGGTGAATGCCCAGAGTGAGGTGCTCGCCCTGCATCTGGCGCCCCAGCTTCCAGACGGGATGCGGGATGCGCTGATGACGATGACAATCGAGTTGACCCATCCTGATCCTCGAAAGCGTGGCGATCCCGGTGCGCGCGCGCAAGGACTCGTGGGCATCGATCGATATAGTCAGAGATTCTTGATGATGGCGAAGCGCATGGACATTGTTGAGAGGAAAGCCGCGGGATGAGGGCTGACCTGCCGCCGAGGCGACTGATCCCACGTTGGCGCAAGTCGTCGTCAACGTTGGCGCTTCCTGAGGCGGCGTCCATCAGCAAAACTAACTCGATTCGACAGCTGCCTAGTCAACGCGACAGGCTGATGCACTCTGTTGGAGCGTGGAAAGACTCGCCTACTGCGGGACATTTCGGCGACGTGCTTGCGTGCGCTGTCGATCCGGATTGTCTTCCGGATGTTACGGCGTTCGCTATCAAGGCGATTGACGATGAGGCTTCGATGACAAAGCCGCAGCGTGCGATGGTTAACAATCTCCTCGGGTTGGCGCCGCCTTCCATCCAAAGTCTCGACGTCGTGCGTCTCTGCAATGAAAATGTTCAGCGCGACGTGAAGCGCCTGCGTAGCATATTGCGAGTCAACCCGGCAAACCCGTTGGCGCTGCTCGACTACGCGCAGCTGCAAGTTGCGGCGGGGAAAAGTCGGGACGCAGAAAGGTCATTGAGGAGTGCTCTGACGCTTGCTCCCAACAATCGGCTCGCGCTCCGGACCGTCGCGCGATTTCACGTACACAGCCACGACGCGGCGCAGGCTCATCAATTGCTCAGACGCCATCCTCGTACTGAACATGATCCGTGGCTGATGGCGAGTGAGATTGCGACTGCCAGTGCTGCTGGCGAGGAGTCGGTGTTCGCATCGCGTGGACGTCGGATATTGAAGGAAGGCAAATTCGCCCCCGCACAGATTTCGGAACTGGCAGGTGCGATCGCCGGTCTCGAAATGAAGAATGGAAACTTGAAGTCGGCTCGCAATTTGTTCCGGCAAGCCTTGCTCTTCCCGAACGACAATGTCATTGCTCAAGCGGTCACGGATCGACAGCTGCTGGGCATAGAGGTTCTGCCGGACCGCTCCACGTCGACAACATCGTCAAGTGCGGTGGAGGCGGCGGCCTTGGACGCCTGGCAGAAACGTGAGGTCAGCTCAGCCGGAAGCAACGCTATGCGGTGGCATTTGGAAGAGCCATTTTCAAGCCGGCCACTCCAGTTTCTCGCGTCAGTGTTTTCGGTCGGAAGGCTGCATGAGGAGGCAAGGGTTCTGGCCTTGCGCGGTCTTACAGCCGACCCGAATGATGCGTCTCTCACTGCGAGTCTCGCTTACTCTCTGGCAGCTGAGGGGCGACTGACTGAAGCTGAAGAGGCTGTTAGGCGATTGATCCAAGTCGGCGGGACCGCATACATGCCGTACGCTCAAGCAACGCTGGGCTTGATAGCTATGCGCCAAGGTCTAACTGACCAAGGTGACTCGCTCTATCTGGGTGCAATTGACGCGTTCGCGCGTGCGAAGAATTTTTCGACCGAGGCAGTGTGCAGGGCCTACTACGCGAGGGCAGCCAATGACACGGGACACCCTGATCGCGAAAAGATTCTGAAGGCAGCGTCAGACGCAGTTGCGAAACATCCGTCGCCAGATGGAATTCTTCTGCTCAGCGACCTCGGGGCCAAGGAGATCCTGGGGACAACTAAAGAACCAGGTAGGCGGCTCTACCAATGGGTCTTAGATCCCGTTGCGAACGCCCTTATCCGCCGGGAGGGGGTTACTGAGCCAGGTGCGCCGGCACTTGTCATAGAACACCGTAACTCCGACAGGCGCAACGACAACTGACCATTTCTGTGTGGGCAAGTCGTCATTCTTCTTTGGCTGCTGCCACACATCTTGTTGCTGGTTCGTGGCAAGTGAGTTACGCCCCTTGGCTACTGCAGCCCTCATGGACGCGGAATAGACTGGGACGCAAATCATTGCATAGGAGCCGCTCTGCTTGCGCAGAGAGAGGAGCGCCGTTGATGGTTTCAGATTTAGGCCCTATCTGTCTTTCACCCACGCAAACTACGAAGCAATGTCCGCTCCTGGCTGATCGTGAGTGACGAGCCCCCAGCGATGATCGCGAGCAGTATGCTGATCACGGACTACCGGAACTGCTGATCATTGCGACCGGCGCACGCAGTAGGATCTTGCTCGGTAAGGTGGTCGGAATCGCGGGTTGATCAGCGGTCATGGCGGGGCTTCTTATCTGAGGTGGACGAACGGGAGGCGGGGGACACCGGTGCTGCGCGCGCGCGACGCGTTCGCGCGAGTTGACGGCGATCGATCCGCTCGAGCGTGTCGGTCAATGCCTTCACGGTGCCTTGCGCGCAAAAACCAATGGTGCTGGCCAGCGCCTCTTGGCCAGCGACGAGTAGATCCAGGGACGCTTCCCCGGTGACACGGCCGCCCTGCGACTTGATGTGCGCGGCCAGCGCATCGAGGCGATCGACGAGGGCACTGACCGCACCGGTAATCGCTAGCGCCGGCGAAATGTTCGCGGCGAACGATGCTTCCAGCGCCGTGAGCCGCAGATCGATGCGGCCAAGCGTTTCATTGAGTTCAAGCGGGAGGCTGGCCGTCGCCAGTTTCGGGGCGAGCGATACCAATGTCGCGGTGTCGTCGATCGAGGACGGATTAGGCGTCGGGGTCGGACGTGTGGCCGTCAGCAGCTGCCGCAGCTCGGTGCGCACACCCGCCAAATCGTATTGCCAGTGGCTGCGCATCGTTTCGCTCGCACGCGCTTGGCTCTCCAGGACCCGCCGCTCCAGGCGTTCAAAACGCGCGGGCACCGGGGCTGGCAGTCGACGGTGCTTGCCGTCGTCACCCGTAGAGGCGATGTCGGCAGCACGCCGGGCTTTCCATTCCGTCACCAGCGGCGTGATGTCGCGCAGCGAGCCTCCGCCGAGCAACGCCCTTACATTGCGGCCGGACGCGTCGTCACCCAGGGCCTCGCAGGCGGTCAGAACGCGCTCTGGCGCGGTTTTTCGCTGAAAAACGGTAGTCCTGGTCTTGGTGTCGTTCATGGTATTGTAAAGGTATCAATGCGGCGACGAGTTTATCAAGTTCAACAGGGATTACAACGGAATATATCGATACCGAAACGATACCATGTAATCTGACGGCGATCGCGCATGTGCATGGCACCAAATCATGCGCGATAATGGCAGCTATGCGGCATATGTGAGACTTGTGAGGCGGCGCACGGCGGCGTAGGATGGAGCTCGCGCGCGCACGCGCCTTCCAATGGAGTGAGGCATCCCATGCCCAAGTTTTCCCGCAAAAACCGCGAGGGGGTTCCGGCCGATCCGCCGCCACCGTTTCAGGACCGACACGGCGAATTCGCGGATGGGGGTGGTGGCGCCGTCGTCAACAACGCCATCACCTGGTTCGTAGAACGCGCCAGCTTCGACAACGACCGACTCGATCTGATCCGCGGTGTGTTCTTCAATGATGCCCTGCGGCTCACCGACGCCTTGCGCCACTCGTCTTTGAGCATCCTGTCGTCTGCGCCGCGCGACGCCGTTCTCGACCTGCAGCTGACCGCGCAGGCGCTTGAGGCTATGCGCGCGCTGCAGGTCGCGGAACCCGTCAACTGGTTCAGTCTGTTCGATGAGGCTGCGCGCTCGCTCAGCCGCATCTTCCACCTGCCGATCTTCAGTTTCACGGCTTACGGCCAGGAAAGCGCAGAGCAGGATTGGACGCGCCGGCTCAATGAACAGGCCGACTTTCTGGCCGTCGACGTGGATCGCCTGCTCAAAGAGATCTCATCCAATACGTTGCTCGAGCACGCTCGGGCGACGGCACTCATCACCCAGCAAGCGACGCAAGCCCTCGCCGGCCTCGACGACATTCCGATCGTGCGCGCTGCCAATGAAATTGCCGCGTCCGCCACTGACGACGATGTGCCGCAGGCGGCGGCCAACGGCCGCGCCTTGCGCGATCACTTGATTGCCAACCACGCGTGGTGGACCAGTCAGGAGGTCGCTGAGCGCCTGCGCGGTGCCGTGCTCGAGAGCAACCCGTCAGAACCGGCCAGTCGACTGCGCCGCGAAGGCCGCCTGTTCGGCGTGCGCCACGGCAACAAGACGCTGCACCCGCCATTTCAACTGGATGAACAAGGCGAGCTGCGGCCCGGCCTCGAGCGACTGATCGCCCTGCTCCCCGCCTCCCCGTCGAATTGGACCGCGGCCTTCTGGCTCTTTCAGCCCACCGCGCGCCTCGCCGGTCAGTGCCCGGCGGATGTATTTCCCAGCGACCCGGAACGGGCCATCCAGGCGGCGGAAAAGGATTTCCGGGGGGCACATGACGAGTGGTGATTTCCCCTTCCTCGCCGTCCACCGGCTGGCAGCCGGCACACGGTTCTTTCACGTGCACCCGTGGCACGTCGATGGGGTGACCCGCGAAATTCGCTATCCCGCAGACGCGTTTAATCCGGCGGCACCGTACCGCTTCGCAGGGCTGCTGGCCGACCCCAGGCGGGCCATGTGGTACGGCGGCAGCACGCTCGACTGTGCGCTCTGGGAAACCGTCCTGCGCGACCTAGGCGTCATCGGGCCGGGTGGCCGCGTGATTGTTCCGCCCGGCTGGGCCGCTGGAAAGCGTTTGTCGATCGTCCGGACAACCTGCGACCTTTCTGTCGTCGAGCTCATGCCCGATGCGCTGCGGCGCATGGGCGCCGGAGCAAGCGTACGCGATGCCTGGATGGCGCTTACGCAAACCGCGGACCACGCCAGCACCCACGCGCCGGCCGCGGCGCTCCTCGCAGCGGCGGACGTCAAGGGCCTCGACATTAACGGCCTGACTTGGTTCTCGCGCCAAACCGGGGGGCGCCGCGAGCATCCGCTGGCGCTCGCCCTCTATCGACCGCCCTGCCCGCTGACTGACCTGTTCGAGCCCGATCCCGCCATCGCCGCGATCGATCTTGACTCGACCCTCGGCCAGCGCGTGATCGACTCGGTGTTGCGCAAAGCGGGGTTCCATCGCGTCGAGGATCCGGGCGATGAAGGCAGTACCGAGGATGCCGAATGAACCTCGCTGGCCAGCGCGAACCCGATCACTTCCCGAGCCGTCTCACGGTGTGCGACGGCCGTGCAGACGATACCACTGGGGTCCGACGATGATTTCGATAACGATGCACGCATTGAAGAGGATCGTGCACGCGCGCAGTGTGTGTGCACCTGCGCTTGGTCACCGTCGGGTGAAACGTTTTTAGATCACAAGGATTTTGAATAACTTGCGATGCCGCCGCCGCAGCTGCTTTCTTTCCACCGAGGATGCGCGAACATGGCCATGCCCACACGAACACTGACACGGGAAGAATACCAAGCGCTCTACCCACCCCCGGCGCCGCCGACCGGCGACGAACTGAAGGCTGTTCGGCGGCTGCTCGACATCGCTCAAAGCGACACCGATCAGGCGCGGCGATGTGCCAACTTTCTTCTGGCATGGTGGAACGCTGGATCGTCTGGCGGCTTCGATCTGACCGACCTGTGGTCGGTTGATGCGGCGATCACCGGCGACATGGTCGCCGTGTTCGGCTTGGTCGCGCGCGTGCGGATGTATCCGGCGTCATTTGATCCAACTCTCGACGCGCCGTTTCGCGCACTCGTGCGCGCGCAGCGAGACTGGCGAGAAGTGGATAGGGAGCCCGTAAGCGGTCCTGGATCATTGTGACAGTGGACATGGCATGAGCACTCCTGATTTCGAGCACCTGCTGAAGAAGGCCCGCGATGCGGCTGCTGGCGGACACGACGCGTGGCGTGTCCAGTCCACCGGCGAAAAGCTCGCCGTCGCGCTTGTTCTCAATCGCGCCGACTGGTTGGCCGAGATGCAGTACACACTCGCCGAGGCCATCGACCGCGTCGGCATGACATGGATTCGCTACATTCGAACGGTCGAGCGCATCATCGTCGACGAGACGTTGGCGGCGGACGAATAGAACGAGGAGATACTTGATGGGCATCACGGCGCGAGATGTGCAAGGGATCATCAGCAAGCAGTTGCGACCCGGCGAAAGCATGCTTGAGCAGGCGATGTGGCGCTCGCTTGAAGAACGTATCGGTTCAACCATCTCCCTGGAGCAAGCGCGCAGCGCGCTCGGTGATGCAGAACAATTTGGTTGGATCGAACGCGTGGGCGATCGCATACGCAGGCCGCTCACGTGATGGACCCGACCGAGCGCGGTCACGCAATCGCGCACATGGAAAAAGCCGTCGGCGCGTTCTATGCCGCGGCCCAGCATGTCGGGAACCATCCGTTTCTGGAGTTTGCCGGCGTCATGGCGTCCTATGTGAATTCCTGTCGACGCGCCCATGCCGCTGGCATCGACTTCACGGAGTGCAGCGTTCATAGCGGCACTCCGCTGCCCATAGAATCCTTCGAGATCGGGTACCTCAACGAAAAGCTCAACTGCATTTTTGGTGGGCGCATCGTCGCGATGGATGATGTGCGTCATGAGCGCGCTGAGTTCGAGCTCGCATGAGCAAATTGACTCCGTTGAATTCAGATCTCGTCGAATTCGGCGAGGTCCTGCAGCGCGAAACGCGCGAAATCGTCGCGATCGCGCCGACCGCAGCGCCGGTACCGCTCGCCCGTGTTCTGATGGACGCCGCGCGGGAACCAGTCAACTTCGCCCTCGATACGCTCGATCGTTGGTGGGCCGTGGCCACCCCACCCCAGCGACAGCGCCTCGTCTTGGCACTCGCGCGCGCACTTCCTGACGTCGACGGCGCCTCAGCGCATCGGCTGGCCAATCCGCGCTGGCAGCAGGTCATGGGGGTGCCGCTCTGGCTGGCCACCTTCGCTCTTACGAGGCGCCTGCAGCGACAGTCACGCCCGATCAATACGCTCGCCGCGTGGGCCAACGATTGGCGGACCTGGCGCCGGTGGTGCAAGCGGCACCGACTTCCCAGTTTCAACCCGTCCGCGCGGCAGATCGATCGCTTTTTGCGCGATTTTGCGCCCAACCACAAATTGTCGACGACGCGCCGATGGGGTTCGTCGCTTACGGCCATGCACCGCGCCGCAGGCCTTCCGGATCCCTTGGAAAATCCCATCACGGCCGAGATCTGGAAAGCTGCACTGCGCCCGGCCGACCCAGCGGCGAAGGGTCTCCGCCGGCGTGCGGATGACGACAAACGCCGGCTTCCGGAGCAACAAGCGGAAGGGCTGACCCGCGACCTGGTGGATCACGTGCTCGTGCATTGCGATCAAGAACCGACGCTAATCGCGCGCCGCGATGCCGCCCTGATCGCGGTTGCCTATGACTTGCTGGCACGACGCTCCGAGGCGGCCGCGCTACAAGTCGCTGACATCGAACCGGCAGCGAATGGTGACGGCTCAGGTGTTGCGCACATTCGTCGCAGCAAGACTGACCAGGAAGGTGCCGGTGAAGTTCGCTATCTGCGCCCCGATACGATGTCGCGGATCGGCGCCTGGATCGAGGCCTCCGGCCTCCAGGACGGCGCGCTGTTTCGATCGCTGCGCGGCTATACCGGCCGCACTGGCGTCGAGGCGATGACGGCGCCGCCTTTGCCCGCGGCCGACGTCCTGCGCATCTTGCGGCGTCGTGTGGCCCGCGTGGATCCCACGATCACCGGCATTTCGGGGCATTCCGCACGCGTCGGTGCGGCGCAAGACTTGAGCGCGGCCGGAACCCCTGACAGTGCGATCGCCAGCGCGGGCCGTTGGAAGTCCGTGACGCAGGTAATGCGGTACACGCGAAAACAAGCGGCGCAACGCGGTGGCATGGCGCAACTGGCGCGAGAGCAGTCGAAGAAGTAGGGTAAGGAAACGTGTGAGGGGTAATCTCGTTTTTCGTGGAATTTGTAGCAGCGCGCTAAATAGCTCAGGGTTTGAACACCATCATCCCGCGGGCTGACGCGCGCCTTTCGTTGCAGGTGATGAAAGTCGACCGGAACTCTGATCACGATCTCCCAGCACACGCAGCGAGGCCGAATCAGCTGCGTCAAGAACTACTTGGTTCTGAGGTAGCCGGCAGCGAAGCGGATATGACACACACATCGAGGAGCAGCAGAAAATGAGTGAAGACCCGTTGGACTACCTGGACAAGCTGGCCGTGCGCGTCGCAGTTGGTGAGACAGATTTGCTCGGTCCGCTTAGCCGCGGCGAATGCATCTATGTTGCCCTCGCGGCCAATCGCCCGGACCAGTTACCGCACGACACCATTGCCGAAGCGCTTGCACGCTTGGGGCCGGAGTGGACGCAGGGACTCATTGAACGGTGGCAATATCGCGGCGATCCAGCGAAGCAATAGCGGCGGGGTGGCGGAGAAGCATGGACCTGGGCGTCGCCGTGATAATCCATCCGTTGCATCAAGAACGAGTGGTCGATCGAACCGAACCGGAGAAAACGTGAATTGATGCTTTGATAATTAGGGTATCCGGATTTGAGTGTGTTTGAAGGCTCACAGCTGCCCAGATTCCAGTAGCTCGATCAGTGTGTGTATGTCAGCCCCGTAGTTCTTCGGTCGGCCGGGCGGTTCGTGTGGGTATTCGGCCTTCGGTATGACCTTCCTTGGAGCCGGAAGTGCCTTTTCGTAACCCATCACACCATCCGGCATGGCGTAGCCAACCGTCACTTCCGCCTCCATCGACTCACGCCCACGCCTGCGCTCGAACTTGGGGCGGCTCAGCGTGTGCTTGTGCGCA
>JBDSXV010000233.1:0-17305 GCA_039926025.1 Dokdonella sp.
CGCCGCCCGTTCCTTCGACGGGAGAGTCGGTCAATCGCAATATCCGGGTATCGACCGGCCTTTCATCCGTGCTTATCGCGACCTCGTAACAGCCAAGCCACGGCTTGAGTTGTTCTGGCGTCGCAGCGACAACACTGCCGACGTGCGCGGCGGCCAACGCGAGCGCACACGTGATCGCGATTGTTGCGCCGATCGATAGGTTGCAATTTGTACTCGTCGGCACATTGTCGTCACCTTGCATGGCTTCGCGATTCTCCCGATGCATGCCAATCATTCCTCCGACGTGCGGCGGGATACGCGGCCGCGCGCCTGCTCCAGCCCAACTGGGGCCTACTCGAAGCAGTTGGCGAAAGTATAGTCGTGCACGATGGCGCCGGTAGCCGGGGTTCCAGTGAACAGCAGCTTCCAACTTCGTGCGAACAATCCTTCGGCGCTGGTCGAAACCTTGGCGGAACAGCACATCCGAATCCCACAGGCAAACTAGGAATTCCATGGATACCGCACGCCTTCAGGACATCCGTCCCTGCAGGCTCTCTGGAAAAATCCACAAGAGGCTCGCGAGAACCCCTTGTGGCGGTGTCGGAAGATGCGGGGAGGTGTGTCTTCCAACGACCTTAGAACCTGGACGGCGGGTATCAGTCGAAGCCATTGGTGAAGATCGGATCGTTGTCACGCTCGAACGCGCCGATGTCGCAGTGCGGCCCCGATGGACGCGCGAAGCCGCGTTGATCGGTGCCCGAGCACGAGGCGTCATTCACGGTGACCCCATCAATCGCGGGACTGCCGCTCTGCAAGGCTTGCGTCTGCGTCAGACCGCCGTTGTCGGCCAGCGGAAGCAACAGCGGATCGATGTTGCGGTCGTTGAGGGGCGCCGAAGCCGGCACGCATGAATCACTCTGGGCGATGTTGTCGCCGAGGGACACGACGGTTCCCTGGTTGCGGCAGGCCTCCGAGACGATCGTTCGGCTGATCTGGAAGTAGTTGAAGTTGGCGATCGCGTCGGCGCCGTCCGTCGCGTGGTTGTTGCTTAAAGTGCTGCTCGTCAGCGTCAACGGGCCGACGACGCTGATGGCACCGCCCGAATCCGCAGAATTGCCGCTGAAGGTACTGTTGTCGATGGCCATCGCGCCGAAGCGCGTCAAGATGGCGCCACCGACTCCAGCGCTGAGGCCGCCTGCCTGGTTGGCCGTGAATGTGCTTCCGGTGATGGCCGCGATGCTATCGCTCCAGATCGCACCGCCGGCGAGACCCGTATTGCCGGCGAACGTACTGTCTTCGACCGTCAACGAGCCCTTGCTGTAGATCGCGCCGCCGCCATTCGGGTCGGTGGCTTTGTTGCGCGTGAACGTGCTCTGGCCGACCACCAGTGTGCCCTCGTTGTAGATCGCGCCGCCCTGGTTGCCGTTGCTGTTGTCGGTGAAAGCACAGTATCGCACCGTGGTCGCGCCGAGGTTGAAAAGAGCACCATCGCTCATGATTTCTATCGCCAAGCCACTGATCGCCAGCGTTGTGCCAGTCATGACCTTTATGGCGGTTCTGTCTTCTGCCGCCATCAAGGTTCCACCCAGCCTCAGGCTGTCGGGGCCGGGTCCGATGATGGTCAGATTCTTTTGCAGCACGAACCCGGACCGGAGTTCGATGTCGGCGGGCAGGGGCACGTCGAAGTCGATCGTGTCGCCGGCTAAGGCGTCGTTGATCGCCTGCCGCAACGAGCCTGCGCCAGAATCCGAGGTGCTGGTGACCGTGATCGTTGTCGCCCATGAAGCACTGGCGAGACCCAATAGCAGCAAGCCCATCACAAGCCTGCAAGGGTTGTTGTTGATGCGTGCCATCTTGTCGGTTCCTTGGTGTCGGTATGTGAACGGCCTGCGGCGCCGCGCGTTGTGTGTTGGCAGCCGCTTGCGATGGGGTCGTCGCAACATGGAACGGCTCGGTGTCGGGTGTGCCAGTCAGTTCAAACGACGAAGCGCGCGCCGATCTGCCAATTGATTGCGCCTGATCGGTGGCAAAACGCCGACCATCCGGTTACCGTGCAAGCTCTTGCGCGCGGGCATTTTTATGCGGCAAATCGTCGATACCGACGGGCTGGATGGGCTGGTCGACCAGCTGTACCTGCAGTTGCGGGCGCTGGCGCGCAGCGAGCGCCGTCGCAGCAGTACACCCGATACTCTGCGCACCACCGCGCTGGTGAACGAGCTGTACCTGAAGCTCGCCGATGCGGAGCGCCTGCGTTTTGGCGAGGCGAAGCAGTTCTTCTCGTACGCGGCGCAGGCAATGCGTCACATCCTGCTCGATCGAGCCAAGTTGCAGATGCGCCTGAAACGTGGCGATGCGCGGCTGCGTGTCCCGCTGACCAATCCCGACGTCGAGGCGATCGCGGTCGATCCTGCGCAGGCACTGGAACTGGATGGCGCGCTCGACCAGCTGCAGGTGCGCGACGCGCGTGCAGCTGAAGTGGTGAACCTGCACTACTTCGCCGGCCTCGGCCTCGAACAGGTCGCCGAGTTGCTCGACATCGCACCACGAACGGTGGCACGCGACTGGCGCTTTGCGTCGGCCTTCCTCAAATCGCGGCTGTCTTGAATCCGCCGCCACTGAATCTGCGCGAGTGCTTCGACGAGCTGGTCGACCTGGCACCCGCGCAGCGTGAGCAGTGGTTGGCGCTGCATGCGCCGGATCCGGCATTGTGCGCGGAGCTGCTGGCGATGCTGGAAGCCGACCTCGGCGATTCGCCGCTGCTGGCGACGTCGGCCGCGGACCTGATCCAGCGCTACACGCCACACGATGACGGCGGCGTCGGTCTGATAGGAAGTGATGTCGGTCCGTACCGACTGGTCGAGGTGCTGGGACAGGGCGGCACGTCCGTGGTGTTCCGCGCGCAACGCGCGAGCGGCACAGGCACGCAGACGGTGGCGCTGAAGTTGTTGCGCACGGGATTGTTTTCGTCCGACAGCCAGCGCCGGTTCCGTCGCGAACAGGGCGTGCTGGCGCAACTGTCGCATCCGCACATCGCCAGTCTCATCGACGGTGGCATCACCGAAGCCGGCATCCCATACATCGCGATGGAATTCGTCGACGGATTGCCGATCACCGAATTCGCGAGTACCCATTCGCTGGACCTTCGCACGCGGCTGGCGCTGCTGGCAAAGACCTGTCGCGCGATCGACAGCGCGCACCGCGCACTCGTGGTGCATCGTGACCTGAAGCCATCGAATGTGCTGGTCAACGCCGACGGCGAGATCAAGGTGCTGGACTTCGGCATCGCGCGTCTGCTCGACGATGGGGATCTGCATGCGACGCAGACCCATGCGATCGCGCTGACGCCCGGTTACGCAGCGCCGGAGCAATACCGGCCCGGTCCGGTCACGACCGCGACCGATATCTTCTCGCTCGGCATCCTGATGGGCGAACTACTGACCGGTCGATTGCTGCCGAGTGGATATACCCGCTCCGATCTTTCACGCGCATGCGCGGATGCGAACCTGGCAGTGCCAAACGGCCTTCCGCCGAATCCGACTCTGGCGCGCGCATTGCGCGGCGACCTCGACGCAATCTTCAGCACCGCGCACGCGTTCGACCCGGAGCGACGCTACCTGTCAGCGGCATTGCTTGCGGACGACCTCGACCGCTATCTGCGCGATCAACCTGTCACTGCGCGTCCGCCATCGATCTGGTACAGCCTGCGCAAAAGCGTGCAGCGCAATCGCGCCATCGCGGTGGCTGTCCTGCTCGCCTTCGTCGCAATCGCTGCCGGCATTTCGCTGACGCTGTGGCAGGCACGCGTCGCGCGCGAGCACGCGCAGCGCGCGACGGCGGTGCGCGATTTCCTGGTCGAGCTGTTCGATGCCGCCAAGGCCGGGCAGATGCCGGATCGGCGCTTGACGCTGGAAGAGTTCACGCACCGGGCCAGCACCCGTCTGCAGGCACGCACCGATCTTTCCGTCAGCACGCGCGTCGAGTTCCTGCAAACCCTGGGCGACGTCAGCATGGCCGGCAGCGACTACGCCCACGCGGAACTTTTGTACGGACAAGCATCCGCATTGGCGCGTACCGTGTTTGCGCCAGCCGACGAAGTGCGCACGCACATCGAGCTGCAGCAGGCGAAACTGCTGGTTCACCAATCGCGCTATGCCGATGCGAGCATCGCCTATGAAGCACTGTTTCCGCGGATCCGCGGGCGCAACGATGCCGCCCATGTGGAAGCTCTGCAGAACTATGCCAGCGCCCTCATGTATTCGGCGCGCACCGAACGCGCATTGGCGATGTCGGAAGAAGCGACGCGGGATGCGGCTGCTCTGTTCGGTGCAGGATCAAGCGGAGCCGTGCTGGCGAGTCTGGCGCGCGGCAATCTGCTGACCGGATCGGGACACTATGCCGACGCCGCACCGCTGCTCGAATCGTCACTGCGCAGTTGGCGCGACAGCAAGCGCGAGCCCAGCGAGGAATTCCTGCAGGGCCTGACCGACTTATCGCGCGTGCGTCAGGCGCAAGGCGAGAGCGCGGCGGCGGAAGTACTATTGCGCGAGACACTTGCGACGGCCGAACAGCTCTACGACGCACCGCACGACCGCATCGCGCTGGCCCTGCTCAATCTCGGCGACGCGTTGCGTTCGCAGGAACGCCTGGATGAGGCCGAGCCCGTGCTCAAACGCGCATTGGCGATGATGCAGACCATCTACGGTGAAGGTCACCTGCGCGTCGCCAATACACTGGGGTCCCTGGGCAGGGTCGAGCTTCGCCGACGCGACCTTGGCGCTGCGGCCGAACACATTCGCGCCGCAGGAAAATGGTGCGAGCAACCCGACTTGCACGCGACGCGATCCTGCATCGAACGGTATGCCGATGAGGCCGAACTGGCGCTTGCGAGCGGGGACCTGCAGGAAGCGGATGCCAGCATTGCGCGCGCGCTGGCGATGACGCAGGAGATATTCCATGGAGAACACCATTGGACTGCCCGACTATGGCAGCTGCGCGCGGAACTGAGCTTGCGTAGAAACGATGCTTCCTCCGCGTTAGCGCTCTGCGATAAGGCTCGCAACCTGCTGGCATCGCTTGGCGAGCAAAACGGATTCACCGCCGAAGGTGTGCTCGCCCGGCGAGCGAGCGCGCTCAACGCACTCGGTCGTTCGACCGAAGCGCTCGCAGACATAAACCAGGCGCTTGCGCTGTGGCAGCGCCTCGCACCCGCAGGACATCTGCACAAAATCGAACTGCTCGACGTGCTGGCATCGATACAGGATCGTCTCGGCGATCATCGTGCTGCCGAAGAAACCACAAAGCGCGCGCTCGCGCTCGTCGTCGATCGCCATCAGGTCGAGCCCGCGCGACTCGCCCGCATCGAAGCACTCGCAGGCACACGGCGCTCCGTCCCGACGCCCTGACGCGCGTTCGGTTGCCACACGATCAGTGCGACGTGGCGCGCTCGGGATTGCATGGTCCCGACGATGCCCATCGTCTGCAACGATGGCTCTACCTTCTACTGCAATTCTGCACGGAGCTGCGCCGCCGTCCGCGCATCACCAGCACACTCCGCGGCTTGCGCAGCACCGGTCAATGCGCCGCGTCGGCCAGGCGCTGCGATCAGCGCCGCCTGGAATTCGCGCAATGCATCCTGCGGACGATCGAGTTCGAGCAGGAGCTGTGCGAGCTGTTCGCGCGCGGGCACGATCGGGCCGGGCGTGACGGGGAGTTTCTCGAGCAGGTCTTCCTTGTCGGCGGCAGCGCGTAGGTGTTGTTGCGCAGCGTCACCCTGCCCTTTCGCCTTCAACTGCCACGCGCGCGCCGATTCGCCGAGCACTTCGGTCTGCGTCGTCCAGTAGGTGTTGCCAGCGGTCGCGAGCTGATCGCGGCAGGCATCGATCTTCGCGATGTCAGCGCTGGCGGCGTCCGCATGACCGCCGCGCGCGCTGCCGATGGCGCGCGCCCAGTAGACGATCGCAGCGACGTGGGGTTCGGACTGCGGCAGCGGTTCGAGCGCGGCGGCGGCATCCCACTGCTGACGCTCGATAGCGAGGCGTACCGGCATCGCATTGGCGGCGTAGCCGATCTTGAACTTGGCGGCGGAGAAATTGCCCATCGCGCGGAGATCGTCGACCACGCGCGCGGCATCCGCGTCGCGCCCGCGCTGCAAGTATGCGTAGGTGAGGTAGTCCATCGCGTGCAGCTCTTCGCCGATATCGCCAGCGGTGCGTGCAGCCTTGCGCGCAGCCTGGTTCGAAGCAATCGAATCATCCCAGTAGCCGAGCCGCGTGAAGATGTGCGAAGGCATGTGCAACGCATGCGGCGCGGATGGCGCGATCTTCGCGTACGCGCGCGCGGCGGCGAGTCCGCGCGAGGCGAGATCTGCGCTGTCATAGGAATGGATCAGGTAGTGCGCGAGACCCGGATGCTGCGGATAGCGTCGGTACAGCGGTTCGAGAATGTCGGCTGCACGCTTCTGGTTCGCATGCGTGCGATCACTCGGCGGCGCGGTCGCGATAAGCGCGAGCGCATGGAAAATCTGCGCTTCGGGATCGCCGCGGTATTTCGCCGCGACATCGGCCATCGCCTGCTCGTAGGCCTTCGCGCGAACCGCTGACGCCTGATGTTGCGGATCCCGGTAGTACACCGTGGCGGCATCGATGAACGCGCGCTCGCGCGCCGAGCCCGCGCCGATCTTCTGCGCGTGATCGAGTTCGGCCCGTCCCTTCGCCAGATCCTCGGCACCCGGCGCGTCCCACAGCTGATGAAAATACGACATCGCGATGCCCCAGTGCGCGATCGCGCATCCCGAATCGGCGCTTGCGACCGCGCGAAACGCTTGCTCGGACGCGCCGTAGGCAAACGAATGCAGCAATGCGAGCGCATGCTCGAAGGGTGCCTGGACATTCACCGAGCACGAAATAGGGAACGTGACCACGCCGAGTTTCTCTGGCGGCGGATGCGCATGCTCACCCTCGGCACACAGCAACTGCGAACCACCAAGCAAGGATGCAAGGACGACGATTCGGGCGCAGTTCATGGCAGTTCTCCCTCGGCACAAGGAAGACACGTTACCGCGCGCCGCGTCGCTACTCCACTGGGTAATCAACGGCTTCGCTTCTTGGGATGCAGACCAGGTGCGCGTACGGCACAAAACGCGCAGATGCATCAAACAACAGGCGCACGGATTCCCCGCCCGACAGCTTTGGAGAGGATCCGCACTGATCGTCGATTCCACACAATATCGAAGCTTCATGTCCACGCGTCTGTGCGCCAACACACCAAAGCCAACGCATGCTCGGGCATTTTTCTTCAGGAGCCCGGCGAGTGAGGGCGCGCGCAGCAGCGACGTGAATTTTCCGCTCGATGTATCGACCGCGGTTTAGGGCGGACTCAGGGAGCTGTGCCATTCTTGCCGGGTCCATTGAACAGAACATTGAGCGTCAGCAAGGCCGCGCGTTGAATCGAAGCGCTGTGGGAAAGTCGCGAAGAAGAAAACGTCATGACTGAAACCGTCTCCGGTTCGCACGGCAAAGGGACCGGACGAATCACGCACCCGATTCTCGCTTCCCAGTTGCAGGATCCGCGTATCGCGGAACTTGAAGGCGCACTGCGGGAAGCGGAAAAGATCAATCAGGCGTTGGGCGAATCCGAGGAGCAATTCCGCAGCATCGCGCATCAGTCTCTGATCGGAATTGCGATCATTGTGGACGGAAAGCATACCTATACGAATCCAGCGCTGAATGAAATCTTCGGCTATAGCGCCGAGGAAATGCTGCTGCTGAATCCGCTTGCCCTTCCAACCGACAGCGATCGTGCCCTCGCCGGAGAAAAGCTGCGTCAGGCGCTGGCGGCCGAGATCGAGCAGACCGAGTTCGCGATCCGCGCGCAACGGAAGGACGGCACGCTGCTGGATATCGAAATCCACGGCAGCGCGATGGAGGTTGGCGGAAAGCGCGCACTCATCGTACTCACGAAGGACATTTCGCTGCGCGTCGCTGCCGAGCGACGGTTGCGCGAGAGTGAGGAGACGCTCAGAACGGTGGCGACTTCAGCGCGAGATGCGATTCTCATGGTCGACAACGACGGCCGGATCACGTTCTGGAACGACGCCGCGGAGACGATCTTCGGCTACACCGGCGCCGAAGCCATCGGTCAGGATGTGCATGCACTGCTGGCTGCGCCGCAATACCGGCAGATCTCCCGCGAGGCATTTTCCCGCTTCCAGACAACGGGCAAAGGCGCGGCGATCGGCACGCTGCGCGAGATGAGCGCCTTGAGGAAGGATGGCGAGATCTTCGCGATCGAGATCTCGCTCGCGGGCGTGAAACTTGAGGGCAAGTGGAATGCGGTCGGCATTGTTCGCGACATCAGCGAGCGCAAGGCCGCCGAGCAAGCGCGGCAGGAGCGCATCGAAAGGATGGTGCTGCAGGCCGCGGCACTCGACGCAATAACGATCGCGGAGAGGCGATTCGAGGCCGACTTCACGCCTTTCTTCCGCAGCATCGACGAGCACGTCGCCGCAGCTACAGGGGTGGCGCGCGCCAGCCTCTGGCTGTTCAACGCGAACGAAACGCAGCTTCATTGTATCGATCTCTACGAGGCTGGCGAGGCGCGTCATTCGGATGGGGCGCAGTTGTTGCAGCAGGATTTCGCTTCGGAGTTTCTGGCCTTGAAGAGCGCACCTTGCATTGCAGCTGACGACGCAGCGACGGATCCACGCACGATGGGATATGCCGAGACCTATCTCAAGCCACTCGGCATCACGGCGATGCTGGATTCGGTAATCGAAGTATCCGGCAAGTTCCTTGGTGTGTTGTGCCTGGAGCACGTGGGCCGCGCTCACCACTGGAACGACGACGAAATTGCCTTTGCGTCGCAGGTGGCTGCGCGGATCGGGCTGACCCTGCTGGCCAGCTCACGCTTGCAGGCCCAGAGCGCGCAACGCGAAAGCGAGCGGCGCCTGATCAGCATCCTCGACAACGTCGACATGATTTCCGTCACGCTGGATCTCGAAACCCGGCTGACCTACTGCAACGATTTCCTGCTGCGACTCTCGGGTTGGCAACGCGAGGACATCATTGGTCGTCGCTGGGAGGAAGTCTTCCAGCCACCAAACACCGCAGAACGAACACGGATATTTTTTTCGAAATTGCTTGCCGACGAGGCTTCCGCACGGCACCACCAGAGCCGGATGCTCATGCGTGACGGAGAATGCCGGTTGATTCAATGGAGCAATACGGTTTTGCGATCGCCGCAAGGCGATATTGTCGGTATCGCCAGTCTCGGCCAGGACATCACGGAGCGCGATGCCGCCGAAAGGAAACTCCAGCTGTTCCGTGCGCTGATGGATCATTCAAACGATGCCATCGAGGTGCTTGATCAGGAAACACGGCGCCTGATCGACGTCAACGACAAGGCATGCACCGACCTCGGTTACACCCGCGAGGAGCTGTTGACCCTTTCGGCACCCGATATCGACGCGGACCAAAGCCCCGCGAAGGTGGCCGAAGTCACCGAAAGGCTCGAGCGTGAAGGCTTCGTGGTGATCGAGTCCGTCCATCGCCGCAAGGACGGGACGACCTTTCCCGTCGAACTGAGTCTGCGCAGGATCGCGCTCGACAAGGCCTATGTCGTTTGCTTTGCGCGCGACAATTCAGAACGCAAGCGCGCCGAACAAGAGGTCCATAGGCTGCAGCAAATGCTGCGCGATCAGGCAATCCACGATCCGTTGACGGGCCTGTACAACCGGCGTTATCTCGAGGAAGTCCTCGGGCGCGAATTGATTCTCGCCGAACGCAACGGCCACTGCGTCAGCGCGATCATGGGCGACCTGGATCATTTCAAGAACGTCAATGACAGTTTCGGGCATCTCGCCGGCGACGAAGTTCTACGCGTGTTTGCGGCATTGATGAAGAATTTCGCCCGCGGCAGCGATATCCATTGCCGCTACGGAGGCGAGGAATTCCTGCTGCTCCTGCCCGGCATGGACGAACAAACCACGTGTGAGCGCGCCGAGATGCTGCGCGCGGCACTTGCCGCGACGCCGGTGCGGTTCGAGCGGACCATCATCGCTGTTACCGGATCATTCGGCGTCGCCACCTACCCCACGCATGCGCTCAGCGGCGACGCCCTGATTGCTGCGGCGGACAGGGCGATGTACTCGGCAAAGGAAGCAGGGCGCAATCGCGTCGTCGGCTGCAGTTCGCTTGCCGGTGACGCTGATCAAACCGGTGCACGTGAGAGCAGCCAGGGTGTCTTGCCAACCACGGCAACGGGGATCATTCCTTGAACACGGACATCGATATCATGCGGATCCTGCTGCTGGATGACCTGCGCAGCGAGGCCGAACTCATCGAGCATACGTTGCGCCTCGCTGGCCTTGATTGCTCCTGGCGTTGCGTGCGCAACAGCAGCGACTTCGCGCAAGCACTAGCCACGTTCAACCCACACGTCGTGCTCGTCGACGCCTGTCTTGACGGTCCGGCTGTCGTCCGGTTGACGCAGCAGCGAGATGCCGACGTGCCCGTGATCGGAATAGGTGACGCTTTTGACGCTGCGTCGGTGGCCGCGCTGATGGGAGCTGGCGCTGTTGATTGTGTGCTGAGGGCCCGGCTTGAGCGCCTTCCATTCGCCATTGGCGTCGCCTTGCACGGCGTGGCCGAGAAGCGGAACCGAAGGAAGGCCGAGGCTGCTCTGCACGACTCGGAGATCAAGTTCCGCCGGCTTTTCGAGGCGGCAAAGGATGGAATCCTCATCCTTGATGGCAAAACCGGCGCGATCACCGAAGCCAATCCCTTCATCCTCGATCGGCTCGGCTACTCCCACGAGGAGGTTATCGGGAAAAGCGTGTGGGACATCGGCGCATTCAAGGACATCGCGGCCGCCAAACTTGCGCTGGAAACGCTGCTCGGCAACACCTACATCCGCTACGAGAACCTTCCGCTGAAGGCCAAGGATGGTCGGGTGCTCGATGTCGAGTTCATCAGCAACGTCTATCAGGAGGGCGACAACAAAGTCATCCAGTGCAACATCCGCGACATCAGCGAACGCAAGCGCATGGAGAAGGCGTTGCAGGATTCGCGTGAAATGCTCGAACGCACGGAAAGCATTGCGCACATCGGCGGCTGGGAGCGGGATCTTGTTCGCGAACGCTTGACCTGCTCGCGCGAGATGAGCCGCATTCTCGGCCATGATCCCGAAACCTACGTACCGGACTTTGCCGATTGGGCCGCCACCATCCACGTCGATGATCGATATCGAGTCAGCAGCGCCATCGAAGATCTGTTACTCAATCACGCGCAGCGTTTCGACTTCCAGTTCCGCATTGTCCGGCCAGATGGAACCGAGCGCGTACTGCATGACGTAGGCGAGATATCGTACGACGCCACCGGCGGGCCCATTCGCATGCACGGCTCGATGGTGGACATGACCGAGCGCGCATTGGCAGAACGGCACGCTGCCGATGAAGCGTCCAAGTTTCGCGTGATGATCGATCAAAGCCTTGCGGGGATCTACATCATCGAAGCCAGTGGCAAGATCAACTACATCAACCAGCGATTCGCGGAAATGAGCGGCTATTCGCAAGCGGAAGTCATCGGCCGACCGTTTCTGGAATTCATTGGGGAGCCCGATCGCCAAATGGTGGCGAGTCGATTCGCCGGTGTGGTAACGCGGATCACTCCAGCACAACAAATCGCGACGCTGATCCGGCGCAAGGACGGCAGCTACATGGAAGGGTTGACGCAGGGTTCGGTCGCAACGATCGAAGGCAGGCCCGTGCTAATCGGAGTCACCATCGATATCACTGAACGCAAGCATTCCGAGCGTGCGATCGAACGGCTCAACCGGACACTCAGGACACTCAGCGCCGGCAACAGTTCACTGGTTCACGCCACCAGCGAGGCAGCGTTGCTCGAATCGATGTGCAATGCGGTCGTGCACGTTGGCGGCTACCCGATAGCGTGGATCGGTTTCGCCGAGGACGACGCTTGCAAGACAATACGTCCCGTGACCGTGGTTGGAGACGACCTCGGCCTCGTCGCTGCAGCACGGATCAGTTGGGCGGATGACGACGAACACGGGTTGGGTCCGACCGGCATCGCGATCCGGACCGGCCAGCCCCAGGTCACCCGGAATTTCGACACCGATGAGCGCATGGCACCCTGGCGCGAACAAGCGAAGACACTCAATCTCAGATCCAGCATCGCGCTGCCCTTGACGAACAACAAGGGCACATTTGGCGCAGCCGTCATCTATGCGCACGAACAGGATGCGTTTGGCACAGACGAAGTAAACCTGCTCATGGAGATGGTGAACGATCTCGCCTACGGAATTGACGCCCTGCGCGGACGCGCCGAACACGAAATCGCACTGGTGCGGCTGGACAAGAGCCTGAAATCGGCAGTCGCCGCCCTCGCGGGCACGGTAGAGGTGCGCGATCCGTACACCGCGGGCCACCAGCGCAATGTGGCCAGGCTGGCATCCGCCATTGGCAGGGAAATGGGTTTGTCGAGGGATCGCATCCAGGGCATCTATCTGGCGGCGGTCATCCATGACATCGGCAAGATTCAGGTTCCTGCCGAGATCCTGAGCAAGCCCGGCAAGCTCAGCGAGCTCGAGTACAAGTTGGTGCAGGTCCACGCCCAGGCCGGTTACGACATCGTCAAGGGCATCGAATTCCCGTGGCCGATCGCGCAGATGATATTGCAGCACCACGAGCGGCTCGACGGCTCGGGCTATCCGAATGGCATCGGCGGTGATGCGATCTTGCTGGAGACGAGGATCCTTTCGGTGGCCGATGTGGTCGATGCGATGATGTCGCATCGACCCTACCGCTCCACCCTGGGTCTCGACGCTGCGCTGCACGAAATCGAAAAAGGCAAAGGCCGGCTTTACGACCCGGACGTCGTCGTTGCCTGCATTGCGCTGTTCCGTCAGAAAGGCTTTGCATTTGATGCCCCCGGGCAGCCGGACCGCAACGCTTGATCTGCATCAATGCGTTCACGTAGCGGCGCGCACACTCTCGGGCATGCATCGCCTGGATGGCCGAGGAATCAACAATGGAAATCGCCGTATCCGAAACTCCTGCAGCGGCTGCCTTTTCATGGCCAATGCCTCCCTATTTCCGGCGGCCCGCTTCCGCGTCCGGCGCGGATCACGGCCGCGACTGCATCGTGGAGCTCCTGAACGGGCGGATCATCTCTGCCGAGATTGAACGATTCGAGCAGGGTGACTCGCTCGTCAACGTGAGTTTTAGAGCGCGTGGCGAACAACAGCGAATCGACATGGAGCAGGTGCGTACGATTCGCCTGACCACGCCGTTGCTGCTGGTTCGCGACGCCGCAGTCGTGAGCAATATTGGCGCCGACGAGGCACAGGTCGGCGATGAAAGGACGTTCGTTGTCCGCTTTCGCGATGGCAAGACGTTCGAAGGCATCACACGCGGTTTCGTCAAGGGCAAAGGTGGCTTGTTCCTGTATCTGCTCGAAGGCGACCGCGAGCAAGCGGTGCGCTGTTTCGTTCCAGGGCAGCAACTGGATGACGTTCAGATTGGCCCTCTCCTGGGCGACACGCTTGCACGCACAAATCGCGTGAGCGACAAGGCAGTGACGGCTGCGCTCAACAAGCAGGCCAATCTGCGCCAGGAAAAACTGGGCAAACAACTGCTGGATCGCGGCATCGTTTCGCACGACGAGCTCAAGCGCGCCCTGCTGTCGCAAAAGCATCGTCCCGCGACGAAGCTGGGCGACTTGCTGGTGGAGGCCGGACTGATCTCTTCCGCACAGCTGGCCGAGGCGATGCGCCTGCAAGCGGCGAACCGCGGCCGGCGCCTCGGCGACATTCTGATCGACATGGGGATCGTCACGGCACGCCTGGTGCAGATGGCCCTGTCGGAGAAGCTTGGCATTCCGTTCGTCAACCTGCGCGAATTCAAGATCGATCCGCTCGCACTTGATCTGGTCGGCGCCAGCTTTGCCAGACGCTATCAGGTGCTGCCGCTGCTGCGCATGGGCGATACGCTGGTGGTGGCGGTGGAAAATCCGCTCGCAATGGATTTCGCACAGGAACTCGATTTCCTCACCAAGCAGACGACTGTTCCGGTCATCGCCAACCCGGACGAACTGCGCTTGCGCATCGCGAAGGAATTCGCGAACCGCTCCCTCGGCGGTCCCGACGTCGTCCCCACCAGCCTGCCCGTCCCCGCCGGCAAGGCACATCGTGCCAAGGGCCTCAACCAGGTGAATGTGGAGGACCTGACCGACGAACTGGAGCGCGATGCACCACAGCGCGAGTCCGCCACAGTCAAGGACGATGCGTCCGAAGAACGCGTAAGCGACAACGCGCTGGTGCGTCTGCTCAACAAGATCATCATCGAAGCTCATGCGCAAGGCGCGTCCGACATTCACATCGAAAGCAACGCCAAGATCAATACCCGTGTGCGCTTCCGCGTGGATGGCGAACTCGAAGATTACATCGAGCTGCAGCCGGCGTATCGCAACGCACTGGTCTCGCGCATCAAGGTCATGGCAGGACTCGACATCTCCGAGCGCCGGCACGCACAGGATGGGAAGATCGATTTCAGCAAGTTCGGCGCCTTGCCGATCGAGCTGCGCGTGGCGATCGTTCCCACTACCAACAACCTCGAAGATGCCGTACTGCGCATTCTCGGCGGTGTCGAACCTCTGCCGCTCGACAAGCTGGGCATGGAAGAGCGCGATCTTGCGACTCTCGCGAAGATGGTGGCACGCAGCTACGGCCTGATCCTGGTGTGCGGCCCCACCGGATCAGGCAAGACCACGACGCTGCATTCGATACTGCACACGATCAATCGACCCGACATCAAGATATGGACGGCCGAAGACCCGGTGGAAATTACCCAGCCGGGTCTGCGTCAGGTACAGATCAATGCGCGCATCGGCTGGACGTTCGCCGCGGCCATGCGTGCCTTCCTCCGTTCCGATCCCGACGTCATCATGGTCGGCGAGATGCGCGATGCGGAAACAACAAAGATCGGCATCGAAGCGTCGCTCACCGGACATCTCGTGTTGTCGACGATACACACGAACAGTGCAGCGGAAACCGTAGTGAGACTGCTCGAGCTCGGCATGGACCCGTTCAATTTTGCCGATGCGCTGATCGGCATCCTGTCGCAACGGCTGGCTCGCCAGCTGTGCCCGGAATGCAAGAGCGCGCGACCTGCAACCGATGCGGAAATCTCCGCGCTAGCACAGGAATATTGTATCGGCTCCAAGCTGGACCCCGCGCTTGTGATCGCGCAATGGCGAGCGACATTCGGCAGGGACGGAAACCTGCTGCTGCACGAACCCGTTGGCTGTGCCTCGTGCAGCGGTGGTCTCAAGGGTCGCGTCGGCCTGTACGAACTTCTGACAAGCTCGCCATTGATCAAGAACGTCATACGCTCGCGTGGTTCGGTGCCACAAGTCGTGGAGGCGGCCCAGGAGGGAGGAATGCGTCTGTTGCGCCAGGATGCGATCGAAAAGGTGCTGGGGGGCATGCTTGATCTGGCGAGCGCGCGGGCTGCATCGACCTGAAAGACGCCAGGGCCAACCTGAGCAGGCAGGCGCACGGCAGACGATGCGCCACTGCCTGCCATGGAGCGCCGATTCACTGGTGGCGATCATTTCGACGCCGCGACTTGCAGAACGCCCATCGATTGGGATTGCCACGCGCAAGCGATCGGCCTCCATGGAAACTTCAAACAATAGATCATGCTTGGTCCGCCCGGACCCCTGATCGGCCCGCAACGTGTCCAAATCCGGTGCGAAACGACGTTCCTTGTGTGTGGCCCGCGACATGCTCGCAAGGCTTGGCGAGGAAAAAGGATTCAGCGCCGAAGCCGTGCTGGCGCGACGCGCGAGCGTCCTCAATGCGCTGGGTCGCTCGACCGAGGCACTCGCAGACATCGCGCAGGCGCTTGCCCTATGGCAGCGCCTTGCACCTGCGGGACAATTGAACCGGATCGAACTCTTCGATGTACTGGCGTCGATACAAGCGCGTCTCGGGGACCACCGCTCCGCGGAAGAAACGGCGCGGCGCGCACTCGCCCTCGTCGTCGACCGCGATCAGATCGAGCCCGCGCAACTCGCGCGGATCGAAGCACTCGCAGGCACTCAGCGTTTCCTGGTGAAGAGATCGGAGCAGTGACTCGTTTGAAAGGCAGCCCATTTCTGCGCTTGCCAACGACTTCTTCCTGCGGATGAGCGAGACGGCACCTGCGAAGCTGCCTCGGCCTCCATTTCCAGGCCGCCCCTGGCTCGTTCGTGACACTCGAGTTTTCTGATGGGTCTGTACCTGCTCGACTATGACTTCGGCCAGCCCAGCGCGAGATCGAACGAAACCGCGCAATTCATGTCGGTGTCGTTGTACGGTGCTTCGTGCGCCTCGCTGATCACCTTGCCGACGACGCGCGCCGGACCTTTGGTCTGCAGAACCACCTTGCCATTGCCGCCATCGATTCCGGTCAGCATCCCGTCGCTCGCCAGATACATGATGCTGACGATCGATGCCATGTCCACCTCGCCGGCCACATGCTGCAGCTCGATCCAGCCGTCCGTTGTCGCCGAGCGCTGCTTCTTGATCTCCTGCCCGCGCGAACTCGTGAAGGTGCTTTCACCAGGCGCGCTTTTGCACGCAGCGCATGCCGCCAGCGCTTTTCGATCAAGCGGCTTGGCCGTAAGGTAAATCGCGGTCGTCGCTACCCCGTCCGAATCGCGCGCGTCGACAAACGCAATGCCGTCGCTGAACGTGAGCCGCTTGCCACCCCGCTCGCAGAAACCCTGCACCGAATCGGCAAGGGCCGGTACCGCCGCAAGACAAAGCACCATCAAGATCAAAGCGCGCATGTGGTCATCCTCGAGTTTCGTACAAGAGTGGGGTCGACGGCGATTTCGTGCGTCGTCGGGAGTACAAACGCGCAAGGGCGCCCGCAGGGGACAGCGAGCGACACCATCCCCACGCGACCCTCCCCGTGAACGGGACGGCTTGAGCATTTGTGGGAGCGGCCTTCAGCCGCGATGCTCGTGTTCTCTTTTGCACATCACGAAACGCATCGCGGCTGAAGCCGCTCCCACAGAGGCGCGCTCACCGCAGTGCAACGGCTGAGCTTTGTGGAACCACCACCCCGCCGACCCTCCCCGTGGACGGGACGGCTTGAGCATTTGTGGGAGCGGCCTTCAGCCGCGATGCTCGTGTTCTCTTTGCACATCACGAAACGCATCGCGGCTGAAGCCGCTCCCACAGAGGCGCGCTCACCGGAGTGCAACAGCTGAAGGTTGTGGACACACCATCCCCACCCAACCCTCCCCTTGAAGGGGAGGGCTTG
>JBDSXV010000234.1:0-11529 GCA_039926025.1 Dokdonella sp.
CGGCTGAAGCCGCTCCCACAAACCGTTGCTCGCACATTGGATCTCAGGCGCAGCGATCGAAGCCACCGAAGACTGACCTGTAGGAGCGGCTTTCGCGCTGGCCTCGTAGGAGCGGCTTCAGCCGCGATGCTCTCCTCACAAAAAGGCATCGCGGCCGAAGCCGCTCCCACAAACCGTTGCTCGCACATTGGATCTCAGGCGCAGCGATCGAAGCCACCGAAGACTGACCTGTAGGAGCGGCTTTCGCGCCGGCCTCGTAGGAGCGGCTTCAGCCGCGATATTTTTGCATTCGGGTTGTAGGATCCGCTCCAGCCGCGATGCTCTCGCATTCTCTTTGTGGGAGCGGCTTCAGCCGCGATGCTCTCCTTGATCCAGCCACATTGCGTCCCAGAATGGATACTGCTCAAGGCGAGCAACCAGGCCAGCGCGCACAGGATTGAGCACGACATAGCGCGCGACACCGACGAGCTCCTCGTCGTATCGAATGCCATGGTCATGAAACCCGCTCGCCCAGAGCGCCCCTCGGTGCCCGCTGGCGAGATTCACGGCGCGGGCGCAGGTGCCCTTGAGCCCGCGCACGAGCATCGACAGCGACTCTCGCGGACCCAATTCGATCAGGCCATGCCAGTGATCGGGCATGAGCACCCAGCACATCAGCAACGATTGGCGCCATAGAAGCGAATCACACAAGCTGCGCGCCGCAATGCGTGCGAGTTCCCACTCGGAGAACGTCTTGCGACGTGACTCGGTTGCGAATGTGATGAGGTAGATACGGCCCGCCTCGCTGCGGCGACCTGCACGCAAGCGTGCGCTGCCGATCGGTGGAAATCCTGCTTTCGTCATGCCAGGCAGCATCCTTGCTGCGAGCGTTACACGAAAGCGCGCGCTGTCGATTCGGCGCGTAAGAAATGCCCTCAAAAGCATCGCGGCTGAAGGCGCTCCTACAGACAGTTGCTCCTGCAAATGCTTTGGCCCTCCCCTTCAAGGGGGTGAAGAGGCGCGTTTGCGGACCACTGGTGAGCGCACCGATGAACGCCCGAAGGCTGTGCCTCAGGGCCGGGGGCGTTTGGCGGGGATGGTGTCGATCTATGTCATTCCACAAAAAAGCATCGCGGCTGAAGCCGCTCCCACAAAGACATTGCGGCTGAAGCGGCTCCTACAAAAGCATCGCGGCTGAAGCCGCTCCTACAAATCCCAAGCGACCTCGCCCTTGCCTGTGGGAGCGGCTTCAGCCGCGATGCTTTTGCCGTCGCTTTGTGGGAGCGGCTTCAGCCGCGATGCTTGTTCGCAACGGTGCACGTCGGTGCTGTATCAGCGGTTCAACTCACGCAGCGAGGCTTCGCCATAGCGCGGACCGGCAGCCACACCCTTCGGAGCAAACGCATCGATCGCCGCGATCTCGCTGTCGCTCAACACGATTTGTGCCGCGCCGATGTTCTGTTCGAGACGATCGACATTTGTTGTGCCCGGAATTGGCACGATGCGATCGTCCCGCGCCAGCAACCATGCGAGCGCGAGTTGCGATGGCGTGCAGTCCTTCTCCGCGGCAAGGTCTTCGATCTTGTCGACGAGGGCCAGGTTCCTGGCGAAGTTGTCGCCCTGGAAACGCGGGGAGGTGCGACGCCAGTCGTCGGCAGCCAGATCATCGAGCTTCCTGAAGCGCCCGGCGAGAAAGCCTCGACCAAGCGGACTGTACGCAACGAAACCAATCCCAAGTTCTTCGCACAGCGGCAGGATCTCGTCTTCGGGTTCGCGACTCCACAACGAGTACTCGTTCTGGATCGCGGTGACCGGATGCACCGCGTGCGCTCGCCGGATCGTGGCTGCGGAGGCTTCAGACAAACCGATGTGCTTGACCTTGCCCGCCTTCACCAGCTCGGCGAGTGCACCGATGGTGTCCTCGATCGGCGTGTCCGCATCGACACGATGCTGGTAGTAGAGATCAATGCGTTCGACGCCGAGCCGCTTGAGCGATGCATCGCACGCGCTATGCACATAGTCGGGACGACCGTTGATGCGACGCGGACCGCCGTTCGCGGAGCTGGTGTAGTCGATGCCGAACTTCGTCGCAAGCACGATCTCGTCGCGCCGACCCGCAATCGCCGTGGCGACGATGCGTTCGTTGGTCTCCGGGCCATACATGTCCGCCGTATCAAGCAAAGTCACGCCGCGATCGAGCGCACGCCTGATCAGGGCAACGCCGTCCGCCGCGTCAGTCGGACTGGTCGAATACGCAAACGAGAGGCCCATGCAGCCGAGGCCAAGCGCCGAAACGTGCAGATCTTGGCCGAGTGTGCGCGTCTTCATGGTCAAAACTCCGTGGGCTGCGTTGGTCGCGGCAACGTAATGGCTACACCGAAAACGCTCGCGACGACGAAACTCACGCACTCCGCGCGAGGCGCTCGACCACGCTGCGGTAGGTCGCGGCGATGCGCGCCTCATCGTGATGATGAAAGTCACGCACGACCCATTCGCCGCCGACCATCACATCGCGTACGAGGTTCGAGTTACCGGCAAACAGCCAGGTATCGATGACCTGTGCCGGCTCGCGTCCCGCGAGCAAGGGCGATGTCTCATCGAGCACGACGAAGTCCGCGCGCGGGTTCACCTGCGGCATCGGCGAATTGCCGGGATCGAGACGGCCGATCGCCGCCCCCGAGGCAAACGCTCCGCCCGCAAGCGCCTGCTCGAACAGCCGCTCGCCTGTACTCGGCGTTTGCGCGTTCGCACTGACATTGCGATGTCGCGTGATCAGACGCTGGCCGTATTCCAGCCAACGCAATTCTTCGACGGGCGACACCGAGATGTGGCTGTCCGAGCCAATACCAATTGCGCCACCTGCATCGAGCCAGGCGTTGAGCGGGAACAGCCCGTCACCGAGATTCGCCTCGGTGGTCGGGCACAGGCCCGCAACGGCGCCGGTTGCGGCGGCGCGACGAGTCTCGTCATCGGTCATGTGGGTGGCATGCACGAGGCACCAGCGCCGATCGAGCGGCGCATGATCGAGCAGCCATTCGACCGGCCGCGCATTGCGGATTGCGAGGCTGTCCTGCACTTCGCCGATCTGTTCGGCAATATGGATGTGCACCGGCATCGACGACGCCGGCCGCTGGGCCGCGGATGGCGGAAGCGCATCGATGCCGGCGAGCACCGCGCGCATCGCATCGGGCGGCACGGCGCGCAACGAATGCAGCGCGATGCCAACATTCATCAGCGGCGATTCGAGCGTGCGCAGCCGCTCGACCAGACGCAGGAAACCGTCGACGTCGTGGCCGAAGCGGCGCTGACGTTCGGACAACGGCCGCCCGTCGAATCCACCGGTCATGTACAGCGTCGGCAACAATGTGAGGCCGATGCCGCTGTCCTGTGCGGCCTCGATCAAGGCCAGCGACATCGCCGCCGGATCCGCATACGGCCGTCCATCCGGCTGGTGATGCAGGTAGTGGAATTCGCAGACCTGGGTATAGCCGGCCTTGAGCATCTCGACATAGAGCTGGGTCGCGATCGCACGCAGATCGTCGGGACCCACGCGACCGGCGAACGCGTACATGACCTCGCGCCAGCTCCAGAAGCTGTCTTCGTGACTTCCTTGCCTTTCGGCAAGGCCTGCCATCGCACGCTGGAATGCGTGTGAGTGCACATTGACGATTCCTGGCAGCAGCCAGCGAGCGCGCAACGCGTCCGTCGTTCTTGAGGCATGCGGGTTCGCCTGCACGCTCACGACCCTGCCTTGCTCGATTGCCACATTGACTGCGCTGACGAAGCATTGGTCGAGCCATGCGTGTTCAGCGACGATGAATGACACGGGCATGAAGACTCCAGTGATGGCGTGCGCAGGCTAACGAGGCAGACGCTGCAACGCCAGCGGCAACATGCGCGGAGATCGAGGGCTGGCGAGCCTCACGCCTGACTGCTCGTGGAGCGAAGCAAACTGACGCCAGCCATTGTGTGCTTTTTTTCCACAAATCCGCCGCTGGAAGGTTGACCCCAGCACACGTCGGGTGCATAACTTCAACGCTTGGGGGAATCGTAAACGCCGTCGCTGTCTTTCTATTCAGCGGCGGCACACCAATGGGGATACACATGAACAAGAGATGGATTTTTTCGTTCCTCGCTGCCAGCTGTTGGCTGGGGGCCGCCTATGCCGCGAATCCTGAACCGACCGCGTTCCATGCCAAGGTAATGCCGTTGTCCAAGGTCGACTCGGTTTCGTTTCCTGCGCTGGATCGCGCTGCGATCGCTACCGAAGACAGCGTCTCCGAGAGCCTCGACCAGCCACCGCGTTACGCGATCCCGCGCAAGGTCAACATCACACCCGACAACGACGGCACCTGGGAAAGCATTGACGCGAAGACCAGGATCTGGCGCTATGTGGTGAAGACGTCGGACGCGACATCACTGAATGTCGGCTTCACCCAATTCTATCTGCCGCAGGGTTCGAGCCTGATGCTCTACTCGCCGGACGGCAAGCGCACGCGCGGCCCGTTCACCGACGCGGACAATCGCTCATACAAGGAATTCTGGACACCCGTGATCCTTGCCCCGGAGATCGTCATCGAATTGACGATACCGAGCGCGCAAATTCCGAAGCTGGAATTGAAGATCGGCCAGATCGGCCAGGGTTACCGCGGTTTCGGCACCGGCAGCGACAAATCCGGTTCGTGCAACATGGACGTCGCCTGCATTTCGGCGAACGATCCGTGGCAGGAAAACGTGCGTGCAGTCGCGGTGATTTCCACCGGCGGCAGCAACTTCTGCTCCGGCTCGCTGGTCAACGACACCGCCGGCGATACCAAGATGTACTTCATGACCGCGCACCACTGCAGCATCACCGGCAGCGCCGCATCGCTGGTCACCTACTGGAACTACCAGAACTCGATCTGTCGCGTGCCTGGTAGCGTAGCGAGTGGCGCGGCCGGCGACGGTACGCTGGATCAGTTCAACACCGGCGCCACCCTGCGCGCCGACAATGCACCATCGGATTTCACCCTTGTCGAAATGACGGAGCCGCCGAATCCCGCCTTCAATCTGTTCTGGGCAGGTTGGGACCATACTCCCTACTCCGGCACGGGCGGACCGGGCAACGGTGATTTCGCCTGCACCTCGTCGAGTCTTTGTGCGGGCATCCATCACCCCAACACCGACGAAAAGCGCATCACATTCGTGGCGGACAACACAACGACGACGAGCTACAACACGCCGGCTATTCCCGGCGACGGCACGCACGTGCATTCGATGTGGGATCCGAACCCGATCTTCCCGCCCAATCCGGCCACGGTCATTCCGCCGCAGGTCACGGAGCCGGGCTCGTCAGGTTCACCGCTGTACAACGCGCAACGTCGTTATATCGGTCAGTTGCATGGCGGCCCGTCCGCGTGCGGCGCAACGGGCGCCAGCCTTTCCGACTACTACGGCCGATTCTCGGTTTCGTGGGAAGGCGGCGGCACGGCCGCCACGCGCCTCAAGGACTGGCTCGATGCCGGCAATACCGGCGCGCAAGCGATCGACGGTCGCAACCTGTGCGTCGCCGCGCCTGTCCCTGGCAATCTCCTTGCCGTCGCGAACGGCAACAACCAGATCGATCTGACCTGGGATGCGTCGACCGGTGCGGACAGCTACAAGGTGTACCGCGGCGACGGCGCCTGCCCTGGCACGAACTGGCAGATGATCGCTGACAACGTGGCGACGCCAGCGTATTCGGATACCGGCGTATCGGGTAGTGCGACCTATTCCTATGCCATCACCGCGTTCACCACAGCCGAGACCTGCGAATCCGCGCATAGCGACTGTACGGCTGCGACGGCGACCGGTGTGTGCACGCTTGCGCCAACCTTCGCGGGCCTCACGAGCGCGAGCAGCAGCGCGAACGAGACTTGCGGCGTCGACCTCGGCTGGAGCGCAGGCACGAGCAACTGCAGTGCGAATCCGGTCACCTACAGCATCTTCCGCTCGGCTGCCGCCGGCTTCACACCCGATGCCGGCAACCGCATTGCGAACTGCCAGTCCGGTACCAGCTTCCACGACAGCACAGTCGCCGATGGGACGACCTACCACTACATTGCGCGTGCCGAAGATGACACCGTCAACGGCAGCGGATCGTGCAACAGCGGAAACGAAGATTCCAACATCGTCGAGCAGGCCGTGGCACCCGGCGGCCCGCCTGGACCGGTCGGGACCGATGACATGGAAAGCGGCGGCGCCAACTGGTCAGTCGCTGGCAGCGGCGCGGGCGCGAACTTCTCCCTGGCCACTGACCAGAGCCATTCGCCATCGCATTCCTGGTTCGCGCCAGACCCGGCCGCCGTCAGCGATCGCGTCATCGCAAATGCGCATCCGCTCGCAATCACCGCAAGCACGACGTTCGACTTCTGGCACTTATTCAATACGGAGACCAACACGGGAGCGACCACCTTCTACGATGGCGTCGTGCTGGAGTACTCGCTGGACGGCGCCACCTGGGTCGACATCCTTGCAGCCAATGGCGCCATTCCGGCCAACGCCGCGCGCATCACGACCGGCGGTTATTCCGGCGCCATCAGCAGCTGTTGCAGCAATCCGCTGGCCGGACGCATGGCTTGGTCGGGCAATAGCGGCGGCTTCGTGCACGTGGTCGTGGACGTCACCGACTTGGTCGGCAATAACGTGTCTTTCCGCTGGCGCCTTGGTAGCGACACGTCCGTCACCAAGCCGGGTTACTGGCTGGACGATGCGCCGTCTGCCGTCGCGACGCAGTGCATGCTCGATGACGTCATCTTCCAGGACGGCTTCGAGTCCCTAGTACCGTAGTTCTCGATACAGCAGCGACAAAGGGGCCGCCTCGTGCGGCCCCTTTTTTTTGTCCTGCCCAATGACGACCGGATGTGGCCGCTTCGTTTGCACCGGGCAATGACGCGAGCCGCGAGCACCGGCCCAAGCAAGTCGCAACGCATTCTGCGACCGCACGGTCTGCGATACTGAGCAAGTAACGGAGATCTCCTGCGATGAATCCACTCTGGGACGGCCTGCTGCACGACTGTCGCCTCGCGACGATGGCTGATGACGGCTACGGCCTGATCGAAAACGGCGTGCTTGGCTGGAAAGACGGCTTGCTGACGTATGCCGGATCGATCGACGATCTGCGCGCTGCGCCACATGAACTCGCTGCGCACGTCACATCCGCCGCCGGACACCTGATCACGCCAGGCCTGATCGACTGCCATACGCATCTTGTGTTCGGCGGCGACCGCGCCGATGAATTCGAGCGCCGCCTGAATGGCGTGAGTTACGAGGAAATCGCGCGCAGCGGTGGCGGCATCCTTTCGAGCGTTCGCGCAACGCGCGCTGCCGATGAGGATGCACTGCTCGCACAATCGCTGCCGCGTGCGCGCGCCCTGCTCGCCGATGGCGTAACAACGATCGAGATCAAATCAGGTTACGGCCTCGATCTGGACAGCGAATCTAAGATGCTGCGTGTCGCCCGGCGCATCGGCTCGAAACTCGGCATCGGTGTTCGCACGACCTTGCTTGCCGCGCATGCGCTGCCGCCGGAATTCGTCGGCCGCGCGGACGACTATGTCGATCGCATCTGCACGACGCTGCTGCCGGCCATCGCAAGCGAAGGCCTTGCCGATGCCGTCGACGCGTTCTGCGAAAAAATCGCGTTCACGCCTGCGCAGACGCGTCGCGTGTTCGAGAAAGCGCGCGAGCTGGGGCTGCCGGTCAAGTTGCATGCCGATCAATTGTCCGACCTCGACGGCGCAGCACTGGCGGCGGAATTCCAGGCGTTGTCCGCCGATCACCTTGAGTGGACCAGCGAAGCCGGTGTGCGTGCCATGGCCATCCACGGCACGGTCGCCGTGCTGCTGCCCGGCGCGTTTTACGCGCTGCGTGAAACGAAACTTCCGCCGATCGAAGCCTTGCGCGAACACGGCGTACCGATCGCGATCGCGAGCGACATGAATCCAGGCACATCGCCCCTGCTCTCGCTGCGCCTGGCACTCAACATGGCCTGCATCGCGTTTCGCATGACGCCGCTGGAAGCGTTGCGCGGCGCAACGGTCAACGCAGCACGCGCGCTCGGCCTTGCCGACCGTGGCCTGCTTGCGCGCGGCAAGCGCGCCGATTTCGTCGTATGGAATGCCGAACGACCGGCGGACTTGTGCTACTGGATCGGCGGCACACTCGCGCGCGACATCTACGCGGGCGGACGCAAGGTTTCCGCCTGAACTACAACGCGAGTCCACTCTCGAAGCGGCGCTCGCGTTGCGTGATCGGATCAATGAAGGCCAGCGTCTTCGCCAGCAGCTTCAGCGGCCGGCTGTAGTCGTCGTCACGGCGCGCTTCGAGATCAGCGAGTTCCGGATAGAAATCGTCGTTGACAATCGCCGCGCCCAGCGCCGCCATGTGCACGCGAAGCTGATGCTTCCTGCCAGTCAACGGCACGAGTGCGTAGCGCCAGATGTCGCCATCACGATCAATCACGTCGATGCGTGTCTCACTGTTCGGTGCGCCCGCAATTTCTTGCGTGCGGAAGAACGGCTCTCCAGGCGCGAGGCGTGTCATGCGCGTCAACGGAAAGTCGCATTGCGCCAGCGCGGGAGCCAACGCTTCGTAACGCTTTTCAATGCGCCGCTCGCGCAACAGCGCTTGATACAGCGCGCGCGTGTCTGGATTGACGGAGAACAACACCAGGCCCGCCGTTGCCCGATCGATGCGGTGCAGCGGCGCTAGATCCGCATTGTCGTAGCGACGCCGCAACCGCGCGAGCACGGTTTCCTCGACGTAGCGTCCGGCCGGCACGACCGGCAGGAAATGCGGCTTGTCGACGACGATCAGGTGCTCATCGGCATGCAGGATCCTTTCTGCGAAAGGAATGCGCGCTTCGTCGACGACCTCACGGTAGTAGTGCACGGACAGCCCGACGCGGTGCGCCGTCGTCTGCGTGATCGCTACTCCGAGTTCGTCCAGCACGCGGCCACGCGCGATGCGCTCGCGCCAGATCTCGCGATCAATGTTCGGGAAATGCCCGCAAAGGCAGTCGAAAATTGTCGCCGACGGGCCCGCCGGCAACTGCAGGCGGCTCGCGGCGACGCCGTGGCTCGGTGGAGGTCGGATCGCCATATGCAACCTGAACGAAAACGGCCGTCATGGTGACCGATAACATCGCGCTACGGGAACTGCGAGATACTGCAGCATGACCATTGACCCGATTTCCGACACCGATCCCTACGCCGAGAGCGTCGACCCTTCGGTGCATTGCAACACCTGCGAGGCCGTCTGTTGTCGCCTGACCGTCTATCTGATGCCGGGCGATGCCGTGCCCGTATGGCTCAGCGTTCACGACGAACACGGCATGGAACAGATGGCCAGGGGCGACGACGGCTGGTGTGTCGCGCTCGATCGCAACAGCATGCGCTGCACGATCTACGAGCAACGCCCCGGCGTCTGCCGCAAGTTCGCCATGGGCGGCCCCTATTGCCGCGACGAGCGTGACACCTGGTTCGGAAAACCGGGCGGCGGAATCCCGATCACGGTCATCAGCAGCAACGGCTGATCGGCCGACCGCCGACGAACGAGCGGGCGAAACCCTACAATGTCGCCTTCCCTGCCGAAGGCCAGCGTATGGCGCCCAATTCCACCGTCTACAAGGTCGAGCTGCAGATCAGCGACATGGACCGCCACTACTACGCGGCCCATGTTCTGACCATGGCGCAGCATCCGTCCGAAACCGAGGAGCGCCTGATGGTGCGTCTCGTTGCCTTCGCGCTCTACGCGGACGAACGCCTTGAATTCGGCAAGGGCCTCAGCAGCGACGACCAGCCGGACCTGTGGCGTACCGACCGCAATGGCGAGATCGCGCAATGGATCGATCTGGGCCAACCCGACGAGCAGCGCATCCGCAGGGCATGCGGCCGCGCGCGCCAGGTCGTCATCATGAGCTACAGCGGGCGCAGCGCCGACATCTGGTGGGACAAGAACGGCGCCTCGTTGCAGCGTGCGAAGAACCTCACGGTCATCGACATCCCTGGCCCAACCACCGAAGCACTGGGCGCACTCGCCGAACGCACGATGCGCCTGCAATGCCTGATCCAGGATGGCCATCTGCAGCTGCTCAGCGGCGATCGGACCGTGCTGGTCGAGCCAACCCTGCGCATGGCTGCGACCACGCAGGCGCGTTGATCGATGGCGGAGGCGTTCGACGCGCTGGTCGTCGGCGGCGGCGCTGCCGGCTTGATGTGCGCGATTGCAGCCGGACGACGCGGCAAGCGCGTGCTCGTGGTCGAGCATGCGAACCGCGTCGGCAAGAAAATCCTCATGTCTGGTGGCGGTCGCTGCAATTTCACCAATACCGGCACCCGTCCCGAGAATTTCCTCTGCACCAATCCGCATTTCTGCAAATCCGCACTGGCGCGTTTCCGCCCGGCCGACTTCATCGCGATGGTCGAGCGTCACGGCATCGCCTATCACGAGAAGGAACTGGGCCAGCTGTTCTGCGATGACTCGTCGAAGCAGATCGTGCGCATGCTGCTGGACGAATGCGCGAGTGCGGGCGTGCGCATCCAGACGAGCTGCGCGATCGAGCGCGTGCGCCATGGTGAAGCAGGGTTTCATCTTGACTCGGCACTCGGACAATTCAACGCGCCTGCGCTCGTCGTCGCGAGCGGCGGCCTGTCGATTCCGAGCATGGGCGCGAGCGGCTTCGGCTACGAACTCGCGCGCCAGTTCGGCCACCGTGTGCTGCCCACGCGTGCCGGGCTTGTTCCGCTGACGCTGAGTGGCAAGCACCAGGAGCGTTTCGCGGATCTCGCTGGCGTCGCGCTGCAGATCGAAGCGCGCTGCAACGGTGCGGCCTTCCGCAACTTCATGCTGATCACGCATCGCGGCATCAGCGGCCCGGCCATCCTGCAGATTTCCTCCTACTGGAATCCGGGCGACGACCTTCGGCTTGACCTGTTGCCGGATGGCGATGCCTTCGCGTGGTTGCGCGCGCAGCAGGCCGAACGGCCAGCGAGCGAATTGCGCACGGTGCTTGCCGAACGCATTCCCAAGCGGTTTGCGCAGCGTTTGTGCGAGGTGTGGTTGCCGAGCAAGCCGATGCGCCAGTATCGCGAATCGGAACTGCGCGATGTTGCGACGCTATTGTCGGATTGGCCGCTTGTGGCAAGCGGCAGCGAAGGCTATCGCACCGCCGAAGTCACCCTCGGCGGCGTCGACACGGATGAACTGTCGTCATCGACGATGCAATCAAAACGTGTTCCTGGCCTGTACTTCATCGGCGAAGTGGTCGACGTGACCGGCTGGCTCGGCGGCTACAACTTCCAGTGGGCGTGGGCGTCGGGGCACGCGTGCGGTGGCTCGATCTGAGCAGCTTTCGAGATGACTTTGCGGAAATGCGGTTTTGCGAGGTAGCAGCTGTCTGTCGGAGCGGCTTGTTGGGGCGGCATTCCGCGAAAATATCTTTCCTTGGGAGTGACTTTCTGTCGGAGCGGCTTTCTGTGGGAGCGGCTTCAGCCGCGATGCTCTCCTCACAAAAAGCATCGCGGCTGAAGC
>JBDSXV010000235.1:0-20316 GCA_039926025.1 Dokdonella sp.
TGAAACCCATGTGGTACTTCACGTCGCCCGAATGCGCAGGATCGTCCGGATGATCGAACTTGCCATCGAACTCGGCGAACAATTTTTGCGGCGACTTGCCGAGGATGTTGACCAGCACGTTGAGGCGACCGCGATGGGCCATGCCCATCACCATGTCGTTCATGCCGTCGGCTCCGCCGCGGCGGATCAGTTCGTCGAGCAGCGGAATCAGACTGTCGCCGCCTTCGAGCGAAAAGCGCTTCTGGCCGACGTATTTGGTGTGCAGGTAGCGCTCAAGGCCGTCGGCCTGCACGAGTTTTTCCAGCACGCGTTTCTTGTCGTCCGCGCTGAGCGCATAGCTGCCCGCCGCGCGTTCGAGTTGCTCGTGCATCCACTGACGCTGCTCGACGTCGGAGATGTGCATGAACTCGGTGCCGATGCTGCCGGCATAGGTCGCCTTGAGGCGGGCGACGAGGTCGCGCAATTTCAGACGCTGCGGACCGGCCAGCGAACCGGTGTTGAATTCGGTATCCAGGTCAGCGTTGGTCAGGCCATGGAAAGCTGGATCGAGATCGGGTGCGGAAGGGCGCGGCAGCAGGCCGATTGCTGTCAGGTCGGCAGCCGGAAATGCATGATCCATGTCGAGCGGATCGAGCTTGGCCGCCAAATGTCCGCGCGAACGGTAGGCCGTGACCAGCTTGAGCACGCCCGCCTGCTTCTGCGACGGCGCCTCGCTGGCGGCAGCCGAGACGGCGACCGGCTGGCCGCGTCCCATGACTCTCTGCGCTGCCTCGATGCGCGCCACCGCCGCCGAATGCGGCATGTCGCCTGCTTCGCGACCTTTCAAGGCGTCGAAATAAGTACGCCATTGCGGCCCGACTGTGCCGGGATCGGCGAGGTACTGCTCGTACAGGTCTTCGACAAACGCGGCATTGCCGCCGGAAATCGGCGAACTCGCCTCGAATTGCTGGAGAAGGCTGGGCTGGGTAGGGTTTGCGCTCACGCTGCCACCATGCAGACGAAAAAGCGCGCGATTGCGCGCCTTGGACCTGTGCTGCGACCGTCTGCGCGTGCAGGGCCGGCACAATATCGGAAGTATAGCCGCTCGCGATTGATTTGTTGCAGTCGCACACTACGGATGTGGGGGCGGGACGCTCAATCAAAACGATAGTTGGCGCAGTTCCTCGCTCGGTGTCGAGCGCTCCCAGGTCTGGTCGAACCATTGGCATAGCTGTGCATGCCGTCCCGGCGCATAGGTCGAGCCTTCGCCTTCCAGGCGACTGCCCAATGTGCGGAAGAAATAGCCACGATGGTCAGTCACGAGGAATGCCGACGGGTAATTGAGATCGTGTTCGTCGATTGGCGTACGAAATGAGATGACACTGGGCAGGCGTTGCGCCAAGGCAATCAACCGGTGACCTTCCGCAAGGGGCCGGCGCGGCTCCTGCACGATGATCCGCACCTGTGCGTGGCGGCCGGACAAGGCGATACGCTTTATCGCCTCCAGCGTCGCGGGCACGTCGAACAGCGCCGGGTCGAGGTCGCGCGTGTAGATCGCGATTTCATATTTGGCGTCGTGGAGCAGGTCGGTGATCGCCAGCAGCGCCTGCGATCGATCTTCCGCGACGAGGATGCGTGCGCCGGGCTTGGGTAGCAGCGTGGCAGGCGCGCGACCAACCAATGGTTCCAGCGCGAGGCGCATCATCTGGTGCGGGATTTCGCATTCGGTGAATTCATCGCCAAACGCCTCGAAACCGAGTTTGGCGTAGAACGGAATCGCATGACTCTGAGCATGCAGTTCGACGCTTGGGTAACCCAGCAAGCGAGCCTGCTCCAGCAGTACGCGCATGATGGCTTCGCCGACACCTTTTCCACGCCATTCGGCGAGCACAGCCATGCGGCCTATGCCGTGTTCCGGCGTCAATCGACCGGTGCCGATCGGGCGGCCTTCGCGATCGCGCGCGAGCACGTGGCGCGATTTCGCGTCGAGTTCGTCCCACTCCATTTCGGGTGGAATATTCTGCTCGACAAGAAACACGGGCTCGCGCACGGCGCGCAGGTCGGCAAGGTCGCGTTCCCACGACGCGGCTTCGACGCTGAAATCATCGCGAATCATCGTGCTCTCCGGACGCGCGGAGGCGGCATGAGCGCGAGATGGCCGGCGTCGACCAGGCCGCGCAGGACCGCACGATCGCTCACGGAAGCGGCTGCCGCAGCGATTGAAAATTGCGCCTGCGCGCAGACGAGCTGTGCGAATTTCAGCGAACACGCATGTTGCTCGCCGGCGACAAACAGCGTCGCGCCGCGCGCTGCGCGCATCCATGCGAAGCGTGACCATGGATTGCGCTGCGCATGCGCATGCTGTTCGAACGCACGCGCAAACGCGGCATCGCTCAGCGGCCGCGGATTGGGGGCGACCGCATGCGCGCTGCGATAGCGCGTGATGAATCGCCCGAACCAGGTCCGCAGCACGGAATCGTCAATTGCGCGGGCGTCGGCACTCCGCGCATCACTCGTCGTTTTTGCGGCGCTGGGCGCGCTTTCGCCGAATCGCAGCCATGGCATTGCTCGCATCACGCGCGTCATCGCGGCATCGTCGATCTCGCCGGCGCTGCTTGCGGGCTCGAGGTCCGCGTCCACGAATCGCCATTCTTCGGGCATCGCCTCAATGAGGTGGTCGACGAAATCGCCGAGCAAATCGGCTTGTGACGGAGCGCGCATGCCGATCGAATATGTCATGCACGCGCCGAGCGCCACGCCGTGATGAGGCACTCCGGGCGGTAGATAGAGCATGTCGCCAGGCTCGAGTGTCCACTCGTGCGTTGGCGTGAACTCGCGCAGCAGTTTCAGTTCGGCATCGACACGGAACGCCTTCGGCGCCGACGGGTCGGTGCTGATCTGCCAGCGACGTCGACCCAGCCCCTGCAGCAGGAATACGTCGTACTGATCGACATGCGCGCCGACCGAACCGCCGTCTTCGGCGTAGCTGACCATGACGTCGTCGACGCGCCAGCTGGGCAAAAAATCGAAGGGGACGAGCAGGGCGGCGGCGTCGACATCCCATTTGTCGACATCCTGTACCAGCAGGGTCCAATGCGTTTTCGGCAATGTCGCGAAATCGGTTTCCGCGAACGGGCCGCTGCGCAATGTCCAGCGGTCGTGCTTGAGATCGTGCAGCGCTATGCGCGCGAGCGACAGTTCCTCGCACGCGAGTCCCGCGAGATCGTCGGGCGCCACCGGGTTGCTGAAATCGGTGAACGCATTGCGAATCAGCAGAGGGTGTTTCTGCCAGTAATCGCGAAGGAACTGTGCGGCAGACATGCCGAGCAATCCCCTGTCGCCGGCCTGGACTTCGATGGTGGGCACAGCTTGTCGATGGCTCACCGCAACGAATCCCGGGTGATCATGTACATCGCGCGATGGCTTTTCGGCGCGGTCGCGTTCCGGCGATGGCCGGGTCGATGGAAAATGCTGAGCTCATGGGTTGCCATTGAATCCATCCCTGAAGATGCCGACGACGTCAGTGTCGACGGCGCTGTTGTTGCTGGTATTCGTGTCTGGCTCATTGGCGGGTGCCGTGACGGTCACGCTGGTCACGATGGAATGTTCAGGAATGGACACCGAAGTTGCCGTCAACGTGTAGGTAAGGACGCCGCCATTCGAAATGTCGACAGTGTCGTTGATGCCGCTGGTTCCATTCGGCGCACATGTCGACCCTGCCGTCGCGGTGCAATTCCAGGTCGCATTCACCAGGTTGGAGGGCATGGGCAACTGTACGTGCGCGCCAATGACATCGTCAGGTCCACTGTTGTGCACGACGATCGCGTAGGTGGTCGCATGCCCGCCCACGACGAAAACAGCGCCGTCATCGATGGTCACCCACAGATCGGTGCCAGCGGCGACCGAGATCGTGAAAACCTGTTCGGCGGATGTGTCGATGCCGCCGTTTGCCGTTCCGCCGTCATCCCTGAGTTTCACGCCAAAACTTGCGCTGCCGGTATGCCCGGTCAGGGTGTAGCTCAAGCTGCCGTCGAGTGCGATGGTGACGTTGGCCGAGATCGCGTTCGAGTCCTGGATTGTCCGCAGGACCCATGCCTGCACGTGCTGCGCGCCTTCGTCGGGCGGGCCGAAATTCGTCACGGTCGCGAATGCGGCCGCTGCCTGCACGCCGCTTGTTCCTGCCGGCCATGTCGGATTCACGGCCAAGGTGAAGCTCGGCGCATCGTTGACGGGAACCACGCTGATCGTCACGGTTCCGGTGGAAGTCTCGGAGCCATCACTGAGCACGTAGGTGAAGCTTGCGGCGCCGTTGGCATTCGCCGGCGGCATGTAGTCGAAGGCACCGTTCGCAGCAAGATGCACGACACCGCCGATCCCCGTAGCGCTGAGTGTGCCTGCATTGGTGATCGTCAATGCGCCGCCATCCGGATCGCTGTCGTTAGCAAGCACGCCCTGGGCAACAGCCACCGTCACCGCGGTGTCTTCATTGGTCTGATAACTGTCGCTGGCGGCCACCGGCAGTTGATTGACGTGATGGGTCGTGCTCGCGCTGCTTCCCTCGAAATCGGGAGTGCCGGCGTAGGTTGCGGTCAGGGTGCGCGTGCCACGCGTGGTCAGCGTCACCATGCAGGTCGAACTGCCTTGCGGGATCGTGCAGGCATCGACGCCATCGCTGACCGTGATGCCCCCAGGCGTTCCCGCGCCTGGACTTGCAACAGCGAGCGCGGCAGTCACCGTGACTGCCTGCGCCGGCGTCGAAGGATCAGGCGCGTGCGATGCTATCGCCATGGTGGTGCTGGCGCGATTCACGGTGTGCGTGGCTGTGCCGCTACTGGTATAGAACGCGCCTGCGTCGTCGGGCGCGTAGCCTGCGGTGAGGGTAAGCGAACCCGCACTCGTCGAGGCCAGTGAGCATGTGCCTGCGCCGCCGACCAGATTGGTCGGGCCACACAAAGAGCCTGCGTCGTCCCGCACGATCACCGAACCCGTCGGCATGCCCGGCATCGCAGCGACCGTGAACGCAACCGTGTAACTCTGGCCGACCACGCTGGTCGGAGGCGAGGCGCTCGTGATGCTCGTTGTTGTCGGAATGACGGGCGAGGATGTGGGAGGCAGCGCTGCCAGTCCCGAACGGGCAGAACCGCCGATGGTGCCAAATTGCCCCCCGACATAGACGGCACCGTTGCCGTAGATGCGCAATGCGAGGACGCTGTTGTCTGCTTCGGGATTCCAGTTGGTGTCTGCCGCGCCAGAGCCCGCACTGTCGAGTTTGGCGATATTCGAACGCATCTGGCCGCCAACCAGCGAAAAGGAACCGCCCGTATACAGCGCGCCAGCTTCGCTCAACGCCAAAGCCTGGATGATGCCGTTTGGTGATGGATCCCAAATCGGATCCACACTGCCCGCACCACTGCGCGTAAGTTTAGCGAGGTGATGACGCGCTTCGCCACCGATCGTGGCGAAAGCGCCCCCCGCATAGACCGCGTCATCGCTGCCGACGGCCAGTGCCGAAATGAAATCGTCGGCGGAAGGGTCCCAGACAGGATCCACCAGCCCGGTGCCGGTGTTGGCGACCTTGGCGATCTTGCTGCGTGCTTGACCACCAATATGCGCGAACTCGCCCCCAGCGTAGACAGCGCCGTCGCTGTCCAACGCCAGCGCCTCGATCAGACCATCCGCCGACGGGTTCCATTGCGCGTCCACTCCGCCGCTGCCAGTGCCGGACAGTTTCGCGATGTAGTTGCGTGCTTGACCGTCGATGCTGGTGAAGCGCCCGCCCGCGAATACGGCACCGTCGGCGTCCACCGCGAGTGCGCGCACGATTTCGTTGGCCGATGGGGCCCAGTCGGGATCAACGTTCCCGTTGCCGGAGCCGGAGAGCTTCGCGAGCCCGTTACGCGGCGTCGTTCCAATCGCGCCGAAGTAGCCGCCTACGTAAACCTCGTCGTTGGCGCCACTTGCCATGGCCAGAACATAGCCTTTTGCTGACGGATTCCAATTGGCATCGAGCGAGCCATCGGGATCCAGGCGCAGGATATTGCTGCGCACGAGCTGGCCTCCTTTTTCGAAATTCCCGCCGACGATGGTGCCGCCGCCGGGTTGCTCAATAACGGCAAAGGCCTCGCCGGGCTTTTCCGCGTCCGTCGTCATCGCCGTCGCGTTGCTGTCGGATGCCAGCGTCGCAAGACCGAGTCGCACGTTGTTCGCGACGCGAGTGAATTCACCGCCGACGTAGAGGCCGCCGCTTCCTGTCAGTGCAAGCGCATGGACAAAGCCGTTCACCGCTGCGTCCCATGCGAGGTCCACGGCGCCGGTACTTGTCAGCCGGGCGACGAACAATCGGCGCTGTCCAGCTACGTTGATGAACGCGCCACCGGCATAGATCGCGCCGCCGGTGTCCAGCGCCAATGTCGTAACCGCGCCGTCCGGTCCAGGATTCCATTGGGCGTCCGCTGCGCCTGCGCCGCTGCTGGCGAGTTTGGCGAGATGGTTGCGTGACTGACCGCCGATCAATGTAAACGTGCCCCCCGCGTAGATATGGCCGCTTGCATCCAGCGCGACAACCTCGACGTTCGCATTGGCCGAAGGATTCCACGTGGCGTCCGCCGCGCCCGTGCCGCTTCCTGAAAGTTTCGCAATGAATGCGCGCGCCACTCCGCCGATCTGCGTAAACGCGCCACCCGCGTAAAGAAAGCCACTCGCGTCCACCGCCAAAGTGGTAACCGCCGCGTCGGCAGATGCATTCCACGTCGCATTCGCGGCGCCCGTCAAATTGCCGGCGAGCTTTGCGATGTAGCTGCGTCCCAGGCCGCCGATGACGGTGAATTCACCGCCCGCATACACCGAGCCGCTTGCCTCGACGGCCAAGGCCGTGACAGTGCCATTGGCAGCGGCGTTCCAATTGGCATCGGCTGCACCGACGCCACTGCCTGCAAGTTTTGCGATGAAGCTGCGTGCCTGGCCGCCTATGCTGCTGAACTGGCCGCCGGCATAGACGGCGCCATCGGAGCCGACGGCCAGCGCAAGGACGGTGTCATTCGCAGAAGGGTCCCAGTTGGTGTCGAGCGTACCGTCTGGAAGCAAACGCGCGACATTGCTGCGCTTTACGCCATTGACGGAACTGAATGTGCCGCCGATTACCAGACTCCCATCGGACTGCTTCGCGAACGCGTAGACAAAACCGTTGAGATACAGCGGAACGTTCGGTTGCGGCAGGGGAACAGGCGTCTGCGCCCCTGCGGCGCCAGAATGGATGGCGGCGATGCCGAGCAGGAATCCGAACATTGCACGCAGCATTGCTTGCATCATCTTCCGCGCCGTTAGCCTGTGCGCGTGGCGAAACCCGTCCGCCGCATCGATAGTCGATACAGCCTCCATCCCCGAACGGCGCTGCATTTGGCTGCACATGTGGCCTCCTGGTTCCGCCCGCGCATTGCAACTTGCATCTTCATCGACTCTGCGTCAATCGACGCGGCCGGAGAATGAGCTCGCCAGCCTTGGCGCCCACGCGCCGGGGCGCGACCGGACGCATTGCGATCAGATTGCCTGCGCGAGCGCCTTGGCCAGGCCGATGTAGCTTTCCGGCGCCAGCGAAAGCAGGCGCTGTTTCGCGTCCACGGGCAAGTCGAGTTTGCCGACGAATTCGCGCAGCGCCTCGCGCGTTATGCCGTGCCCGCGCGTGAGTTTCTTGAGCTGTTCGTAAGGCTCCGGCAATCCGTAACGGCGCATCACGGTCTGCACCGCTTCGGCGAGGACTTCCCAGCTGGCGTCGAGGTCCGCATTGAGCCGCTCCGGACTCACGTTGAGTTTGCCGAGACCGCGCAGCAGGGCGTCGAGTGCGATCTGGGTATGCCCGAACGCAGTGCCTAGCGCGCGCAGCACGGTGGAGTCGGTCAGGTCGCGCTGCCAGCGGCTGATCGGCAGCTTTGAGCTGAAGTGCTCGAACAATGCATTGGCTAGACCAAAATTGCCTTCGGCGTTTTCGAAATCGATCGGATTGACCTTGTGCGGCATCGTCGAGGAGCCGATTTCGCCCGCTTTGAGCACCTGGCGGAAATAGCCGAGCGAGATGTAGCCCCACGCGTCGCGCGCGAAGTCGATCAGGATCGTGTTCGCGCGACGCAGAGCGTCGCCGAGCTCGGCCACACAATCGTGCGGCTCGATCTGCGTCGTGTAGGGATTGAAGACGAGGCCGAGCGATTCTACAAAGGTTTGCGCGAACGCGGGCCAGTCGACTTCGGGGTAGCTGACCACGTGTGCGTTGTAGTTGCCCACTGCACCGTTGATCTTGCCGGTGAGTTCGACAGCGGCGATTTGCCGGCGCTGACGTTCAAGGCGCGCAAGCACATTCGCAATCTCTTTCCCCAGCGTGGTCGGTGAGGCCGTCTGGCCGTGCGTGCGCGAGAGCATTGGCTGCGCCGCCAGGGCATGTGCAAGCTCACGCAATTTTGCGCCGACACCGTCGATTGCCGGCAGCAACACGCCATCGCGGGCGTCGCGCAGCATCAGCGCATAGGCCAGGTTGTTGATGTCTTCGCTGGTGCAGGCGAAATGAATGAATTCCTTGACGGTGGCCAGCTCGGCATTGCCAGCGACGCGTTCCTTGAGGAAGTATTCGACTGCCTTGACGTCGTGGTTGGTCGTGCGTTCAATCGTCTTGATACGTTCGGCATCCGCTTCTGAAAAATTCTCGCCGATGGCGGACAGAGCAGCGCGCGCAGAATCGGAAAGCGCGGGGACTTCGACGACGTGAGGTTCGTTTGCGAGTGCAAGCAGCCAATGCAGTTCGACCAGCACGCGTCGGTGCATGAGGCCGAACTCGCTGAAGATGGGGCGCAGCGCGGCCGTTTTCGCGGCGTAGCGACCATCCAGCGGCGACAGGGCGGTAAGCGTCGAACTCATTGCGTTTCCTCGAGGGTATCGGTTCTCAATTGCACGACGATGGTCTGGGCACGCGCTCCCTGCATGGTGCGCACGATCAGGTCGAAGCCGTCGAAGCCCAGTGTCTCGCCTTCGACCGGCAGGCGTTCCAGGCGGTGGATGATAAGGCCGCCCACCGAATTCACATCGGCCGGCGCATCGATATCGCGTTCGAGCAGGCGTTCGAGCCGGTAGATCGGCGTGCCGCCGGATATGGTGAATTCGCCCGTGACCGGTCCGCGGACGGTTTGGCTGCCTGCGCGTGCATGCTCGTCCTCGATATCGCCGACCAGCACTTCGAGAATGTCTTCGAGCGTGAAGAAGCCGGCGACGCGTCCGGAGTCCTCGATGCCGAGTGCGAGATGTGTATCACCGGCGCGGAAACGCTTGAGCACGTCGAGCACCGGTGTATGCAGCGGCAGCAGGATCGGCGGGCGCAACAGCGAGACGACGTCGCCGATCTCCCCGTGCTCGGCGATTGCATGCAGGAGATCTTTCACCCGCAGGATGCCGCGTACGCGATCGCCGTCGGTGTCGAACCAAGGGTAGCGGCTGTAGCGGGTGCGATGGAATTCGGCGAGCACCTCAGCCCGACCCATGCCGTCGCGCAGGCTGGCGAGCTGATCGCGTGTGCGCAACACGTCGCCGACCACCAGCTCGGGAAGGTCGAGTGCGTGCTTCATCATCGAATACTCCTCCCCTTTGCGGTTCGCGCGCTGGGCGTGCACGATGAGCTTCAGTTCCTCGCGCGAATAGTTGTGCTCGTCGCCATGCGCGCCCTCGGCTAGGCCGAATGTCTGCAGGATTCGATTGGCGCTTGCGTTGAGAAGCCAGATGGCTGGATACATCGCCCAGTAGAACGCGTACAGGGGCACCGCCGTCCACAGTGAGATTCGTTCAGGACGGCGCAGCGCCAGCGATTTCGGTGCCAGTTCGCCGAGCACGATGTGCAGGTATGAGATCAGGGTGAATGCGAGCACGAGCGCGACGATCTGGGTCGTGTCGGCGCCGATACCGAAGTACATGAACAACGGTTCCAGCAAGCGCGAGAACGCCGGTTCGCCGATCCAGCCAAGCGCGAGCGAGGCGAGCGTGATGCCGAGCTGGCAGGCCGACAGATAGGCGTCCAGACGGCCATGCACGCTGGCGAGGATCTGCCCGCGCCAGCCGTGGGTCGCAGCCAGTGTCGCGGCTTGGGTCTGGCGCAGCTTGACCAGGGCAAATTCAGCCGCAACGAACAGCCCGTTGAGCAGCACCAGGGCGAGGGCCGCGCCGACGTAGAACAGGTTCTGAAGCATCAGGGGACGCAGTATGGTGGCGGCCTATTCTAGCATTGGCATTCCCGGCGCCCTGTCGCCGTGCGCTCACCCGCCATAATCGTGCCCGCTATACTCGCGCTCCCTTTTTGGAGCAGGTCAGTCATGAGCCAGTACCGGATCGAGCGCGACAGCATGGGCGAACTGAAGGTGCCGAGCGCCGCGCTGTATGGCGCTCAGACGCAGCGCGCCGTCGACAATTTCCCGATTTCCGGCCTCACCATGCCGCGCGAATTCATCCGTGCGCTCGGTCTCATCAAATCCGCAGCGGCGCAAGCCAATTCGGACCTCGGGCATTTGAAGAAGACGTCGGCGAAGGCGATACGCAAGGCTTCGGAGCGCGTCGCAGCGGGCGAATTCGATGCGCAGTTCCCCATCGACGTGTTCCAGACCGGTTCGGGTACGTCATCGAACATGAACGCGAACGAGGTGATTGCGCACGTCTGCGCGGCCGCCGGATCGAAGGTGCATCCGAACGACGACGTCAACAACGGGCAGTCGTCGAACGACGTGATTCCGACGGCTATCCAGGTCAGCGCCGTGCTGACCGTGAGCGAGCAACTGCTGCCCGCGCTTGCGCACCTGAAGATGACGCTGGATCTGCGTGCGAAGGAACTGCGCAAGGTCGCCAAGACCGGGCGCACGCATCTGATGGACGCGATGCCGGTCACGTTCGGGCAGGAGCTGGGTTGCTGGTCTGCGCAAATTCGTTCGAACATCGAGCGCATCACGGATGCGCTCAAGCGCATGCGCAAGCTGCCGCAAGGCGGCACTGCGGTCGGCACCGGCATCAACGCCGATGTGCAACTCGGGCCGAAGATCAGCGCCGAGCTCACGAAGATGACCGGTGTGAAGTTCGAAGCGGCGGACAACTATTTCGAGGGCATCAGTTCGCAGGATGCGGCGGTCGAATTGTCAGGCCAGATGAAGACGCTCGCGTGCTCGCTGATGAAGATATCGAATGACCTGCGCTGGATGAATTCCGGTCCGCTCGCCGGTATCGGCGAGATTGAACTGCCGGCGCTTCAGCCAGGCTCGTCGATCATGCCGGGCAAGGTCAATCCGGTGATTCCCGAGGCGATGGCGATGGTCTGCGCGCAGGTAATCGGCAACGACACCACGATCACGATTGCGGGCCAGAGCGGCAATTTCCAGCTCAATGTCATGCTGCCGGTGATCGCGCTGAATCTACTGCAGTCGGTTGAGTTGCTTGCGAATGCGACGCGCCTGCTCGCCGACAAGGCGATTGCTGGCTTCAAGGTGCGCGAAGACAAGATCCGCGAGGCGCTCGATCGCAATCCGATTTTGGTGACCGCATTGAATTCGGTCATCGGCTACGACAAGGGCGCAGCGACCGCGAAGCAGGCCTACAAGGAAGGGCGGCCGATCCTTGATGTCGCATTGGAAACGACCGGCTTGCCGCGTGCAAAGCTCAAGGCCTTGCTCGACCCGACGGCGCTGACCAAGGGCGGCATCCACGGTGGATCGGCGGGCGGATAAGGTCGTCGGACATCTTCTGCATGCGAGGAATGGCGGTCCGGGTTTTCAGGTCGACATTTTTTCTGGTATGCGAGTTGATAGGATATCCTGCGCACGCGCTGGTCGTTTCAGAAGTAGGCGTCGCAGAGCCCGATCGCAAGGAATCGAGAAGCCGCGCGCGAGCGCGGCGCCCAGCAGCCACGTCAGCGGCACGCTCGGCAGATACCACAGGATGCCGTAGCGAATGTCGCCGCCGCTGGCCTTGAACATCCCGACGAAGGCGAACACGACGAACATGTGGGTCAGGTAGATCTCGTAGCTTAGTCGTCCGCACGAGCGCAGCCAGCCCAGGCCTTTGAGCGCGCGCGCGGCGCCCGAAGCGCCGTGCCAATGCAAACCAATGACCAGGAAAGCTGTCGCAAACGTCAGCACAAGCATCGTGCCGTTGCCGAGGCCCAGACCTTTCCACAGCCAACCCTCGACGAACAGTACGGCGGCAAGTCCGATCGACCCCAGCGTGAGCAGCAAACGGACGAGCCATGCGCGTGGTTGCACGTTCGCAGCAAATAGCGCTGCGAGCACACCGGTCGCGATCGCGGCCATGCCAGGCAGGTAGGCTTTCTCCTGCCAGATTTCGTTGCCTTCCAGCGCTGCGCGCGAGTACGGCAGCGACAATGCCAGCGCTAGCAGGATGCAGACGAGCCACCCGCTGCGTCGCACGAGCAGGCACAACAAAGGGAAGGCCAGATAGAAAACTTCCTCGATGGAGAGCGACCACAGCACGTCCCACCCACCAGGCAAATAGCCGGTGGCGCCCTCGTACCAATTGAGGTGCAAGCCGAGCGCGGCGGCAATTGCGTGTGGCAATGACTGGCCTTCGCGTGTGATCACATAGTCGGTAGCGCCGGCCAGGTGCAGCACAGCCAGCACCCCGACCAGAAGCAGCAAGCAGGGAACGATGCGCGCGAATCGGCGTGCATAGAACGCTTGCGCGTCGATCCGATCTAGACTGTCCCAGCGCTGCAGCGACGTCGTTGCGATCAGGAAACCCGAGAGGACAAAGAATACGAAGACCGCTTCGTAGCCGTTGTAGTTGAGCGCGTCCAGTAGCGGCAGTGGCGCGAAGTCCGCCAGAATTCCCTTGCGCAGCGGAAGGCGAAGCCCGATGTGGTGAAGCACGACAAGCACGATTGCCAAGCCGCGCAGCGCATCTATGCCGGAATTGCGCGCTTGCTTTGCGGAAGATGTGTCGATCGGGTCTGGGCTCGACATGAGCGCCTCCATTCAGGGGTCGTCATGCTAACGGAGGTGCGGAACCGACGTCGCAATGGGATTGGCCCGGCGGGCCCGATGCCACGATGTCGACGAGAGCATTCGTACGACGTATATTCGCGCCCAAGTCTGCCGTGGCGAACGGCACATGCCGAACGCGCCCGTCAATGCCATACTGCGTAGTTCATAAAGCTGTCTGCGGGCGTTCGGGAAGTCAATGCCTCCGGGCGGGCCAGTGATCCGGCGTATTGCCCGGGGCAGCCCGACGATTGCGTCTGACAGGTATTGCCCAGATCGTTCGTGCATGCCTGTATCACGATAGAGAACGAAGGAAACCGGAGCTTTTGAAATGTTGAAGAAATTCATGCTTGCCAGTGCGTTGGTCGCAACCAGCGCCATGGCCCAACAGAACACCGATATCAGCGGTGCGAACTTCCAGAGCGGTGGCGCCGATGCGACGCTGGCTTCTCTCGGACGCCAGGCTGCCGCATCCGGCAACAAGCTGGTGATCACGGCGCCTGCTGACTGGCATGCAAGGATTGCGGCCAAGGTGCACGCGGGAGGCAACGCGAGTCTCGTACTCAAGGAAGGCTTTTACGAGAACGTGCTGGTGAGGATTGAAGACAAGTCTGCCAAGCCCGCCGCTGCAGAACCTGAAAAGACGACCAAGGCAGACGTCGAGAAGAGCCGGGCCGAGGCGGAGAAGGCGAAAGCCGAAGCCGAGAAGAGCCGCGCCGAAGCGGAGAAGGCAAAGGCCGAAGCCGAGATTGCCAAGAGTCAGGCCGAGGCGGAGAAGGCAAAGGCGGAAGCCGAAGCCGCCAAGGCACAGGCGCAGCAAGCCGAGGCGGCGCGTGCTGCCGCGACGCCGAAGCCCGCGCCCACGCCCGCACCGGTTGCTGCAGCGGCGAAGCCAGCTGCGCCAGCTGTCGATATCAACGAGATCCATGGCCGCCTCGAACAGTCGTTGAACGATGGCCGCGCCGCGAGCGGTCCGATGCCCGTGTCATCGTTGCAGCAGGGTGACATGCTGTATGTGGAGGGTCCCGTGCGCGCCGTATCGCGTCGCGAAGGAAACCGTCTATCCCTGTACTGGCTTGAGGGCGACCTTGATTTGCGCAGTGCGGAGTTGAAGGTCGTGGCGACGAATCGCTATCAGGTGCTGTCGTCGGTGCGTGGTGACGGGGGGTTGCGTCGCGAAGCGAACCAGACCGCAGGCTCGATCAATTCGAGCGAACCTGCTGTCGACGCGCCGGCGCGACTCGCTCTCGAAAAGAACCTCAATGACGGGCATGCCATCACCCAGACAGTGGAGCCGGCGAAGCTGCATAGCGGTGACATCATCTACACGAACGGCCCCACCGCGGCCGTTGTCCGTCGTGAAGGCCGCGACCTGACTCGTTTCTGGCTGGTTGGTTCGCTCGATCTGACCCAGACCGGCATACAGGCTGACGGCGCGAACAAGTACAAGGTGTTGAACGACACCGTGCGTTGACGCGGAATTCGCAAGCCGCAAGAAAAAGGCCGCGAAAGCGGCCTTTTTCTTGCGCGGGAACTTGCAGGCGGCCTGTTAGGATTTGCAATCGTCGGCATCGCTCTCGTCGATCAAGCCGTAAGGTCGGAACGCTTCAAGTTGCGCGACGATCACTTCCTGCTGCTTGCGCAATTCTGCGAGATCCGCGCACAGCTTCGTCGCGGCGGCCTCGACCTTGGCCGCTTTCGCGTCGACTTTCGGGCCGATGCTGTCTGGATCACCGCTGGCCAATCCGCTGACGACGCTCACGATGGCCGTGCCCGCGGTGGCGATGCCGGCTGCTCCCGTTGCGATGGCGTCGTGGCGCAGCGTTTCCACGCCACGGTAGTAGGCCTCGAGCAGCGTCTGCTGCGCGGGCGTCATCGCGATGGCTTTGCTGTCGATGCGCAGGCTGCCATCGGAGGCAAGGATCGCGTCGGCGACGCCACGCGCATGAATCGCGACATGACTCTCATCGACGACGCTGAAGTGAGTGAACGATCCGTTCTTCTCGTTGTTCCCGCAGGCGGCCAACAACATGGCGAGTGCGAACGGAACCGTCAGATTGCTTGTTCTGTATTTCATCGTGTGCCTCGGTAGAACGAACAGTGATCGACGCAGTACCCGCGTGCTCAGACGCTGGTCTCGACGCGACGACCGCGGAACCAGATCGCTCCGCCAAGCAACGCGATGCCGACAGCCACGCCGATCCACAAGTCAGCTGTCGCCAGCACGCCGTAGACGTGGCTGGGGTCCAGGGCATTCACGACATGTTCGCTGTCGGGATTGAACCATCCTTTCGGGCCGCTAATTCCGAACTTCGAGCTGAACCAGCTGCCAGGCATGATGCTGAAGAGCAAGCGGCCGAGCATCGATGCAAGGTTGAGGTCGCCATTGATATGTGGACCGCCGAGTACGCCGATCCACCAGTTCGCGATAATCGCCAGCACCGGTAGCAACACTGCCCATAGAAACGGCTTGCTGCGCGCATAGGCGGACCAGAACATCAGCCATCCCACCGTCGGCAGCGCCCACAACACGCCAACCGGCAACATCGCGGCAAGGCGCAGAAACATCCCGATCGGATGTGCAGCGAACACCGCGGGCAATGCGTTCAGGCCATGCACGCCGGCCCACAGGCAGATCACCACGAGGAATACGACATACGCGAGGGTAGAGATCACGAGTGCGAAAGCAGGGATGACCAGCAGCGCCGTCAGCGCTTTTGATGCAACCGTCGCGGTATCCGACACCGGCAACGACTTCCAGAACAGCACGCTGCGATCGCGGCGGTCGTCGTATAGCGCACCCAGCAGATAGAAGAACGTCACGAAGAACAAACCCGCAGACGCCATGCCGCCGATGACGAGCTGCGACACATCAAGGCCGTTGCCCGCTTTCGCAATGTCGTCAGCGCTGATACTGCCGCGCAAGCCATCCAGCGAGAAGCCGCCCACTTGCACGTTCGCGTGGCTGCGGAAGACTTCGGCGCTGATGATGACGAGCGCGGTGATGATCAGGAATGCGCCGGTGATCCATACCGGGGTCCACAGGAAGCCGTTGCGGTGTTCCCAGTACTCGCGCTTGAGCAGGAGGGGAAAGGTGTTCATGCGTAGGTTCCTTTCATGGTCGCGACGAACAGGTCGGCGATGCTGGGTTTGTGCAACTCGCCCAATTGCGAGAGTTGGCTCCGATCGGCGCCGTCAAACAGGAAGATCGATTTGCCGAAAATCTGGCGCTCGTTGAGCGGCTTGAGCGCGCGCGCGGCATCTGCCTTGTCCGGATTTACCATGACCTCCGCGTAACGCTCCGCTACTTGATCCATGGTTGCGTCGAGCACGATCTTGCCGTCGCGAATGAACATGAGGTCGGTGAGGATGTGTTCGACTTCCTCGACCTGGTGAGTGGTCACGATGATCGTCTTGCTCTCGTCGAAATAGTCCGACAACAGGCTCTCGTAGAAGGACTTGCGGTAAAGGATGTCGAGGCCGAGCGTCGGTTCGTCTAGCACGAGCAGCTTCGCATCGATCGCCATGACCAGGGCCAGGTGCAATTGCACGATCATGCCTTTGGAAAGCTCACGTACGCGCATCCCCGGCGCGATCTTGGTATGTGCGAGGAACGCGTTGCACTTTTCACGCGAGAAACGCGGATGCACGCCGGCGACGAATTCGACCGCCTCGCTGACCCGGATCCACCGCGGCAGCACGGCGACGTCGGCGATGAAGCACACCTGTTCCATGAGCTGCGCGCGCTGGGTACGCGGATCGAAGCCGAGCACCGACAGTTCTCCGTCGAAATCGGTCAGTCCGAGGATGGCTTTCAACGCGGTGGTCTTGCCCGCGCCGTTCGGGCCGATCAGCCCGACGATACGGCCGGCCTCGATCTCGAAGTTCACCGCATCGAGCGCCTTAGTCGCGCCGTACTGCTTGGACAAGTTGCGTGCGCGGACGATCGGGTTCATGGCCGTGGTGCTCATTTCTTTTCCCCGGACTTTGCAGCTTCGATGAGTTGCTCCAGGCTCAAGCCGAGGCGGGCGAGGCGCGCATGCAGCGCGGGCCACTCTTCGCTGAGGAAGCGTTCGCGTTCGGATTTGAGCAGCGCGTCGCGTGCGCCATCGCTTACGTACATGCCAAGCCCCCTTCGTTTTTCCACCAGATTCTCGTCAACCAGCTCCTGATACGCCTTGGACACGGTGATCGGATTGATCTGAAAATCACCGGCTACCTGGCGCACCGACGGCAGCGGATCGCCCTGCTTGATGACGCCATCGAGGATCATGGCCACCACGCGGTCGCGCAGTTGGCGGTAGATCGGCGTCGAATCGTTCCAGACGGTGCTCATCAAGATCATTCCTTGCTCATGTGACGCAGGGTTCTGCCAAAGGAATAGTAGGGCATGTCAAAACCCGCACTGGCGAAGGAAAGGACTGCCTTGCGCCGCGCAGCGGGAAGCACGGTGCCTACCGGGAGTTCGCTCGCGTCGGCGATGGCATCGGCCATGTCGGCTCGGCTCGCGCGCACGGTGACCGTCGCGAGGGTCGGCATGTCGGGCTCGGGGCGAACCACGACAACGGGCAGCAGGGTCGCCGGTGCATCGATGGCATCCGCGGCAGGCGACACAGCGGGCTTGGCAACAGCCGCCAATTCGCCATGACGGGGACTGATGGCGCCGTTCGACAGCGCGACGATGGCGGCGCCGCCCGTGTAAAGGGAGGCTGCCAGCAGCAGGAGAGGGATCAGACGGTTCGGCACGACAACCTCCACAGAGGTGATTGATGAAGTAGTGTTGTAGTTAACTATAACACCAAAAATCAGACTGTCAAGCGGCTCAGGAAACCCGGCTGGACACGCGCCATGGCCCGTTGCCACAAGTATGGCGCGCCGGTTCCCGCTCAGGCCCGTGAGTTCGCTGCGTCGCCCGGGCTTGGCGCTTGCCATCTGTCATGTGGCCATACGACGCGATGACCGTGCTGGCAATGGTGGAATGATGCGTCGAGTGGTCAGCAAGTCACGGCGTCGATTTCCCGCGCGCATGCGCTCTCGAAGCCAAGATGATCTGCGAAATAGAGCGGCCCGGGTCCGGCAGACGGCCGCGTCGTCCAGCGCCAGCCGGGGGGTACGTGCGTCATGGTCGAAGCGTTGTTTTCCGCACATGGCGCCGGTTAAAGTCCTGCACTTCTCACAGGGGGGATGCCGTTCATGGAACAGAGACCGCCGCCGTTACCAACGATGAATCCGTATGCGGCACCCTCCGCACGTGTCAGCGATGTCAGCCATGAGGGAGAGCAGGAGCTTGCCGATCGCGGAACGCGACTGGGCGCGGCGATCCTCGACGGGCTGGTCGTAGGCGGTCCTGTCGCATTGATCGCGATCGCCGCAGCGATCGCAATACCGTCGTACAAGCAGGCGGGCGGCGGCCAGCCGAATCCGTTTCTGTTCGGTCTGCTCGGTTTCGCGATCTTTGCGGTGATGATCGGTATTGCAGTCGTCAACATGGTGCTGCTGCATCGTCATGGGCAAACGCTCGCCAAGCGCTGGCTCAACATCAAGATCGTGCGCACCGATGGCAGCCCTTGCAGTCTGCTGCGCATCATCTTCGCGCGTTTCCTTCCCGTGGCATTGCTCGGCGCGATCCCGCTGATTGGTTACTTCATCTCGTTGGTCGATTCGCTGCTGATTTTCCGCCAGGACTACCGCTGCCTGCACGATCACTTCGCCGACACGATCGTCGTCAAGGCCTGACTTCGGCCGCACAATGCTCGACACGCTGACTCTTGTCGAGACACCGGAAGGCATTGCGCTGCATTTGCGCTCTGCCGGCGTCATGCCGCGCGCTTGCGCCTGGGCGGCCGACGCGATGATCCGTCTCGGCCTCATATGGATGCTCGCGATCTTCATCGGCATGCTCGGCGAAAGCGGCTTTGGCATCTACCTGCTCGTGTTGTTCGTGTTGTTCTGGTTCTATCCCGTTCTTTTCGAAGTGCTGCGCGACGGCCAGACGCCGGGCAAAAAAATCATGGGTCTGCGCGTGGTCAACGCGAACGGCACGCCGGTAACATGGATCGCCTCGATCGTGCGCAACCTGCTGCGCACGGTTGACATGCTGCCCTTCGCCTACGCGTTTGGACTGTTTGCCTGCCTCATCGATCCCGGCGGCCGCCGTCTCGGTGATCTGGTCGCAGGTACCCTGGTCGTGTATGCCGAGTTGCCCGCCAAGCAAGGCGCGGCACCGATCGCCCCGGTCGTGCATGCGCCCATGCCATTGCTGCCGCGCGAGCGCGCCGCGATCGTCGAGTTCGCCGAGCGCGCAGCACAACTGACGCCGGAACGACAGCAGGAACTGGCGGCACTGCTGCCAATGCTGACGCAAGCGCAGGGATCCCTCGCGGTGCAGCGCCTGCACGGCATGGCCTGCGCTTTCCTCGGTCGCGCATGAAGCAGGCCGCCTTCCAGTCGCAACACGACGAAGAGTGGCTAGCCTTCGAACAGTGGCTGGACACGCGCACGCGGCCGCCATCGCGCGAGTTGCCGCGCGACGGGGATGGGGTATTCGGCGACAGCGAATTTCCGGCCGCATTCCGCCGTCTCTGCCAGCAACTCGCGCTGGCCGAACGACGCGACTACAGCGCCTTGCTCATCCAGCGCCTGCGCGACCTCGTGGAACGGGGCCATCTTGTGCTGTATCGGCCACGTGCACCGCGTGCGCGTCGCATCGTCGATTTCTTCGCTGCGGGCTTTCCGCGCCTCGTGCGCGCGCAATGGCGTGCGATGGCGGTGGCCGCGTTGCTGTTCTTCGTGCCGTTGATCGGCGTGATCGCGTTGCTGCAGATCCATCCGGAACTGGTGCATACGCTGTTTGATCCGGCTCAGCTGGCGAGCTTCGAGAACATGTACGACCCGGCGTCGACCGCCGAACGACTGGGCCGCGAGAACGGCACCGACCTGAAAATGTTCGGCTACTACATCTTCAACAATGTCGGCATCGGCTTCCGCACATTCGCGAGCGGCTTGCTCGCGGGGGTCGGTTCGATCTTCGTCCTGATCATGAACGGAGTCATCATCGGCGGTGTCGCCGGCCACCTGACGGCGATCGGATACGGCGGACCGTTCTGGCGTTTCGTCGCGGGGCATTCGGCGCCCGAGCTGCTCGCGATCGTCATCAGCGGCGGAGCTGGTTTGCAGATCGGCATGGCACTGCTGGCACCGGGTCGACGCACGCGTGGTCGCGCGCTGGTCGAAGCCGGAGCGGTCGGCGCAAAACTCGTTCTCGGCGTTTTCGCGATGCTCGTGTTCGCCGCGTTCGTCGAGGCTTACTGGTCGTCGATCGCGTGGATGCCGA
>JBDSXV010000236.1:0-12277 GCA_039926025.1 Dokdonella sp.
GCTGGCGAGCGTCTCAAGGCTATAGACATACTGGAGGAGCTTGTGCGAAGCGACCTCCCTGACTTCGATCGAGCAATAATGTGCATGAACATTGCTGTCGTCTACGACCAACTAGACAATCGAGAGAAGGCCCTTGAGACCTATACCAGAGCTGTGGACTTGGAGAAGGCGACTGAATCATATTTTGTCGCTCTAAGTAGAGCAGCCTACTGTTCCAAACTAGGCATGTACGGCGAAAGCATCCGGCTTTACGATAATTTGCTCCGACATAATCATCTGAAACATGAAGACCGCGAGATGTTTTTAGACAACATCGAGACGCTTAAACGTCTTAGTGATCCGTCATAAATGGCAAGGTCTAACAATTCATCTATGGACTCCTCCGACAATAGCGCCGAGCGTTGATCGGACAATCGAAGCGGTTGCAGTCGTCTCCCTTGGGGACTTCTCGTTGGTCGAGATTATGGACGAGGGCCAACAACTTCCATTGGCCGTCGACTTTCTTCTGGCCGCGCAGCGTGAACCGGTGGAGCCGATTGTTGTGGCGCACGTTGCCGAACGCGGGTTCGACGGTGGCAAAGCGCCGGCCGTACTGTTCTTTACCTTGGTCGCTGTCGATGCGTTCGCGCATGCGTTATAGGTCCAATCTGGCCCCCGCCCCCGCGATCTTCCGTGAATCGCTACAAGGCATGGCCCATACGTCGGGGCCGGCGATTCGCGAGAGGTCATGATGCCATCGATTTCAATGTTTCCACGGGCGCGCCCCGCCTTCGTCTGTCACCGTGGCCGCGGCATGCTCATCGGCGTGGCGTTCGCATTGCTCGCGGGCACGCCAGGCATCGCCTTGGCCGACGACGGTGATCCAGACCCGACCTTCTCCGGCGATGGCCGCGCCTTGTTCCAATGGCCCGCGACCTATCAGGGCGCGGATGTCGTCGATGCACGAACACATGGAGTCGCGGTCCTCGCCGACGGCAGCACGGTCACCGTCAGTACGTTCCAGACCGTTGGAGCTGATCGTTTTGACGCCTGCGCCGTGACCAAGTTCGACGCCGCAGGCTCGATCGACGCGACCTTTGGAGCCGGCGGTTGGCAGCTCGTCTATTTCGGACCGACGCCGTCAAAGGACGACTGCCTCGGCATCTTCCCGGCGCCGGGCAACGGCATCTTCGTCGTAGGAGACGTCCAGAGCATGTCTGCGCCCTACGAACAGCCAGCGCTGCTGAAGCTGCATGCGAATGGCAGCCTCGACACGAGTTTTGGAGTCGGTGGCAAAGCAATCGTGACGAGTCAGCCGTTTGCTGGCGCAGAATTCTTCTTTCGCAACGCGATCCAGGCGCCGGACGGCAAGATCCTGCTCGTTGGCTCCTGCGGGAACTGCGGGCATGGCACTCCCGAGGATTTCACTGCCGTCCGCATCAACACAAACGGCAGCGTGGACACCAGTTTCGGCAATGCGGGCTGGGTCAGTTTCGGTCGCAGCGAGAACACGGGCCATTACCTGCTGGAAGCGGCGACCGCGGCCGCCATCGATACGCAAGGCCGCGTCGTGCTGGGCGGCTACAGTCAAGCCCCCGACGACGTGAACGATCAGCAGCGACCGCTCCTCGTGCGCACCACGCCCAGCGGGCAACTGGACACCACGTTCAACGCAACCGGCTACGTCGACTTCAACGTGTTCGGCAGCTATGCGACGTCTGCCATTGCGATCGACCCCTACAACGACGGCATCGTGCTTGCCGCGAACATCACGAACACGGCGAACGTCGTGCCTGGTGCGCTGCTGATGCGCACAAAGCGGGACGGCACAGCCGACACCGGCTTTGGTGGCAGCGGCCTGGTTTTGTTCCAGGAAGAAGAAGGCACCAACATCAGTGCACTCGCATTCCGTCGAGACCGGCGCCTTACCGCGGCCGGCTGGATCGATCCGACCGGAAGCAGCACTCGGCGCTTCTTCGCGGCACGCATGTTCTTCTACGGCACGCTCGACAACACCTTCGACGCCGACGGCATCAACAAATACACGTTCGCTGCCGCATCCACGCCCGTTGGCGTGCCGACTGCGATGGTGCTCTCGGGCGAGCGTCCGGTCATCGCCGGGACGCTGGTGGACTCGCTCGATTTTCCTCAGATATTCGCCACGGGTGTCCTGCGCTTGCAGTCCGATGTGATCTTCAAGGATGGGCTGGAGTGACGTTTACGCGAATTCACCATCTTGCAACATTGATGTCGATTCGCGAGCATCGATTCGCCGCAGCGCGGTTTGCGACGAGATAGCGCAGCTCTCCTGCTGCATGACGACCGACCCTTGCGGGAGCGGCCGCGATGGTTAGGCTTCGTCCCAAGCGTCGCATGGTCGCGGCGCTCTCGATTGCGTCGTCATCGACGCATCGTGACAAACGATATTGCCGAAATCTTCTTTTGCCCGGAGAAGCGACCTTGGAAAGCCTAGGAATTTCCCGCAGGGAACTGCTGGCATCGGCTGTGCTGGTCGGTTCGATGGGTTGCGGTTCCGCATTCGCCAGCCGCACCACTTCGGACAAGAACGTCCGTTTGCTGCCGATGCCGACGCGCATCTTCAAGACATCCGACGCAGGTCACGAGAGAACGGAGAGCTGGGTGTTCTGGCTTTTCGTTGAAGCAACGAGTGCGCGGCCGCTGAAAGTGCAGGCGATGCAGGTCAGACTGCTGAGCGGTTCGCACGTCGTTCGCACGACGAATGTGAGCGCGGACGGCGTAAGGGACGTGACCATCGTACCGCCGCTGACACCGCGCCTTCTCGATGGCAGGCCCTCGCCGACGCCGATCTTCTGGCCGCTGGCGATCCGGATTCGCTGCACCGAACCGGCCGCAGCGAATATCGACTCCATCGCGATCGAACTCCAGTGCAGCGACAACGGAAAGATCGTACGGTCGATGTGCGTGCTGCCGGTGGAGGTCTACCAGCAGGCGACTTCGCTGGTTTATCCGTTCAAGGGCAAGGCGGTCATTACCCAGGCCGGCGTCACCAACGGTGGCCACAAGAACCGCAGCGGACAATTTGCGCTCGACGCGGTGGGTCTTGATGATGGCTACGGAGTCAACGTGCCGAACGGCGGCCGCAAGAGCGAAGACTATGCCGGCTGGGGACGCACCTTGATCGCGCCAGCCGCCGGAACGATCGTGCGTGCGCGCGCCGATCGACCGGATCAGCCTGATCCGGAAAACAGCGACCCGAACTTCTATGCACCGGAATATCCCCACGGTGGCGACCCGGGCAATCACCTCGTCATTGATCACGGGCACAACGAATTCAGCATGATGGCCCACTTCCAGGCTGGCTCCATGCAGGTCAAGGTAGGCGATCAGGTTCTCCAGGGGCAGCCGTTGGGAAAACTCGGTAGCTCGGGCGATACCAATACGCCGCACTCGCACTATCAGCTGCAGTCAGGACCCGATTGGGAATGGTCGGACGGCCTGCCGTGCAAATTCTCCAACGTGCACGAAAGCCCGCTTGTCAGGGGCGTTTTCTTCGACGCCGAATAGCGGCGACGCGCGGCATGTCCGGAGGCTCGTGTTCCCTGCGGAGCAAGCCAACTCGATTCGTTTTCGTCGAACGTATCGCTTGATCAACCGTCAGGTTGCCTTTGCTCAGCCGGCGTCGGTGGTGCCGTGCGCCAACACAAAGTCCAGCGCCGCGCACACGGCAGCAACCTGCGCTGCGTTGCATTGATCGGCCGTCGCGTGCGGGCTGTCGGGATAGACCTCGGTGGTCGTGGTGTAACGCGCCCGGGTGACGCGGGCGCACAAACCAAGCTGTTCGAGTGGATACCGGATGATGCCCGGCGCGACCACTGCGGAGCCGATGATCTCGCCGTTCTTGTCCGCAGGTGCAATATGGGTAACTTTCGCTACCGCCTCGATGACCGCCTGCTGAAACGCGGGTTGTGGATTTTCGCTGTCGTCGACGACGTAGAAGCCATCGGGAATTTCGCCGGGCTCGGAAACTTTACCGTCACGGGCCGCGAGCGCCGGGCGGAATTCCGACTCGTCCGTGTCGGTGGTCTCGTGCAGGTCGATATGCGCGAGGATGCGATCGCGCAAGGGAGCGACCAGCTGCATCAACGCCGCCGACTCGGGTGCAGGACTGTCGGCCCGGAACGAACGGTTCGGATCGACCGCCTGCGGATTCCAGCGATGGATGCGTTCGTAAGCCCACGGACTCACGCACGGCACCACGAGCAGGTTGATGCGCCCCTCGTAGCTCGACGCCTGAGTCTCGACGAACTGCAACGCGCCGTGCACGCCGCTGGTTTCATACCCGTGCACGCCGCCGGTAATCAACGCGCAAGGAAGATGGTCATCCCAGTTGCGGCTTCGAATCGCGAACAGCGGATAGCTGTCTGGCGGATAGTCGAGCACGCCGTATTGCGTCACTTCGAAATGCGCGCGCAATCGCTCGACCCGTTGCAGAACATCCGTTTCGTAGCTGCGCTGACGCGTCTGGCGCAAACGCCACTCAGCAATGTCCGCATCGTTCCATGGATGGCCGGGGGTGCCGATCGGATAGGGCGCAAGATTTGTCATCGAATCGCTCGCGGAAATGTGGCAGCGGGAAGGCATGGAATTTTAGCATCGGCGACGGAACAGAAAGTCCAGGACGACAAATTCTTCGGCGACGCGGCAGGCGAGTGTTCTCAGACAGTTGTTTCGTCAGCGATTAGGTAGAGACGCCGGGTCCAACGCGTGACCGTACTTCGGCTTCAGATGCGGCCGAAGCCATTTGAAGGTGGCTCCGCTACCCGCATAGTCTCCACGGGCCAACGACTCGTTGGAGAATTGGACGGAGAAATGACCATCGGGAGCTGCGTTCAAGCTCACGTTCCTGAAATGTTCTGCCGTCGGCGCCGACAATCGCAGTGCAGCCCGTCGATATTCAGCGCGAAACGCGGCGCCCTCTGTCAGCGCATCGTCTCCGATAAACGCATAGTTCGCCAACCTGTTGGGAATGTTGCGGCGGTAGTCTTCGCTGATCTTCCTGCGCACGGCCTTCGGATCAATGAACAGTTCATCGAACTCGATCAGCTTGCCGCTGGGCACATGCAAAATCCAGCTGGTATTGAGCGCCTCGGACTGGCCATCCGCAAACGTGCGGGTTCCCTCCAAGGCAAGCACCGCCAGCTCCCCCGTTCGGCCATGCGGTATGAAATCCATGACAAGGGTAGCCGCGTTCTTGCTGGAATGACCTTCTGCGCGATGCCGCGAAGCACGCTTGGCCGTGGCGACAATCTCCGCTTGAGCGGCGCGACGCTGGATCGCATCGAGCGGAGCGAGTGCGGCATCAAGGCCAACGAAGCCGATCGCGTAGGAGACGCCGTTCGCCGCACCGTGTTCGAACGTCGACAGGCCGCCAAACGCCTGCGCTACGTCGATCGGATATTCGTATTCGAATGCGCGATCGAGCTTCGATTGATCGAACGGCAGCTTGCGTTTCGCAGCGGAGAGGAGCAACCAGGCTTCGTCGCGTGACAGGCCGCGATGCTCGGGATGGGTGAGGAAGACACACGTTCCTTCGCCGTCAGCACGGAAGCCCCCAGCGATAGAGGCCGTTGTACATCCACAGCCACTGCTGCGCATTCGGGTTGTATTGCACGGACTCGACGCTTTTGTCCGAACAATCGACGAGGTCGGTTTGAAGCTCAGCGAGCGGGAGTCGCAGTCGCGAAGACTCCTGCATGAGCGCCCGAAACAGGGTCGCGTTGACTTCTTCCCTGAAAGGAGGTTTCACTGGAATACGCGCCATCGGCTCTGGCAGTGCGTCGCGGTATTCCGGCTTCAACAAATTGCGGATACCCGCCATGCCAATCCTCGCTTCCGGTCGCTCATTCACGAACGGCGTCAGCGACGCGCCGTCGAAAGTGACGAGCAGGCCTGGCTGACACGGATCGGCACGATCCAGCGTGACCTGCCATGCCGACGAGCTTGCGGGATCGGTAACCTCAGCAAGCCGTTGATCGATTGCGGTCTCCGACGCGTGACGCTCCGTTTCGGTGTATTCGCGCACATACATATCCTTGAAGCGCTCCGCCATGCGCGCTCGCGCCTTCGTTGCAACAAGCGCTCGCGCGGCTTGCGGATCGTCGAACAAGTCGTCAAACGCCAAAATGCGACCGCTCGATATATTCAATAGCCATCCGGTAGATCTCCGCTCCGACAGCAGCCGGGTAACGACGATATCCGCGGTGAGGCTGGCAAGCTCACCCGACCGCAACAACTGGAACGAGATACCCAATTCGCGGGGCACGCGCTGAGTATCAGTGGAGAATTTCTTGATTTGCTCGGCGAGCAGCCGCTTCTGGCGATCGGCGAACTGCCTCTGGACCTTCCCTAAAGGCGAGAGGTCATGCGCGGTATTGGCGAAGGCGAAGGAGTAAAGAAGCCCGTCTTCATGCCCGCTTTCTTCCGTCGATTCCGGATCGATGTTGTCGCGGATATCTGCTCTCGGGCAGGTCGTCTGCGCCCCGAGAGGGAATTCGATGCGATGCGACGCAGCCGTCATCAATACACGCGCCTCATCCGACGTGAGACCCCGACGCTCGGGCTTCTCCAGATAGACACACGTGCCACCATCGAAAGCAATCTTTGCCCATGTAAATGGCAACTGAGCCAGCATGGCGTTCTCCTCGCTGGCGATCTGCGCGTCCAGCACTCCGACAGGCGCTTGCGAGCAGTCGCGGAATTCGCCGATATCGCTGATCACCCGATTGCCTACGAGCCGGGTAAGTTGAGCAAGCGATGATGTCGAATCAGTGTCGGCCGCATTGACCGCGATGCAGGCGAAGAAGAGCAACGTAGTAAAAAATCGTCGGGCGGGCGCGATCATCATGGTCATCCCTGAATGTGGTTGCCATCGTGTGGCAGCTGATATCGAACTTTCACGTTCGTTCCTGACTTCAGGCATTGAATAGGGGTGAACGGATAGGCTCGCTTGTTGGTGTCGGAAATGTACCCGATCCCAGATCTTTCCGGTCCGCAGCGGGTGCGACTCGGTCGACCGGCCGAGCCATCCGATCCAATGGATGCGGCCGTGTCAATTTGTTGTTGAATCGTGCGCCGAAAAAATTCACCGCGCGGATCAGGCTGTCAGCGCGCCTATTTCTTGACCGCCGAGTTGGTCAGCGCCGACGCCAACGCGCGACTTGCATCGAGCACCGCCTGCGCCTTCTCGCGCCGTCCCGGCTCGACCGCTTCGGCGTGGTCATAGACGTCGAGCGCTCGTTTTGCCTGCGCCTGTGTTTCCGTCGCATCGCCGCGAGCCAGCGCGATGTTGGCCGCTGCCGTGTAGAGATGACCAAGCATCTGGTCGTCCTTGCTGTACGCCTGCGGCGCAAGCCGTAGCGCATCACGCATGGCGTCGGCAGCCTCATCGTGGCGCCCGAGCTTGGCGTATTGCTGGGCGAGATTCGACAAGGGCACGACCAGACGCGGATAGTCCGGCCCCATCACCTTGCGGCGCAATGCGATCGAGCGCTGCTGCGAAACGACGGCTTGATCGAGATGACCCATCTCGCCTTGCAGATAGGCCAGGTTGTTGAGCGCGATCGAGATATCGAGCTGCGGCGGCGGTGACATCGCCTCGAACTGACGCAGCGCCTCCGCATAGACGGCGGCAGCCTCGTCAAATCGACGCAAGCCGTCGAGTGCGGAAGCGATATTGACCAGCCCCACTGCGCGTTCACGTGGCGGCGTATCGGGTGACGCGTCCTTGATCCGCTGCGCCTGCTGGCCCATGTCGAGCGCTTCGGCATAGCGGCCCATCGACGTCAACAATGACGAGTAGTCGTTCTGCAGTTCGCCGCGTTGCTCACGGCCGCGCGCGCTGTCATCGCAGTTGTCGAGTCCCTGTTTGAACAGCCGCTCGGCTTCTTCATAGCGGCCCATCTGCCACTCGAGCACGCCTTCGGAATCGAGCACTTTCGCGTACTCCGGCCCGCCTGTCGACGCGCGCAATTGGGCCGCACGTTCGATCTGCTCCTTGGCCGCGTCGTTGCGCTCGAGCATCAGGTAGGCATGGCCGATCGCACGCCGTATATCAGCCTCGAGCAAGGGTTGTCCGGCCAGTTCGAGAGGAATATCGAGTACCGCGCGATCGAGTGCGTCGACCAGCATCGGTGGCTTGCCACCGTAGTAGGGGTCGGCACGCGCGATCATGTTGCTGAGAAAACGGTTCGCGCGCATCGCACGCTCGCCTTCGACCGCTGCGTGATGCGCCTGCGCAGCGGCGAATGCAAGGCCGATCGAGAGCGCGATCAAGGCCGCCGCGGATGCCGATACGGTCAGGAGGTTGCGCTTGCAGAACTTCCCCAGGCGGTAACCCAAGCCGCCCGCGCGCGCGAGTACCGGCCGGTGTTCCAGCCATCGGCGCAGATCGTCCGCAAACACGCGCGCGGACTCATACCGCCGCTGCGGCTCGGACGCGAGCGCCTTGAGCACGATGCGATCGAGATCGCCGACGATGCGTTTCCTCCACTCTCCCGCAACGCGCGCATCGACTTCGAGCGCGTCCGCATCGATTCGCTGGCTCGGCCGCGTCGGCGAATGCAAAGAAATGTGCTGCGCGAGATCGACGAATGAGCGTCCGCCTGCGGCATTCGCGACGCTGCCGCTCACCAATTCGTACAGCAGCAAACCAAGCGCATACACATCGCTCGCTGTCGTCAACGGCTTGCCGGTGAGCTGCTCGGGGCTGGCGTATTCGGGCGTCATCGGCGCGAATCCGGTGAGCGTGGCGCTTCCTCCCATGCGATTGTCGAGGGACTTGGCGATGCCGAAATCAAGCAGCTTGACGACGCCGTCGTCGGTGACGAGCACGTTGGCCGGCTTGATGTCGCGATGGATGATCAGCGCGCGATGAGCGGCGTCGACTGCATCGAGCACCTGCAGGAATATGCGAACACGTGCAGCGGGATCGAGCTGCTGGCTGCGGCACCACGCGTCGATGCGCTGGCCGTCGACGTACTCCATCACCACGTAGGGCTGGCCTTCCGGTGTGGTGCCGCCGTCCAGCACGCGCGAGATGTTCGGATGGTCGAGCCAGGCGAGGAACTGGCGTTCGGCTTCGGCGCGACGCAAGGCCTCGGGGTCGCCAAGCACACTCGCCAGTACCTTGATCGCGACGCGATGCTCATAGGCGCCATCGCGTCGCTCCGCCAGCCACACCTGCCCCATCCCGCCCGCACCGATCGGCGCAATCAGGCGATACGGACCCAATATATGACTCGTGGCTTGCGCGGGTTCGAGAAATCCCTGGCTTGCTGCGTGCACCTCAAGCAGGGCCATCGCCGCAATCCGCAGCTCCCTATTTTCATGGGTGGCGCCCTCGACGAATGCCTGCTGTTCGCTGGGCGGACGATCGAGCGCCTGCTCGAACAACGCAAGCGCGTTGGCGCTGACGTCTGCACCGCGGCGAACGGCCGTGTGCTTGCCCGACGTCACGTCAATGCCTGGAACAGGAACGTGCGCGCGACGTCCCAGTCGCGCTGTACGGTTGCGCGCGAGACGCCGAGCAACTCGGCAATGTCGGACATTTCAAGACCGGCGAAATAGCGAAGTTCGACGACCTGCGCCTTGCGCGCATCCATGTCGTGCAGGCGCGTGAGGGCCTGGTCGAGTGCGATCGCATCGACGCCGGCGCCACTGCTCTCCTCGGCCAGCGAAGACAGGCTGACCGCTTCACGTTCGGCGCCGCCGCGCTTGGCGGCATCGCGATGTCGCGCGTGATCGACAAGGACCTGTCGCATGCGCCGCGCAGCAATGGCAAAGAACTGCCGACGGTCATTCGGCGCCAGCAAAGCAGTGCCGACCAGTCGCAGATACGCTTCGTGAACGAGCGCGGTTGGCGACAGGGTATGCCCGGCACGCTCTCCGCGCAGGTAGCGCGCGGCGAGCAGGCGCAGCTCGGCGTAGACCAACGGCAGCAGTTCCGACTCCGCCTGCACTTCTCCAGCCGAGAGACGCTGCAGCAAGACCGTGATTGCGCCGACATCCCCCAATGTCTGGTTCCCCTTGCGTTCGCATGGATTGTAGCGCCCGCCCTCGCAAGCGCAATGAACAATCGACCCGGCAGCGCAATGCATTCAGCCCGACTGGCGATGAGCGCTGCGGCAGCGTCAACACGCGAGTTGGCCGACCACCGTGCTGAGTGTTTCCACCCAGCACACTGCCGGGACTACGCCCACGCGCGAGCGATCGCTCGGGCGCGCTATCGACGGGCCGCAGCCGCTGGATTACTGTGAGCTCTTCGATCGGGCGTGACGGCCGGCGCGAATATCGTTTCCTGCGAGGACACATGGCTCATCGTCGATTCCGCCACGCCGCCATCACGGGCTTCGCCGGCTGCATCGCGCTGTTCCAATGCGACGTGTCGCAAGCGACCGTGGTCGTCACGATCATTGGCGGCAACACCGCGCACGCCGACATCACCCTGCCCGTGCTGCTTCCGGGTAGCGGCAACTACACGGCCGAATTCGAACTTGAATTCGAGGCGCCCCACAACCTGACCGTCGCCTGCCTCGGGTTGACGGCGGATGTGCTCGATGCGACCGCCATCGCCAACGTCAATGGCCGCTTGCCGCCGAACCAGGCCATCGATCCGGCTTTTCCCGTGCGGGTCACGGTTGAGCCTCCAGCGGGATGCGGCTTGCAGTTCTACTACGACGTCAAGGTCGATCTCGACACACCCGACCTCGTGTTTTCGCCGTATTCGCAGTATCGACTGGTCAAGGCACCGATTGGCGGCGTCGCTCCCTTCCACGACGTGACCGCCTCGGTCGTCAGCGGCAGCGTCCGCGTGCGCGGCACTGCTGGTGGCTTCTCCGAGTTCGTGGTGGCCAGGGACATCGTGCAGGACTACGCAACGAACGCCTCGCAAGTCTACGCCGGCCTCGAAGCGCGCCTGAGCGATCCTGCAATCGGCCTCACCGCACAGCTCACCCTGATGACCGACCTGGACATCAGTCGCGCCGCGTTCGAAGCGGGTAACTATGCACAGGCGATCAGCCATCTCGACGATCTGGACTATCACTGCGCCGTGCTCGGCGGTCCTGCATTGCCGAATACCTGGCGCTCCGCGCGCGATCTCGTCAACGCGGAAGGCGAAGTTGTCGGCTTCACTGGCAATATCCGCTTCTCGCTCGGACGGCTCAGCGGCCAGCCCTGAGCACAGCTCGCCGCATGCCCGCCAAGCTCAGCATCCATGTTCCCGGCGAAGCCGTGATTGTACGCGTGGCCGATGAAGGCCGGCCCCTCACGATCGGCCGCGATCCGCTGTGCGACATCGTCGTTGCGCATGAATCCATCTCGCGCCGGCACGCGCAGATCAACGGCAACCCTCTTGCATGGACACTCACCGATCTCGGTTCGAAGAACGGCATCCGCCTCGATGGTGAACGCATCGCACAAGCGGAACTCACCGGTGCACGCTGGTTCGCGCTCGGTGACGTGTTTTGCGAATTCGAAGCGATCGATGCGAAAGCGCAGGCGCATCTGCAGGCGCGCGCAAACGAGCGGCGCAATTCGTCATTGGCCTGGGCGGCGCGAATCGAACGCGGCAGCCGCAGCGATCGTCTGGTGGCCGATTTGTTGCGCGGCATCGTCGATGTCGCCGAGTGCCAGCGGGGGTTCCTGCTCACGCTCGACAACGGCGGGCAACTGCGCTGGCGAGCCAGCTACGGGCTCGCGCCCGAAGACGTCGCCGGCAGCCGTTTTTCAGGCAGTCGCAGCGCCGTCGAGCGCGCGATCCTTGATCGTCGCGCCGTTTTCCTGGGTGACCCGCGCGATCGCGCGTGGTTGCAAGGCCAGGCCAGCGTGATCGCACACGGCATCCGTGCACTCGCCTGCCTGCCACTGCAGCATGCAGGGCGCCTGCTCGGCATCGCCTATGCGGATACCAGCGACGAAGCCAAAGTATTCACTGATCTGGATGCCGAATTGCTCGGCGCCTTTGTCGATCACGCCGCTTCGGTGTTTGCCGCGACCGAAATCGAAGCGAAGCTGGCCGACATGACGGCGTGGCTCGATGTTGACGGTGTCGACGGCAACCGCGCGGTCGGCGTTGCGCCATACTGGAACGCCACCGGCCCTGCGCTGGTTGTGAAGCCCGCGCCATGACATCGCCAGGTCGCAACATGGAATCGGATCCGACCGCGCCCGGCGCGACGGTCACCGGCATCCTTGCCGCCGCAGACTTCCGTCGCGGCGAAGTCGTCGCCGGTCGCTACCGCATCGAACGCCTGCTCGG
>JBDSXV010000237.1:0-3736 GCA_039926025.1 Dokdonella sp.
ACGGGAGGACTTCGAAGCAGCGTTCAAGCCCTCCCCTTGAAGGGGAGGACTTCAAAGCAGCGTTCACTTCAAAGCAGTGTTCAAGCCCTCCCCTTCAAGGGGAGGGTTGGGTGGGGATGGTGTTCTCGTGTTGCATCAACCGCCGCACGTGGCCATGGCGCTTTGGCGATCCTGCATGGTGCAAGCGGCTGTCGGTGGGAGCGGCTTCAGCCGCGAAGCTTGTTGTAAGAACCGCATTGCGGCTGAATCCGCTCCTACAAAAGGAGTGCTAAAAATGCGCGCTCTGGCAAGAAACTGCGTGTCATTTACCGCGTCTAACCTCAACGTTCAAGGCGCCGCTGCGTGCGAGATGATCGCCCAGATGCATCAGCGTGATCACGTCCTGGCGATTGTGGTCGAGCACGCGTGCAAGATTGCGGCTGGATTGACCGCGCAAAAAGGCGAGCCACGCAGCGGGTGCCTCGGAACCTGGCAGATCATCCTCTCGCACGATCTTGAGGATGTCGCGTTCGACCGTTGCCAGCCTGCAGTTGGGCAGGATCTCGCGGTAGGCGCGTCGTGTCGGGTGCAACCAGTCCGCGTGCATCAATTCGCCGAGACGGTGTTCGACACGGTTGAGTCGGAGTCGCCCCTTGAGCAAGGGCGCGTCATAACTCTTGCCGTTGTAGCTGACCAGGACCGTATCCTGATGCAACCAGCTGGCGAAGGTCTGCAACATGGCCGTTTCGCCGGCGATCGTCGTGAGATAAAGCTGCCGCACGGTCAGCTTGTTGGATGCCCACGAGGCGACGCCAATCATGAAGGCGCGCGTTCCGACGCCGCCCGCGAGACCTGTTGTTTCGGTGTCGAAGCACAGCAATCGCCTTCGATCAATGGGTGCACCTTCAAGACGCGGAACATTCAACGCCGCATCTGCCTCGAACGCGAACGAATGCTCGACGTAGCGAACGCCAGGCGCGATTTCTGTTCCCGCAGGTGCCTCAAGCGTCCTGCGGTCCACACGTTCGCGGCTGCGCAAAAGATTGCGCAACGCATCGAGTTGGTTCGGCGTCGTGTTTGCGATTCGTGGCGTCCGTGGATTGACGATGCCGACATCCTTGCGCAGCAATCGAAGTCGATCGGCAACGCTGCTCATGCGCCGAGCAGCCCGAGCACGACGGCGGCGCGTTCGCGTTGGGTCGACGCGTCGTTGTCATCGCTGTTGAGTACGGGCCCGACGCAGGCCGGACAACCACCCGTGCATTCGCATCCCTGCACCAGATCGATGGCCTGCTGGACGAGGATGGGCGCCTGTCGGAACAAGGGCTCGGAAAGTCCGATACCGCCCGGGAAGTTGTCATAGAGATAGAGGGTCGGAAGAAATTGCGCCGCAGCGTCGGGATGCTGTGGAGCGCCATTCGCATCCCGCCATTGGCCGCGTCCCTGGCTGTCGCGTGTCGCAAACCACGCTGCGTCGCCGGACCCGACCGCCTTCTGCAGATCGCGTCCATCGGCCATGACGCGGACCGCGGCGACCGTGTGCAGCGCGTACGCCGCACCAAGAAATCCGTCGAGCGCCTCCTGTCGACTCGCGAAGGCGCGTTCGAGCGAGGCCTGCGTCAATTGCCACCAGACGGCGCTCGTGTGGAGTTCCTGATCCGGCAAGGTTACCGGCCCGTAGCCGATGTTCTCGTGACTGTAGAACCTGATCTTCTTGTAGCCCGACACATGCCGCACGACATGCACTTCGCCGTGATGGCAGGTGCCTTCGCCTGCATTGGAGCCGTCAAAGCGGTCAAGCACCTTGAGTTTGGTGAAATCGATCGCATCGGTGTAGTAGTCGGCGCGCGTTGGCGTAACGAACGCCTTGCGGCCGTCCCAGTCCAGTTTCTCCACTTGATAAGGTCGCGACTGCACCATGTAGATCGCGCCTTCATACAGCGTCAATGCGGCGCTGCTGAAATCCACCTCGGCGATGATGGCTTGCTTGCCCGCACTGCGATCGACGACGACGAAATTGCCATCGGCGACCGAGCGCAGACTGACCGCACCCGCGGGATAGCTGTCGGCGATCCAGTCCCACCGCTCGCCTTCATGATGGAGTACGCCGGACTCCGCCAGCACTTCGAGGAAGTCGCCGACGTCGACGTCACCAAAGCGATCGCCGGATACGAAGGGCAATTCGAATGCCGCACAACGGATATGGTCGAGCAGGATCAGCAACTGGTCCGGCGCGATGCGCGCGTGCTCCGGTGGTGCGGCCTCGAAGAATTCCGGATGGCGCACGATGTACTGATCCAGTGCCTGGCTCGACGCGATCATCACGCCCAGCGATGGTCGATGGCGCCGCCCGGCGCGACCGAGCCGTTGCCATGTCGCGGCGATCGATCCCGGAAAGCCATTGAGGATCGCCACATCGAGCGCACCAATGTCGACGCCGAGCTCCAGCGCCGAGGTGCTGACGACGCCGTCGACGTGTCCGCTGCGCAACGCGCGCTCCGTCTCGCGCCGCTCCGTCGGCAGGTAGCCGCCGCGATAAGCGCGGATGCGCGGCGCCTTGCGCGGATCGTTGTCGAAGACATCCTTGAGGTATTTCGTCAGCACCTCGACCATCAGGCGCGACTGCGCGAACACGATCGTCTTCATCTTCGAACGGATCGCATGGCGGGCGAGGCGCATCGACTGCGAACGCGCGGATGCGCGCATGCCTAGATCCGGATTGATCACTGGCGGGTTCCACAAGAGCACGTGCCGCTCGCCGCACGGAGCGCCGCTCTGCGTGATCGCGTGCACCGATTCGCCGAGCAGGGCTTCGGCGTGTTCCTTCGGATTGCCGATCGTCGCCGAGCACAGGATGAACGTCGGCGAGACGCCGTAGAACGCACACACCCGTCGCAGGCGCCGGATCACATTGGCCACGTGTGAGCCAAACACACCACGGTAGGTGTGCACTTCGTCAATGACGACATAGCGCAGCGATTCGAAGAACTGCGCCCATTTCGTATGGTGCGGCAGGATTGCCTGATGCAGCATGTCCGGATTGCTGACGACAATGTCGCCCTTGATGCGGATCGCCTGTCGCGCGTCGTTCGGCGTGTCGCCATCAAACGTGTAGGTGCGCAGGCCGAGCTCGCCCGCGCGATTGAGTTCGAGCAGTTCGGCGACCTGATCCTGTGCAAGCGCCTTGGTCGGAAACAGATAGAGCGCCTTGGCCCGCGCGGATCGCACGGCCTCGATCACCGGCAGGTTGTAGCACAGCGTCTTGCCGGACGCGGTTGGCGTGACCACGACCACGTGCTCGCCGGCCTGGACATGATCCCAGGCTTCGCGCTGGTGACTGTACAACTCGGTGATGCCGCGTCGCTCGAGCGCCTCGCGAAGCTCGGGCGAGAGTTCGGGCGGGAACTCGGCGAAGCGTGCGGCTTGCGCCGGACGGCGGAAGTAGCCCGTGATGCGATCGCCGTACTTGCGCGCCCAGCGGTCGACCAGGTGCTGGATCGATGGTGCGGCCGCATCGGTCAATCGCGGCGTCTCGACAGAAAGCGTCATCCTGCACTCCAGAAGCGAAGCGCGTTTTTTAGACGGAGGCTTTCTCACCGCGTGAGACGCGGGGCGTTTTGGTGTGACGCGAACGGTTTCGCTGCATCCGAGCGATTGCGCTTTGGCGATCATGCAGGGGGCGACGGCCTGTGGGAGCAACTGTCTGTGGGAGCGGCTTCAGCCGCGATGCTTTCCTCACAAAAGGCATCGCGGCTGA
>JBDSXV010000238.1:0-6357 GCA_039926025.1 Dokdonella sp.
TGTACTGAAATGCCGCGGCCGCCTCGGCAACAGCACCACCGCGATCCGGCTGCGCGCCTGATTGCATCGAGGCATGCGTGCTCTGGGCCTGCCTCCGGTTTCCGCAACTGGCGCTCGATGCGATTTGTATCGATGCGGACCTGCCATCCCCTGAATCCAGGGGGGCGTCATCCCGGCGCAAGCCGGGATCCGGTTCTTTTACATCAGCTTCATTGACGTCCGCTGCATCGGGGTCGTTCACAACGACCCCGTTTGCCGTCATCGACGGTCCGCTGCCGCGACGACACATCGTGCTCGCCAATGCAGCGGCGATGAAATGGGGCGTGCGCGTTGGCCAGCCCCTGGCAACTGCACAGATGCTCTGCCCTCGCCTCGCCGTCGCACCGCGCGATGTGGCGGCCGAGCGCCAGCGTCTGGAAACGCTTGCTGCTTGGGCCTATCGCTACAGTGCCGAAATCCACCTCGCCTCCGTGGACACGATCTTCATCGAGGTCGGCGCCAGCCTCGCCCTGTTCAAGGGCTGGCCAGCACTGGAACGGCGCTTGCGCAGCGAGCTCGGTGCATTCGGTTGCGCTTTCTCGCTGGCCATGGCGCCGACGGCAAGCGGCGCATGCGTGCTCGCGACGCAATCGGATGGCATCGCAATCCCCACGCTCGAACCCCTCGTGCGTGCGCTCGGCGCCGTACCACTCGCGGCCAGCGGTCTCGACGTGAAGACCATCGCCGCCCTGCAAGGCATGGGCTTTCGCCATCTGCGCGACCTGTTCCGATTGCCGCGCGCGGAACTCACGCAGCGCATCGGCGAGGATGCGCTCGATCATCTCGATCGCATGCGCGGTCGCATCAGTGAAGCGCTGCCGCGCTGGCGACCGCCGGACCGGTTCGAGCATCGCATCGAATTTTCGTTCGGCATCGAATCGCATACCGCGCTGGCGTTTCCGCTGCAGCGCCTGATCCGTGAATTTGCGTTGTTCCTGATCGCACGCGACGGCGGCGTGCAACGTTTCAGCCTCGTGCTCGGCCACGAGCGCGGAGCGTGCACACGTATCGACATCGGTCTGCTCGCACCGCAACGCGACGCGACGAGCCTGCTCGAACTCGCGCGCGCGCGCCTCGAACGTATCCAATTGCCTGCGCCCGTGCATGCGCTGACCCTGCGCGCCGACGATCTGCCGCCGCTATGTCCGCTGCATCAGGACTTGTTCGACAACCATCGCCGCGAAGAACTCGACTGGCCTGCACTCGCCGAGCGCCTGCGCGCGCGACTCGGCGACGAGGCCCTGCATGGCCTGGTTTGCGCAGCGGACCATCGCCCCGGTCGCGCGTGGCGGTACACCGTACCTGCAAGTGGGAGCGGCTTCAGCCGCGATGCTCTTTCTTCCCGAGCCCGAGCCAAGGGCATCGCGGCTGAAGTCGCTCCCACAAAGGCCGCTCCCACAAGGGCCGGTTCCACAAAGGCCGGTTCCATTAAAGCCGTTCCCACAGAAGCCGATTTCATGAAAGGGGCTTCCACGAAAGAAATAGCAATCACGACCGAAGCCGCGAAGGCGCGCCCGTTCTGGCTGTTGCGTCGCCCCATCGTGCTGCGCGAAGCACCCGCACGCATCCTCGCCGGGCCGGAGCGCATCGAAAGCGGTTGGTGGGATGAACACGACCAGCGCCGCGACTACTACGTCATCGAGACGCGTCGTGGCCAGCGTGCATGGGCCTTCGTCGAAGCGGGAGCCTCGGTCGACGTCGGCGCATCGGTGTTCCTCGTCCAAAATGAAAGTCGCGTGTTGGTGAACTGGACCTTGCATGGATGGTTCGCATGAAACCGCCACAGCGCCCGAAGCCGCGCCGCCTGCGCGCAGTCCTCGAACCGGATCTGCCCGAAGCCGGTATCGGCGACGATCCACGCAGCGCCCTGCACACGTTGATCAAGCGCAATACCGGAGGCATGAATTGCAGCCAGGACGGTTCCCTTCGCACGAAGGCCGTAGGCACCACTGACGATGCACGCGCCGGGGAAGAAGTCGATCCGTGCGTTGCGCAAACCATTCAGTCCACAGCGAGGTATGCGGAGCTGCACTGTCTGTCGAATTTCTCATTCCAGCGCGGCGCCTCCAGTGCACAGGAGTTGTTTCAGCGCGCGAAGAAACTCGGCTATCGTGCACTCGCGATCACCGACGAATGCTCGCTCGCCGGCATCGTGCGCGCGCTCGAAGCCTCCACTGAAACCGGCCTCGCCCTGATCGTCGGCACCGAGGTGCAACTCGCTGACGGCCCGAAACTCGTGCTGCTCGCACGTAATCAGGATGGCTACACGGATATCTGCAAGCTGATCACGACAGGTCGCCGGCGCAGTGCGAAGGGCGAATATCACCTGACCCGCATGGATGCGGAGCAACTTGGCGATGGCGTGCTGGTGCTGGTCATCTGTGCGACCCATCTCGAATGGGTGGCGCAGCATTTCCACGACCGTGCGTGGCTAGCGGTCGAACTGCATCGGGGCCCCGACGATGCAGCGCGACTGGCAGCACTGCGTAATCTCGGCGCACGGCACGACCTGCCACTGGTGGCAGCGAGCGACGTGCACATGCATCAGCGGCGACGACGCGCGCTGCAGGATCTGATGACCGCGATCCGCATCCGTTGCACGATCACGGAAGCCGGACATGCCTTGTTCCCCAATGGCGAGCGGCATCTGCGCAAGATCAACGATCTCGCTGCGCTATATCCAGATGACCTGCTCGCAGAAACGCTGCGCATCGCATCGCTGTGCACATTCGATCTGCGCAAGCTCAATTACCACTATCCGACCGAACTGGTGCCGGATGGCATGACAGCGATCGACCATCTTCGCGAAAAGACATGGAAAGGCGCGGCGAAGCGCTGGCCCGGTGGCGTCCCCGGCAATGTGCACGCGCAGGTCGAAAGAGAACTCGTGCTGATTGCCGAGCTGGAGTACGAGCACTTCTTCCTCACCGTTGAGGACATCGTGCGCTGGGCGCGCAAGCAGAACCCGCCCATCCTCTGCCAGGGACGCGGCTCGTCGGCAAATTCGGCGGTCTGCTATTGCCTTGGCATCACGGTCGTGACCCCGCAGAACGGCAACCTGCTGTTCGAACGATTCCTGTCCAAGGAACGCAAGGAGCCGCCGGACATCGACGTCGACTTCGAACATGAGCGCCGCGAGGAAGTCCTCCAGTACGTATTCGCGAAATACGGTCGCGACCGCGCCGCACTTGCCGCTACCGTGATCAGCTACCGTGGCAAGAGTGCCGTGCGCGATGTCGGTCGCGCACTGGGCATTCCCGAGGACCAGCTCGACAATCTCACCGGCATGTTCTCGCGCGTGCGCAGCGACCGTCCGCTAAGGGAATGGCTGCACGAACGCGGCTTCGATCCTTCCAGTCGCGTGCTGCATCGGCTGTTCGCGCTCGCAAATGAAATCCGCGGCTTTCCGCGTCACCTTTCGCAACACGTCGGCGGCTTCGTCATTTCAGAACAACCGCTGCATTATCTCGTACCGGTCGAGAACGCCTCGATGCCCGATCGCACGATCATCCAGTGGGACAAGGACGATCTGGAAACGATGAAGCTGCTCAAGGTCGATTGCCTCGCCCTCGGCATGCTGACCTGTCTGCGAAAATGTCTTGATCTGTTACATGAGCACGGTTTGTGGAAACACGCATACCTCGGCACCCGCCCCAGTCTGGTCGATATTCCGGTGACGGACGACGAGACGGTCTACGACATGATCTGCAAGGCCGATACGGTCGGCGTATTTCAGATCGAGTCGCGCGCGCAGATGTCGATGCTGCCGCGGCTGCAGCCGCGAACGTTTTACGACCTCGTGGTCCAGGTCGCGATCGTCAGGCCCGGCCCGATCCAGGGCGATATGGTCCACCCGTATCTGCGTCGTCGGAAAAAAATCGAAGCAGTGGACTATCCGCAGTCCCGCCTCGAACGCGAATCGGGCAGCGGAGAATCCGGCGTGAAAAGTGTCCTGGAACGCACCCTCGGCGTACCGATCTTCCAGGAACAGGTGATGAAACTGATCCAGGTCGTCGCCGGTTTCACCGCTGGCGAAGCCGATCAGCTGCGTCGCGCGATGGCCGCCTGGAAACGGCGCGGTGGACTCGAGCATTTTCACGACAAGATCCGCGACGGCATGCTCGAACGCGGTTATGACGAAGCGTACTTCGAGCGCATTTTCAAGCAGATCCAGGGTTTCGGCGAATACGGTTTCCCCGAATCGCATGCTGCGAGCTTCGCCCAGCTGGCCTGGGCATCGTCGTGGCTGAAACATCATCATCCGACCGCATTCACGGCCGCGTTGCTGAACGCGCAGCCGATGGGCTTCTACCAGCCCTCGCAACTGATCCAGGATGCACAACGGCACGGCGCACAGATTCTTCCAGTTGATGTCGTCGCGAGCGACTGGGATTGCACGCTGGAAGCAGCCGTCCTCCCGCTTCGGGATTCATCGACGGCAGACTCATGCATGCGCGAATCCCTCGCGCACGAAAAAGATCCCGTCGCATTGCGCCTGGGCCTGCGCGAGATCCGCAGTCTGTCGCAAGACCTCGCCACGCGACTTGTCGATGCGCGCAGCGAAGCACCGTTCCGCGATGTTGCCGACATGACACGCCGCGCCCGTGTGACGGCATCGGAACGCGCGCGCCTCGCCGACGCGGGTGCCTTGCAAAGTCTCAGCGGTCATCGCTATCGCGCACGCTGGGAAAGTGCCGGTGCGCAATTGCCTGCGCCGATCCTCGCGCAGGCGACGATCACCGAAGCGGCGGTCGAACTTCGGCAGCCGTCATTGCGCGAAGACGTGATGGCCGATTACGCGATGCTGGGGTTGTCGCTGACGCAGCACCCGCTCTCGCTGGTGCGCACCGAGCTCGCGCGTCGTCGCGTATCGCCCGCCAGCACGACGACGGATGCGACGAATCGCGGTCGATCGCTGCGCTGTGCCGGTCTCGTCACCGTGCGCCAGCATCCGGGCACGGCGAAAGGCGTCACCTTCGTCACGCTCGAAGACGAAACCGGCATCGTCAATGTCGTGGTCTGGCGGGCTCTGGCGCAGAAGCAGCATCGCGTGCTGCTCGAATCGACCGTGATGGCCGTCGACGGCGTGCTCGAAGCCAGCGATGGCGTGCATCACCTGATCGCGAAACGCCTGCACGACTTCAGTGCGTTGTTGCCGGAGTTCGGTTTCCGGTCACGTGATTTCCACTGATGCGCCTGCAGCGGAAAACCGTCAATTCGAGCGGCTTCGCACGTGTTGCGCGGACACCGCTTGCTCCAGCTCAGCCACCACCGGATGTGCGGAGAAGAATCCGAACATACGCGCCGTCGGCATGAACCTGATGGCATCCCCGAATTCCATCGTGCGACGGAAATGGATCGTGACCGGATGAATGTTGATCCAGCGATTTTCGGTGACACGATCGATCGACGTCAGCGGCACCGCAATCTCGCGCAGATAGTTGGAAACGTGGAGGATCGCGCCGTCCATCCGAACGCACTTCAAAGGCGCGCAGAACCAAAGAATCATGGCGCTTCCCGCAATCCAGCCGAAAAGAAACACCCATTTCATTTCCATCGGCGGATGCTGCCCATTGCGGCCTTGCATCGAGCCGGACCACAAGGCCAGCGTCGCCGCACCGAACATGGAAATCCAGATCGCCGGGAACACGAACTTCATGAGGAAAGTCTGCGCCGAAGAGAGGAATTTCGTTTCCACACAGGTCTCCCATTGCGCGCGAACCGCTGCCGGGATTAAATCGCCCGGTCTCTGATTGTGCTGAAGCCTTTAAGGCGTTTCCGGCATCCCCGCCATGCGACCCATGAACGGCCGGTAGTAGCGCAATTCGGCGATCGAATCGCGCACGTCGCTGAGCGCGGTGTGCGCCGATTCCTTGGTATAGCCACGGGCCACTTCAGGCGCCCAGCGTCGCGCGAGCTCCTTGAGCGTCGAGACATCGAGGTTTCGGTAGTGGAAGAACCGTTCGAGGCGCGGCATCAGCCGATACAGAAAGCGGCGGTCCTGGCAAATCGAATTGCCGCAGATCGGCGATTTGCCTGCGGGCACCCACTGCAGCAGGAACTCCATCGTCAGGGCTTCGGCGGTCGGAAGGTCAATCTGCGATTCGACCACACGCTGCCACAAGCCGGATCTGCTGTGCTGGTTGCGATTCCAGTCGTCCATGCCTTCCAGTCGCTCGACCGGATGGCGTATCGCAAACTCAGGCCCTTCCGCGAGTGGATTGAGATCCTTGTCGGTTACGATCGTCGCGATCTCGAGGATCGAATCGGTATCGGGATCGAGCCCGGTCATTTCGAGGTCGATCCAGATCAGGTTGT
>JBDSXV010000239.1:0-12933 GCA_039926025.1 Dokdonella sp.
CGCGATTTCCCAAGGTCGATCGGCCCGACCGTTACAATGGCGGGATGGACGTTTCCCACCTGATCGACGGACTCAACGAATCCCAGCGCGAAGCGGTCACCGCACCCGCGGGCCACTACCTCGTGCTTGCAGGCGCGGGTTCCGGCAAGACGCGCGTGCTCACGCATCGCATCGGCTGGCTGCTCGAGGTCGAGCGCGTGTCGCCGTGGTCGGTGCTCGCGGTCACGTTCACGAACAAGGCCGCCGGCGAAATGCGCGGGCGCACCGAGTCGCTGATCGCCGGCGGTGCGCGTGGATTGACGATCGGCACGTTTCACGGCATCGCGCATCGCCTGCTGCGTCGACACTGGCGCGAGGCGAAGCTGCCCGAAACGTTCCAGATCCTCGACGGCGACGACCAGCAGCGCCTGGTCAAGCGCACGATCCAGGGCATGGGCCTGGACGAAGCGCGCTTCCCGCCGCGCCAGGCCACCTGGTTCATCAACAGCGCGAAGGACGAAGGCAAGCGGCCCGATGCGCTCGACGCCGGCTACAACCAGAACAGCGGCGTGCTGATCGACATCTACCGCGCGTATGAAGCGGCGTGCCAGCGCGGCGGCCTCGTCGATTTCGCTGAGCTTCTGCTGCGCGCGCACGAATTGTGGCTGCACGACGATGCGCTGCTCGCGCACTATCGCGAACGTTTTCGTCATCTGCTCATCGACGAATTCCAGGACACCAATACCCTGCAGTACGCGTGGATACGCGTATTGGCAGGCAACAGCGGGCACGTGTTCGTCGTCGGTGACGACGACCAGGCGATCTACGGCTGGCGTGGCGCGCGCGTCGAGAACGTGCAGCACTTCCTGCGCGATTTTCCGGCGGCAAGGACGATCCGCCTCGAACAGAACTACCGTTCGACCGGCACCATCCTGGCCGCCGCGAACGCCGTGATTGCGCACAACCCGGATCGTCTCGGCAAGCAATTGTGGACGGCCGGCGAAGCGGGCGATCCGATCGAACTGTATGCGGCCTACAACGAGCAGGACGAGGCGCGCTACGTGGTCGAGCGCATTCGCGAACATTTGCGCGGCGGCGCGAAGTTGTCCGAAGCGGCGATCCTGTATCGCTCGAATGCGCAGTCGCGCAACTTCGAGGAACAGCTGATCCAGCACGACATCGCCTATCGCGTGTACGGCGGCTTGCGCTATTTCGATCGCGCCGAAATAAAGGACGCGCTTGCGTATCTGCGCCTGGTGGCGAACCGGCACGACGATGCCGCGTTCGAACGCGCGGTCAACACGCCGCCGCGCGGCATCGGCGATCGCACGCTCGACCTGCTGCGCCAGCGCGCGCGCCGCGAGAACACCTCGATGTGGGAAGCCGTGCTCGGCGAACTGGCTGCCGATGTCCTGGCTGGTCGCGCAAAGAATGCGCTGCGCGTATTCCTGCAGCTCATCGACGAATTGTCGCGCGATTGCCTCGTACCCACCACACAGGAGCGCGCAGGTGCCGCGCTCGCCGCCGGCGCTGACGTGTTGGTGGAGGAAGAAACACGCACGGACGAGCCGCTCGCATTGTCCGAGCAGATCGAACACGCGATGGCGCGTTCGGGCCTGCGCGATTTCTACGAAAAGGACAGCCGCGGCAGCGCGGAATCGCGTACCGAGAACCTCGACGAACTGGTCAACGTGGCCGCGCGCTTCCGGCGCACGCCGGACGATCTGGAAGCGGGTTTGTCCGAGTTGTCTGCCTTCCTTTCGCACGCCGCGCTCGAAGCAGGCGAAGGACAGGGCGAGGCTTGGCAGGATTGCGTGCAACTGATGACCCTGCATTCCGCCAAGGGTCTGGAGTTTCCGTTGGTGTTCCTGGTCGGCCTCGAAGACGGTTTGTTTCCGAGCCAGAAATCGAGCGAGGAGCCGGGGCGACTCGAGGAGGAACGTCGCCTCGCCTATGTCGGCATCACGCGTGCGCGCGAACGCCTGCTGCTCACCTATGCCGAATCGCGCCGCATGCACGGAGTCGAATCGTATGCGCGGCCGTCCCGTTTCCTCGCTGAAATTCCGGCCGACCTGTTGCGCGAGGTGCGTCCGCGCGTGCAAATCAGCCGCCCAGCATTTGCGGGGCGCTATGCGGACTCTTCGCCGGGTGCCGCGGTACCGTTCAAGCTCGGTCAGCGTGTCGGGCATGCGAGCTTCGGCGAAGGCGTTGTGCTTGGCTATGAAGGTGCCGGTGCGCATACGCTGGTCGAAGTCAATTTCGCCGATGCCGGTCGAAAACGACTGGTGCTCGCCTATGCGAATCTCAGCGCATTGTAGTCATCCGCATTCGTGTGCGCGGGGTCGAATGGAACGCTGACGGCCGCGAGCAAGGGGGCGGCCGACGCCCCGTCCGTGCCAGGCAAACGAACAATCGCGAAATTCCGGTCCGAATGAGTGTGCTGTATGCCGACGGCGATGATGATGGTGTTGTGGCGATCCAGCGCCAACGCGTTCGCATGGTCCTGCGCGCCGGGAAATTCGACGCGCGCGGCACTGCCGCAGCCGAATCCGGTGTCGCTGCTGCCGTCGTCGTTGGAGCGAACCACGCCGAAGTCCTTGCCGTCCGAGCCATCGTTGAGCGCGAGCGACGACGACGCGCCCGCCGCTGTCGTCAGCGCAAGTTGCATCGAACTGGTCGGCGGTCGCCATACGTGGCGCGCCGCCCAGCAGACAGGTTGAATGTGCGATGAGGCGCATGCGGGAAGGTCCAGCGAGTGTTTTGCAGGGGATACGCAAGCCGATGCCCCATTGGGTCAATGGACGCGAGCGCGCGGCGCTCGCGTATGCGAATCTATCCACGCATCGGATGACCCCACGCATGCGTTTATCTTGGTTGCCAGGAACATCATCGCGATGATCAATTCGCGCAAGACAGAGAAAATCGTCCTGACCATTGCTGCCACCACGGCCTTGGCTGCGATCGTTTTGTGGTGGTATGCGGATAGCTCGCCCTTGCCTCGCGCGCCTGCGGCGAGGGTTTCATTGACGCCGTCGATGAGCGCGGCAGCCACTGCGCCAGACCAGACGAAAACGGTCGCGCCGCCAGCGATGCCCGCGCCCTCAGCATCACCCACGCCGGCGGACGATCGCGTATCCGCGCCCACGGCGGAACCTGCCACGCCGCCGGAACCCGCGCTCACCCGCGCGCCGTCGTCATCAGCCGTGCCCGCCGAAGAAACGGACGGTTCGTCAGGATCTTCGCCGGAATCATCGGCGGCACAATCTAGCGTGACGGCGGAGCCGGCGCTGGCAACCGTCGCCTCGGTCGAAGAAGCGGGCGCCCATGACGATGCCATCGACCTGTTCGCCGAACGCATCGCGAAGCTGGAACAGACCAGCAGCAGCGATGCGGCCGATGCAAGCGACGCGCGCCTGCTGAACGACTTCAATGCGCGCGCACCGGACGATGAGGTGGCGGCGCGTCGCCTGAAGGTACTGCGCGATCGTCTGGCCGGCTGGCTTGCCAACTTTCCGCCGGAACGCGCGGACCACATGAGCCTGGTGTCGGTTGAGTGCAGGACCGCTGAGTGCCAGATTCTGATTGCCGAGGAAACGGCGGATGTATCGCCGCAGTTGAACGAATCCTTCAGCGCGTCGTTCAGTGCATTGGTGGGTGAGGACTGGTGCAAGGACCTCGGTCTCGTGCCGCTGAGTCTTGCAATGCACGCGGCCGGCGGCGGCACGGATGGCACGCCGGATCATGCGCTGTGGACCATCTATCTGGGCGACATCGCAGCGGGCTGACGGACTCGGGCAACAGGCGGCTGCTGCCCGTGTTGCGAAGCCGGCGGCATGGACTCCGAAATGGTATCCGCGGTCCTCGCTGAAGCGTGCACGCGATGGCTGCCTTTGCAACGTATCGGATGGGCCGGTCATCGCGATCGAAGCAGCCGCGACGGCGCACCATCGCGGTCTCGCCAGCGCGACGGCGGTGCTGTCAGCAGTTCCATCGGCGACGTCGACAATTGTCGAAAGCAGCGACGTTCGACATCGGGGCACCGACGCGCAAGGTCGGTTGCCTGTTACGGACCGGGTCGCAAACCGCTGTAAAAACGTCCGGGGGCTGCATCGCGATTGGGCTGACGCGGAAGAACGCGATCGCAGGCGATGCTCTTGCGCGCTGTGTGCTCATCACGGCTTCCCTGGTCGATGGCCAGCGAGGGGATTCATTCGGCAGCCGGTTCGAAACCGTACGCGAAGATCAGGTCCGGCCCGAGTCCGTCGAGCTCCATCACGCGTGGCCCGAAGAAGCCGCCCTCACCGTGCTGAACGAACTCGGCGCGAAAGTCCTGCGCCAGAACCGGCCGCAGGTTCACGCAGCGGTGCAGTCGGTACTCGCCGGCGTCGACCGGATACGGCGTGCGCACGGAGCTTGCGTACACTGGCACGAACGGGCCGCCGACGAGGTCGCGCGCGAACAGCTTGAAATCGCGGAACGCGCGCTTGAAGTTCGGCGGCTGCCCGGCAAACGCAGACAGCGCGAAACGCTCCAGCGTGACCGGCGCGGCCGTGCGCCACTCGATCGAATGGGTGAAGCCATCCGGCATGTTGTCCTGGAACAGCAGCGAATCCACTTCCGGCAAGACATTGATCGCACCGAACAGGCCGTCCGGATTGGTCGACAGGATGCCGCTGTTCGCCGTCACCGCGGCATGCTCGAACAGATCGTCGTGGTGTTCGATGCTGCAATCGGGTTTGCATTTGCCGGCGCTGCCGGCGGCGAAGATGCCCTGGATCTCGGTCTCGGTCAGCGCGCGGTCGTACAGCGATACTTCATCGAGGTCGCCACGGAAGTGGCCGAGACCGCGACCGCTTCCGATCGTGTCCCACGATGCGTACGCATGCGTTCGCGCACTCTGCACGCCGGTGCGCACGAGCACGCCGTTCACATACAGGCGCGGCGTGCGGTCTTCCATCACGACTGCAATGTGGGTCCAGTCGGTGAGCGTCGTGTCATAGCGAAGCAGGCACGGCACGTGGAAGCTGGCGTGTTCGCTCACGCAGATCGCGTTGGTGCCGATGACGAGGCCGACGCCGGCTTCGTCGGCGAAGTCGCCATGCCCCGGAAAGATCGCGAAGCGTTGCGCGACGCCGGAGCAGTTGCCTTCCTGCGCCTCGGCGCAGTCGGGGGTCGTGTCGGTCGGGCGCGCCCACAGCTCCCAGGTGAATGTGTTCTCGAGCGCCTTCTGTTCGTCCGGCGTGACGTCGGTGAAGACCGCGTCGGCGTCGGTGTCGAAGTTGACTGCTTCGCCGACCTTGCCGGGCACGAACGGCACGGTGCCATCGGCCACGCCGTTGTGGAAGCGCGCGCGGTCGTCGAGGTCGCCATCGGCGGCGAGCCAAAAGATCCTGCCGGGAGGGGGCGAGATGCATTGCTGAGCGGAGGCGGCACTGCCGGCCAGCAGCAGTGCCAGCCCCAGCGTGTTCTTGCAGAAGCGCGTGCGGTACATGATGTTTCTCCAAGGTGGGCGATACAGTGGGGCGGTGCGTCCCGTCGCGCGGGCCTGCTTCAATCCATGACACGCAAGATGGCGCGAACTTTTGCCACGCCGTGATTGCGGCGCTCAGTTCGCGTTGTCGAAGCCATTGCGAAAGATCGAGTCGTCAGCGATGACCGTGTATGCGAACGGTCCTGCTGCACTGGCGCGGAAACCGATCTGCGCGATGTAGCTGGCGGCGAGGGTGATCGTGCCCGCTGTCGCCGGCGCGATCAGGCTGCATTGACCGCTGCCATTTCCGGCGATGATTGCGTTGCAGCTGGCGCCGTTGGAAGCGCTGACCGCGACCACGCCGCGACCGCTCGGCAGGCCGACCACCGGTGTGCGCGCCGAACGCACGTTCACCGTATAGCTGGCGCCCGTCGTTGCGATTGCGGGACTCACCGAGGTGATGCTGGTCTGTGTGTCGCTCACCGAATACACGAGCGCGATGGCGCCCTTGCGCGTGCCGCTGTCGTCCGCGCGCCCGGGAATGCCGACCACGAAATCGTCGACGTTATCGTTGTTGAAATCGCCGACGGCCAACTGGGCGCCGAAGCGGTCCACGTCTCGCGGCGATCCGGGCATGCCGGGCGTGCTGAGACTGAAAATCCGTGCCGCTGCCGTATCCGGCCCCGCCGCGCTGCCCGGCACCACCAGCACGATGCCAGCAGACGTCGCGGTGCCCAGGTCATGGCTGGGGACGCCGACCAGCAGATCGTCGAAACCGTCGCGATTGAAGTCGCCATTCGCCAGCGCCTCACCGAAGTAGTCGCTGGTTTCCATTGCGAGGCCGGAAATGTCGCCCTCGTTGATCGCGATGCTGCTGCCGGCGTGCGCGAGCAGGCCGCTGGCGGCGCCAAACAGGATGGTGACCGAGCCCGCGTCGACCACGCCACTGATGTCCTCGCCAATGGCGCTGACGGCGAGATCGTCGAACCCATCTCCGTTGAAATCGCCAGCGGTCAGCGCGCTGCCGAACAGGTCGCCGTTTTCCACCCCGCCGGGCACTCCGGGGGAATGCTGATCGATGTATTCGTAATTGATGCCACCGGCCGTGTCGGCGCCGTAGACGATCAACACGTAACCCGAGTTGCCCGATCCGCCATTGCCGGAAAGCGCGAGATCCGCGTGACCGTCATTGTTGAAGTCGCCGCTGGCACCGTTGCGGTCGGCGAGAGCGTCGTCCGTCGTGTCGGATTGCCCGGCGACGCGATTGCGCTCGACGAATACCACCGGCGTGCCCAAGCCGCCCGCTGCCGTGCCGCTGCGACGGATCGAAGCGCCCCCGGCAAGGCTGGCCCCGAACGGTGAGTGGCCGGGCGCGCCGATGGCCAGCATCGGCAGGCTGCTGGCCGAGGTGAAGTGCTCGATGGCGGTCAGGCCGGATCCCTTGAAGTGGAGCGCCGACGGGCCATTCGGCGCCGCTTCGCTGAGTAGCGGCAGCGACAGATCGTTGACCTGATCCAGCCCGCCTGCGCCGCCAAAAAACAGGCCCACGTCGCCCGCATACTGGATTGTCGGGCTGCCTACCGCCTCGCGCGGTGTGCCGACGGCAAGGTCGGCGCAGCTATCGCTGTCGAAATCGGCAATGGCGAGTGAACTACCGAAACGGTCGTCTTCCTCGGCAACGCCGTTGACCCCCGAGCTGTCCTGGTTGATGCGCTGGCCCAGCGCGCGGATCGGCACCAGCGGATCGCCGAAGGCAATCGTCACCGAACCGGCACCGACGCGGCCACCCACCGTGCTGATTTCGTCGCCCACGGCGATATCCGCGTTGCCATCGCAGTTGAAATCGCCCACAGCGAGACTCGAGATCGAAGTCTCGCCGCTTTCCGCCGGCAGGCCGATGCTGCCCTTGACGACGGCCACGCTGAAGTCGGTGGCGGGTTCAGCCGCGTGGCTCAGGGCTATCGTCGATGCCACGAGTGCACAGATGGCAAGTGCGGTGGATGGTTTCTGCATGACCGGGTTCCCGTTTGTGGGTGGCGATGCGCTATCGCCCCTCGTACCATGAGCACGGAAGAACGCGATGGGATTTGCCATCCGCGCGGCGCTACACGCGTCGCCGAGCACCGGGTGGAGCCAGCATGCCGATCGATCCCAACGAGTTGCGTACGGGCGGCGCCTTGCAGGGCGCGGTCGCGGCGTCCTTAACGTGGTCGCCCGGCTGTATCGCGCGCAAGGCCATATCGAGCGCGCCGAAGACATGCACAGGCGCGTCCTCGCAGGCGTCAGTGCGAGCCTCGGCGCGCAGGCGTGGCAGGCGGGCATGGGCCACGCCAGTTTCGCGCAGACGCTGGAAACGGAGCGCCGCTATGACGAAGCCGAGGGGGAATACGCACAGGCGGAGGCGATTCTGGCCAAGGCTCTCGGCGCCGACCGTACACGCACGAAAAAGGTCGCTGCAGCACGCGTCCTGTTGAAATCGAAGCGCCCGTTGCGGCCAGCCGCGACGAATTGACGAGTGCAGCGTTTACTGGCTGGCGGCGGCGTCGCTGAATTCGCGCGCGAGCCAAACGCGCCCGGCATCCCAGTCCCGGTGCGCTGTGCGCGCGGAAATGCCGAGTGCCTGTGCCGTCTCGTCGTCGTTGAGACCGCCAAAGTAGCGGCACTCGAACACCTGCGCCTGGCGCGGCTGCTCGAGTGCAAGCCGGCGCAGCGCATCGTCGATCTCGATCAGTTGTTCGAACTGGCGACGGTCGCATGGATCGACCGCATCGAAGTTGACCAGGGCTTCACCACCACCGCGCTTGAGCGCGAGGCGTTCACGAGCATGGTCGGTCAGCACCTGGCGCATGATGCGCACGGCCAGGGCGAGCAGATGATCATGGTCGCGCGGCAGTCCGGCCGCGCGAGACAAGCGCAGATAGCATTCGTGCACGAGCGCGGTCGTGTCCAGCGTGTGCTCTCGCGAGCGCATGCGCGCGCCGCTGGCCAGTCGTTTCAGCTCCGGATAGACCAGGTCGACGAGTTGCCTCCACGCCTGCTCGTCACCCGCGCCTGCTGCGACCAGCAGGCGCGTGACGTCGCCCGGTTCGCTGGCCGCCGCGCGGCTGTCAGGAACCGGGATCATGCGGACTTCAGCCGCGGCCGCCGCGCGAGCGGAATTCGGCGAGCTGACTGTCGACGTTGTCGAGCAGGGGTTCGATCGCCTCACGTGCCTTTTCCGCTGCGTTGAGGCTGGTGAAATTCACCTGCTCGCCGCCGCTGCGCCACAGGACGCTGCCGTCGGCGACGCGATACGCGCGGACGCCGAGCTGCACCGTGTACAGAGTGGAACTCTGTCCGTAGTACTGCATCTGCTGCGTGCCGACCGGGCGAGCATGCACGAACACGACCGCGTCGGCCTTGCCCGCCATCGCGCGCAGGTTCGGGCTGTCGCCATGCGTGCGGCTACCCTCGATAACGCGGAAACCGCGGCTCTGCAGCAGGCTGACCAGCGCGTCTTCGGCGGGCGCCGAAATCACGTCATCGCCGGAAGCGATCACCGCGATCGTCGGCACATGCGGCTTTGGCGGCGCGGCCGGACGCTCGACTGGCGTGACCTTGGCAATGCGCGCATCCGGCGCCGTTTCAGCTTCGTGTTCTGCCGCTTGCGCGGCAGGCAGGTCGTGCAGTGCTTGCATGCCAGCCTGCGAAGCGCGCGCGGCGGGTGCATCGGACGCGTCGGTCGCCGTCGGAGCCGTAGCATCCGCAACCGCGACGGGCACGGACGAACCGTTTGCAGGCGCTGCCGGCGGAGCCGGCATCGATGGCGTGCTGGTCGTTGACGTGGCCGTCGTGCTCGCCGCCATGGAAGCGGCAATGCTCGCCGCTGCTGATGGCGTCGTGCTTGAGGGCGCCGTCGCAGCGGGCACCGTCGCATTGGTCACAACCGCACTAGGCGTGCCGAACAAGCCTGCCAGGGCCGGGATATTGCCGCGATACGCGTAAGCGCCGCCGCCGATACCGAGCAACAGGATCGCCGCAATCGCCCAGGGCAACGCCGAGCTGCGTGCCGGCGCCCCGGAAGAACGGCGATCGAGCACGGACTGATGCGACGGAGCCGCGCCCGGAGTCGGCGGCGGCAGCGGCTGGTTGGACGCCGTGATGCGCGTATTCGCTACTGCTGCATCGCGGTGTATCGGTGTTGGCGACGGTGGCGTGCGCGGGAGTGAAGCCTGGCCCGATATCGGTGTCTTCTGGCCGATCACGGTCGACGCAGCCGGCGACAGTTTCGTCTGTGCTGTGATCGGGCCGCCCTTGGCGACCAGCGGATGCTGGTTGATGTCGGCGACGAGCTCATGGCAATTCTGGTAGCGATCGGCCGGCTCCTTCGCGATCATTTTCTTGAGTACCTGCGCTATCTGCGCATCGACGTTCGCATTCAACTGGCGCACGTCCGGAATGTCGGCCTTCACCACTTCGAGCATGAGGCCGAGCGGCGACTCGTCGTTGAACGGCATCTTGCCCGTGAGCATCTCGAACAACACGATGCCGAGCGAGAAGATGTCCGAACGCTGATCGACCGGCTTGCCGAGGCAGACCTCGGGTGACAGGTAACCCGGTGTGCCGACGAATTCGCCGGTCGTGGTGAGCTTCTTGGACAGGTCCTGATTCGACAGCGCGATGCCGAAGTCGGCTATCTTGACCGAGCCGCGGCTCGAGATCATGAGGTTGCCGGGCTTGATGTCGCGATGCACGACGCCGCGGTCGTGCGCCGTCGACAGGCCCATCGCGGTCTGCTGGATCACCTTCGCCGACTGCTCCACGGTGAGCTTGTGGTCGCGCTTGAGCATCGATCCAAGCGACTCGCCTTCGACGAACTCCATCACGAAGTAGGTCTGGCCCTCGTCTTCGCCGATGAAGTAGATCTGGATGATGTGCGGATCGTTGAGCGCGGCCATGCTGCGCGCTTCGCGCAGGAAACGCTCCTTGATCCCTTCGTCGTGGGCAAGCGAATCTGCCAGCACCTTGATCGCGACGTAACGATTGAGCGAACCCTCGTAGCCTTTGTAGACCACGCCCATGCCGCCGCGGCCAAGCTCGGCAACGATATCGTAATGGCCCAAACGCGTTCTCATGACCTTACCCCTTGAGGCGGATGCCCCGTGACTGGACGAATCCTAGCACCGGCGCCCGGGGGTGGCGCTCGGACCCCCTTGGCGGCAACACCCGTGCGCAGATCGCGGACGAAGTGTGAAGCAGTCGGCACTCCGGCGTTGCCGCCGGATGCCAAAAAGGCTGCGAGCCCGCCAGCAGCCTCATTCCGAGGACGCTATCGCACTCGTTGCGGATGTCTGAACGCCGGATATATCCGAAATCGTCCGTCCATGATTGAGGCTGAAACCTGCGCCCCCTACACTCGCCGCCCCCACGCCGCACGACTGTGAAATGTTGAATCCTGGCTGCCCATGCATGCGCAAACATCTGTCAGCGGAGATGTCCGCATGAGTCGCGCCGCTGCGCTGCGCGTGTATCCGCGCGCCGTGTTGATGCTGCTCGCGCTGTTGTGGCTCGCCGGCAGTCTGCGCGCGTTCGCGCTGTGGGCGCACGACCCGCTGTATGCGTACGCGAACAGCTACGACCAGGTGCGTTACACGAACTGCTTTCATTTCTACCCGGATCGCCCGCCGGCGATTCCGCCCGAAGAGAACAGCCCGTACGCGCCGTTCGCGAAGTACCGCTTCATCGCGAATCCGAATCCGATGTGTTACTGGTCCAGCGAGCTGTTGTTCACCGGCGGCACGGCGCTTGCGTGGAAACTGGGTGAATCGAACACTGGTGGTGGCGCGCACGATGTACGCTGGGTAGGCGCGCAGCGATGGCTCGCCCTGTTGGCGCTGTCGATCGGGTTTTCGCTCGCCTGGTTGCGTCGCGGCGATGCACGTGCCGCACTCGCCAACGCCGCCCTGGTGCCGCTGCTGTTCGCCGATCCCGGCAATGCGCTGTATCTTGATACGTTCTACGCGGAATGGAGCGCATTGCTCGGCGCGTATGCGCTGATCGCGCTGAGCCTGCTATGGCGCGATGAGGTGGCAAGCAGACGACGTTTTTGCGCCCTTGCACTGGTCGCATTCGCGCTAGCGCTGGCGAAGATCCAGCACCTGCTGCTGCCGCTGTGCCTCGCGCTCGTGGTGATGCTGCTGGAGCGCTTGCGCCATGCACGCTTCGGATGGCGCGGCGGCGCGCTCGCGTTCGGAGCACTCGCCGGGCTGACGCTGCAAGCGGTGCAGCTCGGGCGCGACAACGGCATGATGGATTCCATCCATCAATACAATCGCGCCGATGTCGTGTTTACCGCGTTGCTGCCTTTTGCCGATGACCGCGCGGCGCTGCTGACCGAACTGGGCATCGATCCGGCCTGTGCGGTCTACAGCGGGCTGCATGCGTGGGAGTTGCCGGATCTGCCCGAGCGCGTGTGCAGCGGCCTCGAAGGCTTCACGCGCGGCAAGGAGTTGACGGCCTTGCTGCTCCATCCAGGCATGGCGTTGCGCCTGGCTGGACATGGCGTGCTCGGACTTGATCCGTGGATCGCGAAAAATCTCGGTGAAATCGAAGGCGCCAGCGTTGCAACGATCCCGGCGTCGATGCCCGGCATAGGCCCGTTGCTGCACGCTTGTCCGGCTCTGCAATTGGCCATCCTCGCGCTCCCCTTGTTCGCCTTGTTCCTGTTTCTGTGGCGGCCCGGTGTGTATCGCGGCAGTCGCGGGCTCGACTACGCAGCGCTGAGCGTCGCCTTGATGGGCGCGACGCTCACGATCACCGTGCTCGGCGACGGCCTTGCCGACACCGCCAAGCAAGGTCATCTCGTCGTCAATGCCGCGCTGGCGTGGCTGATCGTCGGCGTGTTCATGGCGCCATGGCTGCGCTCACCGTCCGCTTGAAGCGCGTTCACACGCCGCGCGAATGCGAGTCATCGCGTGGCGTGTGAACACATGAGTTGCGTCAGTCGATCGAGAACGACTGCAGGTCGACCGGGTTGGTCACGCTCAGGCTGCCGGACATCACGCCTGCGCCATGCACGTCGCAGTGGAAGTTGATCGTCTGATGCGCGGCCGCTGGCGGAATCACGACGTCGAAGGTCCAGGTGCCGCCGGCACCACCACCGTCGGCACCACAGGTTCCGTTAGGGCACCTGAAGGCGAACGGTGCGCCCGGGTCCGACGCCGCGTTGTGGAAACCGTGCACCTGGGTGAATGTCACGGTGTCGCCGACGAGCACGTTCGTCGTCGGCGGAAAATACGCGAGCGCGGTGTTGGTGCCGTCGCTGGTACCCACCAGGACAACGTGATTGTCCGCGAGTGCGGGGGCCGCAAGCGGCAGTAAGGTCAAAGCCAGCAGGCCGATTTTCAGATTCATACATCCTCCGTTTACAGTTTCTCGATTGCGAGTTCACGTCCGTCGAACGCGACTCGATGATGTCCTCGATTCGGATCGAGTGACGACGCGCG
>JBDSXV010000240.1:0-14246 GCA_039926025.1 Dokdonella sp.
CCGCGATTCTCTTGTCCTTCTTGCAAGGGGCGGCGCAAGGCATCGCGGCTGAAGCCGCTCCTACGACGGTTCTCAAGCATCAGCGGTCGAGCTCACAATGGCTTGCCCTGTAGGAGCGGCTTCAGCCGCGATGTTCTTGTCTTTCTTGCAAGGGGCGGCAAGGCATCGCGGCTAAAGCCGCTCCCACAGAATCGACCCCATAGTCGTTCCGTGAGCTGATCGATCCGGCTCGGGATTGAAAGCCGTGGCGTCCCGGCTTGCCCTGTAGGAGCGGCTTCAGCCGCGATGCTCTTCAAGCACCATCAGCGCGAAACCGTTGCACTCTCCCAAGGGTTGAACAGCATCGCGGCTAAAGCCGCTCCCACAGAGACGACCCCACAGTTGTTCCGTGAGCTGATCCATCCGGCTCGGGATTGAAAGCCGTGGCGTCCCGGCTTGACCTGTGGGAGCGGCTTCAGCCGCGATGCTCTTCAACGAGCATCAACGATCAACCCCATCCGCAAAGATCAGATCAAAGCGCGAGCGCACCAGGCTGACGTAGTCGTCACCAGTCGAGTCGTCCTCGAAGAACGTGCGACCGAAGATGAGCATGCTGTCGCTGTCGCGTTCGTAGGCAATCGCATGTCTCTGGTTGTAGTCACCGGTTTGTCCTGCGGCAATCGGATCGGCGATCGTGAAACGACGCGCGGCGCAGAATCCATGCAGGACGCCGCGCACTGGAACTTTCCTCGACTACGTCAGAAGCCATCACCATCGAAGTCGTCGCGGAAGATCGTGTCGCTGTAGCAGATCAACGGCACGGCCGCCAGTTTGCCGATCATCGCGAATGCGCCGCCTTCCTGCACGGGCGCCGATGCGGACGCCGCCGTTCGCGGAGTCAGGTAAGCCTTGAGCGCAAACGCATCGCTGTGTTGTTGCGGCTGATCGGTTTTGAGCACGGCCGATCCGCTCAGCTTCAGCGATGCCGGCGCAGCGTGCGCCATTGGCATCGCCAGACACGCAATCAATATCGCAGCGACCGTCCCACGCGCGCGCGGTCGGGAAAAGTTCGAATAGTAGGGCGCGTCCATGTCACCGCGCCTTTGTGCTGTCGATTGCATCCAGCCGCTGGGTCAGCGCATCGAGATCGGACCGCAGGTTCGCATTCTCTGCGCGCAGCGCGACGACCTCGGTGTCGCGGTCGCGCGATTGCAGCGCCAATTCCTGCACGGCGGCGACGGTGGTGATCAACGCTGGATTCGGATCGAGCGTCAGTACGCGCGGCTCGTCGTCCTTAGCGCCCGGCACGCGCACGTTCGTGCGACTGACCGCTTCCGGAAACACCTCCGCATAGTCCTGCGCGATGAAGCCCAGATAAGTCTGATCCGGCACATTGGCGGTCGCTGTACGATAGGCCGCGGTATAGCGAAAACTCACCGGGTTGAGTTTCAGCAAGGTGTCGACGGCGCCTTCAATCGGCGCGATGTCCTGCTTGACGCGACGGTCGGAAAATACCGACCACGAGCCACCGCCAGGCTTCGAGGCACTGCCATACACTTGCAAATCGCCCGTCGAGCCGAGGTCGAAAATGCTGTTTTCCTGATGCGTGGGCGTCAGCGTGTAGATATGGAAATTGCCATTCGAATCGACCTGGAAATCCCAGCTCGCAATGGTTCCGTTGTCCATCTCGAAGTTGACCTGGTCCGGGATGCCGCTCGGGTGCATGGCCAGCGCTGACGCGTATGACGCGTCTCCGAAAAAGCCGATCCCTCCTGGGGTCATCGTCATGAGATTGTTCTGCGCGGAACCGTTGAACTCGTCGATGCTCAGGTGCGCGTCATTCGTGGTCGCGCCCTGCGTACTGCTCGTGGTGAACAGGATGCCGCCGGTATGGGTTTTCTGGCCCATGAAAATTTCCGAGACGTCGTTGCCGTTGCTCATGCTTGGATAGATCGACAATTCGGTACTCGACAACTTGGGCGCGCCGTTGATCGCAACGCCACCGCCTGCCTGGACGATGAATTGGTTCGCGGCGGTGTCCCTGGCCACGTGAGACGAGGCCGGGTGGTCGCCCCACACGAACGAACCATCAAATGCGGTGCCGGCCGAATAGCCGCCAGCGAACGAATTGGCACCTAACGCCGCATCGGCAAAGCTGACCGCCGTCGAACCGTCGCCGCTGAGTGCGATGAGCGACGCTCTGGACATGGCGACCGCATTCTTTGATGCCAAAACCTGCATGCGCGTGGCACCACCTGCCTTGATAGACAAGTCCTGCGCATCCGCAGTGCCGATATAGCTGCCGGCCGGATTGCCGCTGTTGCCATCGAGCGACCACGAGCCCGGACAACCACCGCCGACATCGGGCGCAGCGGGCGCTCGATCGCTCAACGCGATGAAATCACCGGCGCCCGCCTTGCGCACCTTTACGGCCACATAGGACTGTGCCGATGCATCGATCGACGGGCCGAATTCGGCATTGGTGCTGAAACTGCCTTCGTGCACCGGCACGGCGTACAGCGTCATCGGTCCGCCGATTACTCGGCCGCCGGTGGGTGCCGAGTACAGTGTCAACTCGATGTCGTAGCTGCCTTCGGCGGCTTTGCCCGCGTCCTGCAGGTTGCCGTGATACGTGAAGGCGCCGGCGAGGGCAGGGGAGGCCAGACTTGCCAGCGCAGCAGCCAATGCTGCGGAAAGCCACAACTGTTTCATGCAGAACCCCTGGTCGAGGGCAGCGGACGCGCCCTTGTCATGAAGACAATACGCAATTCATCGCGGAAAGTGACATGACGGCGTCGATCGACCGCCGCAGCGGCTTCGGGCGGACCCCGCAGGCTCCTATAATCGCCGCCTGCCTTCTGGAGACATGCGATGAACGCCTTCACCCGCAAAGACACCGCCCGCATCGTCCGCTCCCCGCGGGGCAGCGAGCTTTCATGCAAGAGCTGGCTCAGCGAAGCCGCATTCCGCATGTTGCAGAACAACCTTGATCCCGAGGTCGCCGAGAATCCGGCCGAGCTGGTCGTGTACGGCGGCATCGGTCGCGCCGCGCGCAACTGGGAATGCTTCGATGCCATCCTGCGTTCGTTGCGCGAGTTGAACGACGACGAGACCTTGCTGATCCAGTCGGGCAAGCCGGTTGGCGTGTTCCCCTCGCACAAGGACGCGCCACGCGTGCTGCTCGCCAATTCCAACCTCGTGCCGCACTGGGCCACCTGGGAACACTTCAACGAACTCGATAAGAAGGGCCTGATGATGTACGGCCAGATGACGGCCGGTTCGTGGATCTACATCGGCTCGCAAGGCATCGTGCAGGGCACCTACGAAACCTTCGTCGAGATGGGCCGCCAGCACTACGGCGGTTCGCTCAAGGGAAAGTGGATCCTCACCGCCGGCCTCGGCGGCATGGGTGGTGCGCAACCGCTCGCCGCGAGCCTCGCCGGCGCGTGCAGCCTCAACATTGAATGCCAGCAGGATCGCATCGACATGCGCATCCGCACGCGCTATGTCGACGAGCAGGCGAACGATCTCGACGACGCACTCGCACGCATTGCGAAATACACGAAGGCGGGTGACGCAAAGTCGATCGCATTGCTCGGCAACGCCGCCGACATTCTTCCGGAACTGGTGAAGCGCGGCGTCAAACCCGATGCGGTCACTGACCAGACCAGCGCGCACGATCCCGTCAACGGATACCTGCCGATCGGCTGGACCGTCGCGCAATGGTTCGAGCGTCGCAAGAGCGACCCGGACGGCACGCGCGATGCGGCGAAGAAATCCATGCGCGTGCATGTCGAAGCGATGCTCGCGTTCCATGCGCAGGGCATACCGACTTTCGACTACGGCAACAACATCCGCCAGATGGCGAAGGACGAAGGCTGCACCAACGCGTTCGACTTCCCCGGATTCGTGCCCGCCTATGTGCGCCCGCTGTTCTGCCGCGGCATCGGGCCGTTCCGCTGGGTTGCGCTCAGTGGCGATCCGGAAGACATCTACAAGACCGACGCGAAAGTGAAGGAACTGATCCCCGACGACAAACACCTGCGCAACTGGCTCGACATGGCGCGCGAGCGCATTTCGTTTCAGGGCCTGCCCGCACGCATCTGCTGGGTCGGCCTCGGCCAGCGCCACCGCCTCGCACTCGCGTTCAACGAAATGGTGCGCAACGGTGAACTGAAAGCACCGATCGTGATCGGCCGCGACCACCTCGACTCCGGCTCCGTCGCCTCACCCAACCGCGAAACCGAAGCGATGCAGGACGGCAGCGATGCCGTCAGCGACTGGCCCCTGCTCAACGCGATGTTGAATGTTGCAGGTGGCGCGACCTGGGTTTCGCTGCACCATGGTGGCGGGGTAGGCATGGGCTACTCGCAGCACTCGGGCGTCGTGATCGTTGCCGATGGTTCTGCCGATGCCGACAAGCGACTGGCGCGCGTGTTGTGGAACGATCCGGCGACCGGCGTGATGCGGCATGCGGATGCGGGGTATGAGATTGCGAAGGCGTGTGCCAGGGAGCAGGGGTTGAAGTTGCCGATGGTGTGATCGTGCTGTTGTAGGACACGCCGCCTCAGGTTTTCCTGAGCGCGAGCAGGTGGATCGGTGTTGAAGTTGCCAATGGATTAAGAGGAACGGTTTCCATGACTATGCGTACCAGTGTGTTGCTGATACTTCTGGGTCTGAGCATTCTTGCTGCGGCTGCCTACTCGTATTGGAATGCGTCCTCCGCTCCGATTGATCATTCAAAGGCACTTTTGAGCGACGGTTTCGCGCAGCAATGGTCTGCCATTCGTGCGGCGGACAAGATCGAGGATCCCGCGCAGCGCTGCCTGTCGTATCCCGATCCGCCGGGCTTGCATTGGGATGCGAAAGTCGTCAAGGCAATATGCGCGCCGCTTGCGTATCGAATCATGAGCCTGGACGATATGTCGAAGGCGCTGGACGAAGGACACGCGGACAGCCTCGACGAGGCGTTCAAGGGATATTTTGACGCGAGTTTCTCCGCACCCATCGGGCGCGGAATGCTGGTGCGAGCCTATCGCGTGACGTTCGAAAAAGGGACGCCCGAAGCGGGCAAGGTTGCGCAGCGCTGGCTAGCCGCAGCGCCGCGAAGCGCCTTCGCATTGACGGCGCAAGGGTTATACACACTCGCACACGCACAGGATGTTCGAGGCGGAGCGTTCTACCAGGACTCCGCGCGCGCCAACTTGCTGAGCATGCAGGCGTTGATCGAGGCTGCAACCGCTAACCTGGTTGCGGCCTTGCAAATCGATCACAAGCTGATCCCCGCGTATCACGGGTTGATCGACGCCGCGAGACTGGGCAGCAGCCATGCGTCCATCCATGAGTTGGTCGAGGCGGCACTTGCTGTCGATCCTGCCGACGATCGAATCTATCTGGACTGGATGAACGCCAGCGAGCCACGCTGGGGCGGATCCACTGATAAAATGCGCGAGATCGCCGATTCGGCTGGCAAGCAGGTAGGCGAGAATCCATATCTGCAACTGGTGCTCGAGAAGCCGGAAAGTTACACGGCGATCGCGCTCAGCAACTCACGTCGCTATACCGAAGCTGTGGAAGCGTTCGAGAACGCACTGCGAATCGCCCCGAGCGCTGGTGATTTCTTGACCGCAGCAGACGATGCTGCGGCGGCGAAGTTGCCCGAAAAAGCACTTTTGTACTACTCGCAAGCGTATCGTTTCAATGGATCTCCCACGAGCGATATCAGCCGCATTTCGGTACTTTTTCGTGCCGGGAAAGCGGAACTTGCGCAGGAGATGCTCAGTCAGGTTGATGTCAAAAAAGTGGGCAGTGTCGATGCGCTATACATGCTTGGCAGTGCGTTTTGGAGCGCCAACCGTATCCCGGACGCCGTCGGTGCCTACGAAGCCATGCTCGCGCGTAGTCCCCGCAACCGCGACGCTTTGTCTGCCTTGAGTCACCTCTACCTGGGCAATCTGCACGATGTGGCGAAGGCCCAGCCCTACATTGCCAGCTTGAATGAAAACTATCCGACCTATGCGCGCGGATGGCTGTACAAGTCGACCGGCAAGAGCGATGCGGAATGCCATGACGCACTGAGGAAATACATGTCCCTCGTGGATCGCGACGATCCCTATGAAAAAACGGCGATTGCCGAGACGGAGGCGCGTCTGGCGCAGCTCGAAAAAAAGGATGGCGACGCGTCAAAATGAAGTTCTTGAGAATCGGGGTCAGGTGTATCTAGTCGCCCGAGGTGATGCCCGACGGTGCTTGGAAATTACACCTGGCCCCAATACCCCTGCCGATACGCCAACGCACCGTCAAGCCTTTGCGCCGCCGCTTGAACCGATGCAGCGTGAGAGCGCATGCTCGCGCGGCCATGGCGGCTGCAGCCGCCGAGCATGGCGGCGCCAAATCGGGAGTCGGATGGTGATGAAGTGCACCTTGCACATGCTTTCGGTCTGTTCCATCTGGGCCATGCTCACATTCCAATCGGTCGCGATGGCGGCGGAGATTTCGCAGGACGTCTGGCGTGATGTGGCGAAGGAAACGCTTCCGACCAGCGCGCCCAAGGTGTCCAGTTACCGCGCACTGCGGCTCGATCTCGATCGCATTCGCGCAGGCTTGTCGGCCGTTCGCCACAACCGTGCGACGGTGAGGGTGCCTTTGCCGCTGCCCGAAGGCGGTTCAAGTACCTTTGAGCTGGCTGATTCTCTCGTCATGCCCGATGCGCTACAGGATCGCTTCCCGGACGTCGTCAGTCTCGTCGGCAGGGATGCGAACGGTCGCACCGCGCGCGTGGACAGTTCGCCGCGCGGCTTGCAGGCGATGGTGTTCGATGCGGATGGCCTGTGGATAGTTCGCCCGCAGACCGACGGTCTGGATGGTCGATACCTCAGCTTTCGCCGCGCCGATCTGTCATCCGCCGGCAGGCCGTTTCAATGCAACGCGCATGACGACCACAGCAGGACAATCGCGCGTGCGACGCCTGGCGGTCCGACTCCGATGACGTCGACGGGTGCGATCGAGCGCGTCTTCCGCACCGCCATCGCGGCTGATCACACCTATGTCGCCGCCATCGGTGGAGGCACGGTCGCCGGAGGTCTCGCTGCGATCGTCACCGCAATGAATCGCGTCAACCAGGTTTACGAGACCGAGCTCGGCGTGCACATGACGCTGATTCCGAATGAACAACTGATCATCTTTCCGAATGCGGGCAGTGATCCATATAACGGTACCGTCGATCCACTCGGACAGAACCAGTTGACCGTGGACGCCTTGATTGGCAACGCCAACTACGACATCGGCCATCTTTTTTCGACCGGCGGCGGCGGCGTGGCGAGCCTCTATGTGACGTGTGCCGACGGAGGCAAGGCGCGTGGAACGACCGGCCTCGACGATCCTGAAGGCGATGCGTTCTACATCGATTTCGTGGCACATGAAATGGGCCACCAGTTCGGTGGCCTGCATACGTTCAACGGCATCAACGGCTCATGCAGCGCTACAAATCGCACGGCTGACGCCGCCTATGAGCCAGGTAGCGGATCCACGATCATGGCGTATGCCGGTATCTGCGACGGCGATAACCTGCAACCGCATTCCGATCCGTATTTCCACGCCGTGAGTCTCGCCGAAATCAACGACTGGCTTGCCGTGCAAGGCGGCGCATGCGCGGCACAGACAGTCAGTACCGATGCACCGCCCGTCATCAATACGGCGAGCCTGACGAGTGGATTCACGATACCTCGGCACACGCCATTCACGCTCAGCGGCACCGCGACCGATGCCGATGCTGACAACGACTCGTTGACCTACAACTGGGAAGAATACGATCTCGGTGATGCGACCATCCCGCAACAGGGTGATATCGGCAATGGTCCGATCTTCCGCAGCTTCACCGCGGCGGCCACGGGTCAGCGCACCTTCCCGCTGATGTCGACCGTGCTCGGTTTTCCGCCGCTGCTGGGCGAGTCGTGGCCTGAGACCACACGTGATCTCACTTTCCGTTTGACCGTTCGCGACAACCACGGCGTTCCGATCGCACCGCAATACGGCGCGAGCACGAGCGCTGATGGCATCCTGATCCATGTCGATGCGAGCGCAGGCCCCTTCGTGCTGACGCGACCGAACGCCCGCGAATTCTGGGCGCGCGGTGAAAGCCAACGCGTGACCTGGAACGTTGCAGGCACGAATGCCGCGCCGGTCAATTGCGCAGACGTCGCGATCGACTTGTCGCTCGACGCGGGTTCAACTTTTACACGCGCACTGTCGGCAAGCACGCCCAACACCGGCAGCGCGACCATCGTCGTACCCCCTGTCGCCGATACCGATACGGCACGCGTGCGCGTCAGCTGTCGCCACAATGTGTTCTTCGATGTATCCGATGCGAACTTCAGCATCCACGCGACCGGTGAACATCTGTTCGCCGATGGTTTCGAAGGACCTGCGCCTGCGACACAACCAGTGCTCGATCCAGGGTTTGAAGCAACCACCGCGACGGCCGGCAGCAATCCATTCTGGTCGGGTTTCGACAGCAACGTCAACGCGAATGGCGGCTCCCCGTTCTATAACGTGGTTCCCGTCCATGCTGGCAACTGGGGTATCTGGTTCGGCAGCTGGCACGGCGGCGCGGAAACGCAGACCGCCTCGCAAGGCATCACGATTCCCGTCGGCGGACCGCGCTATCTGCACTACTGGCGTCTGTTCGACAGCGTGCCGGATGGCCCGGGGCAGTTGAGCGTGAGCATCGATGGCATCGTCGTTGAAACGACCAACCTCAGCGCCATGCCGGTCGATACTGCCTTTGTCCGCCGCTCGGTCGACATCAGCGCCTACGCGGACGGAACCGTGCATACGCTTCTTTTGACGTACGAATACCCCGACGCGGCAGGTCACGGAATCGACGGTGAAGTGTTCATCGACGACGTGACGGTCGATGCGAGCGATGTGCCGTAGGGGTCAGAAGGTGACGGACGAATTATTCGCTTGAACCGCAGTGATTGCCTGCGCCTGTCAACGCAGACCTTCCGTCGGCCCGCAATACCGCAATCTGCGAGCTGACCGAACCGTCGCTTCTGGAATGCAATATCCGCACGTCACAGCGAGGGACATGCCATCGCCGGTTGCTCGAAGAGGTTGGCGAAAATGAATTCGTCAACGCCGACGCGAACATCGTCGACAAAGGTCGCTTGAATGATGTGGCGCACGCTGCCCTGCCGGAACAAGGCGTCGAGGTCGGCCGACACGTCGCGAGCAGGCTGCGCACCGCATCGACCTGCTGCTGGCCGCGGGTCGCTGCAACCAGAGCCGGTGTCGTTTCACCTTCGGCGAATCGGGACCACGAATCGGGGCCGTTGTACGCCCGTGGGCAACGCGAAGGCGGCCGCATCCGCAGCGCGAGCCGCATTCGGTTCCATGACGTGCAGCATCTCATTGCGCGTCAGCACCATCGATCACGATGTTCGCGTGAATTCCATCACCCAGTTGGTGTCCCAGGTCTTTCCGCTATCGTAGGAAAAGGCTTGTTCCCATTGCGCGGTGGTCCGCGTGATCCGTGACCAGATATATCGGGTGCGCATCATCTTGCCCTGGTACATGCCATCGGCATAAAAAGTGCCGATGCCTTTCACGAACTGCCCCTTGACCGGAGGATCCAGTGCGCCTTGCGGGTTGCGGCCGTCAACCCACCAGATCGCCCAACTCGCGCTTTTTTCGTCATACGTACGCAGTGCAAAGCCGCGGGTGACACCGCTCGCCTTCATGAAAACATTGTCTTCGGCATTGCCGTTTCCACCAAGAATTGGGCGCGCGCTGGATGTGCCTTCGAACTCGATCCACTCCGTGCTGCCCGCGGGCGATTTCATGCGGTGATGGACTCGCCAATTCCCAAACTGGAAGTCGAAATCATGCGCGCCGCTGGCGAGGGTCGTGGCGACGTTGCGTTGTGCCTCCGCCGCGCCTACATGGCTCGACAGGCAAAAGAGTGTCGCGAGCAGCGCTGTGCGCATGGAGAATCTGCACGTGATCATGATCAAGCCTTTCTTGAGAAGAGAGGGGCGTCTTGTGAAGACAGTCAGCGGGGATGGGATACCGGTTCATTACCTGCCGCGCCATCGATGCGTAAAGAATCGTACCGAGGATGATTCGGGAGAAAAGGACCAAAACGTCGATGGTTGACCGGACCAATATCTTGCCAATCATCGTTGAACACGTTCAGGCGTAGGGCGGGCTTACGCCCGCCATGATGGGCGCCGGCCCCGAAGGATTGGCGGGCTTAAGCCCGCCCTACGCGGCTACGGCAATACCACGCGACTCTGACCCTGGTTTTGTCGGCAGCATGGAGCCGCGAAGGGGTTATTCTCCGCGCGTCGAACTGAAGGGAGTGCGTGATGAAGTGCGCGATATGGTTCGCTGGATTCGTCTTGACGACGTCGGTCGCTGGCCACACGCAGACCTTGCCGCCCATGCACGACCATGAGGCGGTGGAGCGGTTGGGCAGCGTCCACTTCGCGACGTCCTGCAGCAGGGAAGCGCAAGTGCATTTTGATCGTGCGGTGGCGCTGATGCACTCGTTCCAGTTCGGGTCCGCGATCGATGGTTTTCGATCAGCGCTCGCCGTCGATCCCGGCTGCGCGATCGCTGACTGGGGCATCGCGCTCAGCAGCTGGAGCAATCCTTTCGCCGGGTTCAAGTCGCCGGCGCAACTTGCGCAGGGGCTGCAAGCGGTGAATCAGGGGCGTGCGGCAGCGCCGAAGACGAAACGGGAGCGTGACTACATCGAGGCTGTCGCCGAGCTCTACACAGACACCGAGCACCGCAAGCAGCCAGCTCGCGCGCGAGCCTACGAAGTCGCCATGGGGCAGGTTGCGAAGGCGTATCCGGAAGATAACGAGGCATCGATTTTCTATGCGCTTGCGCTCGCCGCAGCAGCGGATCCTTCTGACAAGACGTACGCAAAGCAGCTCAAGGCCGGCGCGATGCTCGAACGCCTGTTTGCGAAATATCCCGATCACCCTGGCCTCGCGCACTACATCATCCACGCCTATGACGAGCCGGCGCTGGCGTCGCGAGCCGACGAGGCTGCGCGACGCTACGCGCAGATTGCACCGTCCACGCCGCACGCCTTGCACATGCCCTCGCACACCTTCACGCGGATCGGTGAATGGCAGGCGTCGATCGACACCAATCTCGCCTCGGCCGCTGCGGCCCGCGCCGCGAACCAGCCGGCGGATGAACTGCATGCGAGTGACTACATGGTGTACGCCTATCTGCAGACCGCGCAGGAGCATGCTGCGAAGCACTGGGTGGATGTCGCGGCGGAGACGTTTTCACGTTTCGATCCGGACAAGGCCAATGGCGCCGCACCTGCGTCGGCGGCCTATTTCGCGCATGCCGCGATCCCGGCACGCGACTGTCTTGAGCGCCGCGACTGGGCGTGCGCGGCAAAGCTTGAAGCGGTGCCCAGCAAATTCTCCTTTGCTGATGCCGTTACATATTTTGCCCAGGGTCTGGGCGCGGCCCATATCGGCGATGCCGTTGGCGCGCGCGCGGCGATTGCCTCATTGAATCAGATACACGAGACGCTTGACGCAAAGGGCGAGGCGTACTGGGCGGGTCAAATCGACATCCAGCGGCGGGGCGTGATGGCCACGCTGGCCTTTGCGCAGCACAACTTTGCCGACGCGCTGGCTGGCATGCGCGCAGCAGCCGATCTGGAAGACAAGTCGGGGCTGAGCTCGGTCACGCCGGGCCCGCTGGTGCCGGCGCGCGAAATGTTGGGTGGCATGTTGCTGAGCCTCAAGCGACCGGGCGACGCATTGAAAGAATTCAAGGCCGCACTGGTTCAAACGCCGAACCGCTTCTGGTCGCTTTACGGCGCCGCCGAGGCCGCCAAGATGGCCGGCGATCACGCGGAAGCACGCGAGTATTTCAGCAAGTTGCTCGTGGTGGCCCAGCGAGCTGATCGTCCTCGGCGGAAGGAACTCGTCGAGGCTGACGAGGAAACTCGACGGTGATCAAGACTGCGTTCAAACCGACGGTGGCATTGCCTGATCAGACAGCCCGGGCAATCGGGGGTGATCCAACGTGCCGCATATTCCTCATGCAACTGTCCATTTAGCCATGCAGAAAACACAGGTGAGCGTGCGCTTTCATCGATCCCAGCGTGCAGGGGAGGGCAACGCGCTCGCGCTCGATTGCCTGGCAGCTTTCCTCGACCTATAGTCCGCTCGAAGGTGGAATTCCGATTCGTGTCTCCGGCATGAGGTAGGAAACATGTTGCACGCCCCGGCACTGCGCTACCGCCGACTGATCGCCGCGTTTGTGCTGGTCCTCGCGAGCGTGCCCGGTTTCACGCGCGACCTCGTTTTTTACGACGGCTTCGAGAATGCGTGTTCGGCCAATCGCGACTGTTCCGGCGGCCTGTATTGTTCGGTCGCGGGGCGCTGTGCACCTGCGGGTATCGGCGTCATTGGCAGCGGATGCAGTTCGGGTGCGAATTGCACGAGTGACCTCGCGTGCAATCTGTACGGGCTCGGCGGCGTGTGCAGCGCAGCCGGCAGCGCGGATATCGGCCAAACATGTTTCGCGACGAGCAACTGCATTGCCGGAGCGGTGTGCGGCATCACCGGCAAGTGCATGCGCACGCCGGATGCTTTCCCGCCGTTTGCCGGCGTGTCCTGCGCAGCGGACGAAGCTCAATTTCGCGCCTATTTCCAGGTGCCGCGACCCGGCGCTGGGATTGCGGATTTCTTCCGCTTGCCGTTCCCCAACGATGCGCGCATCAACGCGGACGGCACGCTCGACCTCGCCGATTTCCCGCGGCCCGGTCTATCGGTGCTCGGTGTCGATATGGTCGATCGCTTCGCCAACACGCTATCCGCTGACTTCAACGGATTCTCCGCGCTCAGCGGCATCACCTTCCGCTTCTCGCGGAAACTCGATATCAATTCCGCCAGCGCGGCGAGCGTGCGTTTCGTGGACATCACCGGGCCGGGGCAAGCGGGGTTTGGCGCCGATCATGCGCGCACGTTGCACTACGACGCCGCTGCGCACGAATACCTGTGTCAGAACAGCCTTGCGATATCGCCAGACCCGTTCGACCCGCTGCGGCCGGGCGGCATCTATGCGGCGTATCTGACTACCGAACTCCGCGCAGTGGGTGGCGGCGTGCCGATGCAGGACCCCGATCTCATCGCGCTGCTTGGCGCGTCCGCGCCGGCGGATGCGACGCTTGCGCGCGCGTGGACGCGCTACGCGAACTTCCGCGCCTATCTCACAGCGAACAGCATTCCGACGAATCAGATTGCCGCAGTCAGTGTGATCACCATTGAAAACGCGCCAACAAAAATGCTGGCGCTCAAGACCGCCGTCGAAGCGCAGCCGCCGCCGGACATCTCGAACCCGGTGCTCTGCGACGGCGCGACGACGTCACCTTGCGCGATCGCCGGAGACCCCTCGCGCGCTTGCGGAAATTCCGGCGGCAGCTTCTGGGAGATTCATGGCCGCATGACGATCCCCAACTATCAGCAAGGCACGCTGCCGTACGCGTTTCCGGCCGATGGCGGCCAGATCATTTTTGGCTCGGACGGCGCGCCGGTTCAGAACGGCATGCTCAACGCGTGCTTCGCCCTCACGGTTCCCAAATCGCTGTCGACGCCAAACGGCTGGCCCTTGGTCGTGCACGCCCATGGCACGGGTGGCGGTTTCCGCGACGCGGTCCTCAGCGGCATTGCCAGCAAGCTCGCGACGGCTGCGATACCGATGGCATCGCTGACGGTGGAAGGCGTCGGCCACGGCGAGCGGGCCGGTGCGAGCACGCGTCCGGCGGATGGCCTGGTCTTCAACGTGATCAACCCGCGCGCCGCGGTCGGCAATCATCTGCAAGGCGCCGTCGACGTGATACAAGCGTTGCGCCTGGCGCAATCGGCGCAATTCACCTTTCCGCAAACCGGCCTCGTCAGGCTCGATCCGCAGCACATGTATTTTTTCGGCCATAACCAGGGCGCGAACACAGGCATACCGGCCATCGCAGTAACGGATCTCGCGCACGCCGCGATTTTCTCCGGCGCGGGGGGCAGTTACGTGATGAAAGGAGTGCTGAGCCGGACCAGTCCCAACAACCAGGCGGACACGCTCGCCGATCTGCTCAAGGATGCGGTGGGCGAGACCCATCCGGCGGTGACGCTCATGCAGAACACCTTCGATGTTTTCGACTCGGCGAACTACGCGCAGATGATCGTGCTGAATCCACCCCCCGGCGTGGCATCCAAGCATGTCCTGTTGCCCTG
>JBDSXV010000241.1:0-7536 GCA_039926025.1 Dokdonella sp.
GTTGATTCTATTGGTCGGGGTGACAGGATTCGAACTTGCGACTTCTACCTCCCGAAGGTAGCGCTCTACCAGGCTGAGCTACACCCCGACCGGGACCGCCTTGGCGGGCCGCGAATTCTAGCGGTGCCCCGGCAGCGGCGCAACTGATTCCATGCGTCGGGTTGCTGAGGGGTGCGATTCACGCCGGCCTATGGACCCGCAGCACAGGCGTGTGACGCGTCGGCAAACGGCGCCGGGTTGGGACGGATGGCCCATCTGTTAATCTACGCGACCACTCTTCCATGCGTCGCAGCGTGTCCGTGACGGCGCCGATCCGAAGGAAATCCATGGCTGTCACCCAAGCCCGCACCATGCCCGGCGTGCTCGAGCTGTTGCCGCTCGACCAGGTCGCGTTCCAATCGATGCTCGATGCCATCCGGCGCAACTTCGAACGCTTCGGCTTCCTGCCCATCGAAACGCCGGTGATGGAATTTTCGAATGTGCTGCTGACCAAGGAAGGCGGTGAGACCGAGCGCCAGGTTTACTTCGTGCAATCGACGGGTGCCCTGCAGGCGGCCACTGCCGGCGAAGTGCCCGAGCTTGCGCTGCGCTTCGACCTGACCGTGCCGCTCGCGCGTTACGTGGCAGAACACGAACACGATCTGGTATTCCCGTTCCGTCGCTACCAGATCCAGCGCGTGTATCGCGGCGAGCGCGCGCAGCGAGGGCGTTTCCGCGAGTTCTACCAGTGCGACATCGACGTGGTCGGCAAGGACAGTCTGTCGGTGCGCTACGACGCCGAACTGCCTGCGGTCATCTACAACGTATTCCGCGACCTTGATATCGGCGCATTCACGATCCAGATCAACAATCGCAAGCTGATGCGCGGCTGGCTCGAAGGCCTTGGCCTCGACGACGCCGAACAGCAAGGCGCGGTGATGCGCGAAGTCGACAAGCTCGACAAGCGTGGGGTCGATGCCGTGCGTGCGACATTGACGGGCGAAGGCTTCAATCTGTCGGCCGGTGCTGCAGGAAAGTTACTTGATTTCGTCGCGTATCGTTCAACATCGCTCGCCGATGCACTGGCCAAGCTCGATGCGCTCGGCGCCGGCAGCGAAGCGCTCGAACAGGGCAGGGCCGAGCTCAAGGACGTGCTGAGTTTGCTGAAGGCATTCGGTGTGCCCGAATCGCATTTCGCACTGAACCTGTCGATTGCGCGCGGCCTCGACTACTACACCGGCACGGTCTACGAAACGACCTTGAACGATCACCCGCAGATCGGCTCAATCTGCTCCGGTGGCCGCTACGAAAATCTTGCCAGCCACTACACGAAATCGAAATTGCCCGGTGTCGGCATCTCGATCGGCGCAACGCGACTGTACTGGCAACTGAGAGAAGCCGGCCTGCTCAAGGGCGGCCGCAGCACGGTGCAGGCGCTCGTCGCGCAGATGGACGAAAACGAATTGCCGCGCTATCTAGAACTTGCGACCCAACTGCGCGCCGCCGGCATCAACACCGAAGCGGTGATCGAACCCGGCAAGCTGGCCAAACAGTTCAAGTACGCCGATCGCGCAGGTATCCGTTTCGTGCTCGTGCTCGGTTCGGACGAAATCGCGAAGGGCGTGGTGACGGTCAAGGATTTGCGCAAGCAGGATCAATTTGAAGTGGCGCGCGCCGAGCTCGCCGAGACGCTGCGAGTCGAGATCGAACAAGCCGCCGTGATGGGCGTCGCGGCATCCTAGGAATGTGCTGTGGGAGCGGCTTCAGCCGCGATGCTTCGCCCGCGCAAACCAAAGCATCGCGGCTGAAGCCGCTCCCACAAACAAGCATCGCGTTTTGCGCGACCCCCACAAACAAGCATCGCGGCTGAAGCCGCTCCTACACTGGTATTGAACGCATGCAGACGATTCGCTTCGACGGCAACAGCCTGACCCGCGAGCAACTGGTCGCGGTCGCGCGCAATGGCGCTCGCGTCGAACTCGATGAAGCACAGCTCACCCACGTGCAGCATGCCGCGGACTTCCTTGCCGACAAAGTCAGTTGCGGCGAGCCGATCTACGGCGTCACCACCGGCTTCGGCAGCAATGCAGACAAGTTGCTCGGTGCACACCGCGCGCGCGATGAACTGCCGGGCGGCAATCCGGAGCAACGTGAAGGCACCTTGCTCGACGAGCTGCAGCACAACCTCGTGATCACGCATGCGGTCTGCGTCGGCAAGCCGTTCGACGCGAACGTCGTGCGTGCGATGCTTGCCATCCGCATCAATACGCTGATGCGTGGACATTCCGGCATTCGCGTGTCGACGCTGCGTGCATTGACGGAGTTGCTCAATCGCGATGTGGTGCCGCTGATCCCGGAAAAGGGCTCGGTCGGCGCGAGCGGCGATCTTGCGCCTCTGTCGCATCTGGCCATCGTCCTGCTGGGTGGCGGTGAAGCGTTCTTCGGCGGCCAGCGCATGTCAGGCGCGGAAGCGCTCAGGCAAGCCGGTCTCGCGCCGCTGCGCCTGTCGTTCAAGGAAGGCCTTGCATTGAACAACGGCACGGCACAGATGCTTGCGTGTGGTGTGCTTGCACTCGATCGTCTCAAGTCACTGCTGGAGACAGCGGATCTTGCTGCGGCGATGACGCTCGACGCATTCGCCGGCCGCGGCGGTGCGTTGCGCGAGGAAGTGCACGCGCTGCGTCCGCACCCGGGCCAGGTCGCGACTGCGCGCACGGTGCGTGAGCACCTGCAAGGATCGACACTCGCCGACATTCCGTATCACCTGGTGCCGCGTTTCCGCACGTGGCTGGCGGATTCGTGGAGTGATCCGGAGGACCAGAAGCAGCACTTCGACATCGCCTGGGACTATGTGCCGCCGAGCCAGCGCCATGGGCGCGAAACGTTCTATGCACGTTTCCTGCCGTTCAAGGGCGGCAAGAAGCACCAGCCGCAGGATGCCTATTGCCTGCGCTGCATGCCGCAGGTGCACGGGGCGGTGCGCGATGCCTACGATCAGGCTTGTCGCGTGTTCGACATCGAGTTGAATGCGGTGACGGACAACCCGCTCATCTTTCCGGACGCGGTGGATGCCCAGGTCATCGAGGACCAGGTCATTTCGGCCGGCCATTTCCACGGCATGCCGCTCGCACTGGCGATGAGTTATGTGAAGGCTGCGATCCCGGTGCTCGCATCGATTTCGGAGCGCCGCCTCAACAAGCTCGTCGATCCGGCCAACAACGATGGCCTGCCTGCATTCCTGATCGGCAATGAGGATGCGACGGACTCAGGCTTCATGATCGTGCAGTACACCGCTGCAGCGCTCGTCAACGACCTCGCCACGCGCGCGCACCCGGCGTCGGTGTATTCGATCCCGACCAGCGCGAATGCCGAGGACCACGTTTCGATGGGAGCGAACGAAGCACGCCATGTGCTGGAGATGACCGAGGACCTCGGTTATGTACTCGCGATGGAGCTCTACACCGCCGCACAGGCACTCGACTACCGTCAGAACATGCTCAACGCCGCTCGTCGCCTGGCCCAGCGCGGCGACTGGCGCGCGCTCGCGTCGAAAATCACCAACGCGCCGGATGCGAGCCACCCGTCACGCGCGCAGTTTGAATCCGAAGTGCAGGCGCTTGCGAAGTCGCTCGCCGAGGCTGGCGATTTCCATGCCGGTGCGGCTGTTGCGCGCGCGCATGCGAAAATTCGCGAGCGTATCGCATTCATGTCGCGCGATCGGGCGATGGATGGGGAAGTGAGGACGATCTGCGAACTGGTCGCCGCTGGCGCCTTCCTCTAGAGGCCAGCCGGTCCCGATCCACGATGGCGCACCCGCACGGCGCAGGCCGTGCAGGTGCCATCAATCATTCGTCGAACCCGTCCGCAAAGATCCGGTCGGACAGATCCGCGGCGCAGGTAACGACAATGTTGGTGACGTCGCTGAGGACGGTGCTGCTGCCATTCGTGATCGCGCAGACCTGCGGAGGATTCACCGGTTGCGCTGCGACGGTGACCGCGTACGCGTCTCCATAGGCCAGGGTGCCTGAAAAGGTGAACGTCGCAGCAGACGATGGCAGCGTCAAATCGGAGCCGCCATTGAGGCTCAACGTGAGCCCGCTGCCGGCAAGGCCGTCCAGCGTGCCACCGATGGTGTGCTGGTCGGGATCGAACGTCGCTTGGACAGTGCAATCGACCGACAACGGCGAGGTCGTATAGGTCGGTGTCACGAACGTGCCGGAGCAGCCGGAGACCGTTGTTGTGTGATGGCCCGTATCCGGCGTCACCGTGAAAATCAAGGAAGTGCCGGCAACCACGCTTTGCTGCTGTGCGGGATCGATCGAGCCGCCGCCCGACACGAGAGTGCTTACGGTGACATTGCCCGGCGTGGAGGGCACATCAATGAAGAGCGCGTCCGGCGTGCCTGGCGTTCCGTTGCCTCCGCCGAAGGTGTTCACGCCCTGCACGTAGAGGATATGTCGGCCCGGCGTGAGTCCAGCGAGACTGATGTCGCCGTGCACGACTTCTGTCTTGCCGTCGAAGGCGCCGTCGTTGGCCGCGAGCGCGATCGCCGCCGCGTTGATGTCCCATGGCAAAGTGTCGAGATACGCGCTTGCAGACTTGATCGGGTAGGTGCTCTGGGTGCCGTTCGACTGGTTGTATCGAAGGTCGTCGATGGTCGCGGTCACGGTCACGTAGAGGCCGGACGTGCCTTGCGTCGGCGCGGTCGCAGCCAGCGCATAAACGTCAGGGCCCCCAGGCAGTTTGTACGGCGCATGCAACATGCGCGAGGCATAGCGTAGCGCAGCGATATTCTCCGGCGCGGTGATGCTTTCGAATGTTGCGCAATCCTCGAAAAAACCGTTGCCATCGGTTTCGATCGTGAAGCCAGGCACGCCGAGCAGTCCGTACATGTTGTCGTCGGTGGCGCCGTCAGTCGGGTAGAGCGTGTCCGACTGCTCCGGCGTGTAACCATTGAAGTACGCGAGGCGCCGACCCAGGGTACGCATCGCCGCCTGATTGGGCGCGGCACTTGCGGTGTCGCCCCAAGGCCACAGCACCAGCGCTGCATTGCTGTGGATGTCGATGAAAAACCCGGTGGTGTCGTCCGGCGCGGCGGCTCCGCCGTCGCCAGCGGAACTTGCCGGGTTCATGGGCCCGATGCGGCGATCCGCAAACACACCACCGTTGCATTCGCCTGCAGCGTTGCAGATGCCGGCGACGTATTTCACCAGGTTGTCGGTTTCCGGTTCCGACTGTTTGGCCGGCCCGCGATACGTGAGATTGCATTTGGTGCCGCTGGAGCCGCCGTTGTTCGGCACGATGTCCCAGTGGAACGGAAAATTGCGGTTGAGGTCGATGCCGGGCTGGGCGCTGCCGTTCGGCGTTCCCGAGCACATGCCATTGACGCTGTCGGTATTCTTGCGCCAGGAAATGCCGGTTTCGGCTTGCTTTCGCCCATCCGGATTGGCCTGCAGCACCAAACGGAAATCGTTGTGGTCGACCAGCCATGTCGCTTCCGCATCGGTGCCGTAGTTGTTGACCAGCCACTCGGCGAAACGCGTGTTGAGTTCGGCGGGCGCGTATTCGCGTGCGTGGATCGAGGTGAACACGACCAACTTGGGGCGATCGGGATCGCTCGCGGCCGTCGCCAGATTGGTGATGCGCAGAGCGCGCATTTCATAGCCTTGTGCGGCGTTCTGTGTCTTCTTCCAGGTCGGGCCGAGGTCGTCGATCGTGACGATGCCGGGATGGTTCGCGACCAGCGAGTCCATCGTCGAGTAGGTTTCTTCGACCGTGCGGAAGCACTGGAAACCCGGAATGCTGTCCGGAGCCAGGCCGGCCGCCTTCGCCTGCTCGAAATGGGCGTAAAACGCATTCAACTTTGCCGATGCGACTTCGTCGATGCTCACGCTGAGCCCGGCGTCTTCGAGCATGCGCATGCCGCCTTCGTCGGTATCCACGCGCAGCACCTGGCGCTGCGCATCGACGATCACGTGCTGGAAATTTGCCGCGGCGCGCCCAAGGGCTGCGTTGTCCGGATAGTGCGCCTCGACCACCCACTCCTGCGCGATGGCGGTATTCAGTCCAGCGACCGCAATCGCCATTGCAAGCAAGGTCCTGCGCATGAATCCACTCCCCCGGTAAAGCGGCCGATAGTAGCGGTCAATGGCGGGCTGGGGAAGCGATCGTGAGCACACAAGGCAGACAGTTTACCGAGCTAGGGTTGCACTGCGAGAGGCTGCAATGTCACGTCGATTTCGTCCCCGATACCGACGCCCGCGGCCGTGCAGGTTTGCGTATCGACGAGAACGAAGTATCGACTCGCGCGCGGTACGATCTCCGTCTCGAATTCGATGTCGGCCAGCCTCGCGCTGACCCGATGTCCGTGCCGACCGGTGCGCAGGCGGACGGGTGGCATGCTCCAGCGCTCGGCGGGATCGAACGGTACCTCGATCGCCGCGCCCTTGTGCCCGTGGAGCAGGACACCGCTGATGCGCGCCGGTTTCACTCGATCTGTTCCCGCGCCCAGCTTGCATCGAGCGCTTCCATCGCGTCGTGCGGCTTGAGCTTCGCCGCCTTGTCATAGGCTTCGGCGACGTCGTCTTCGCGCTTGTCACCATGTAGCAGGAGCAGGCCATTGCCGTACTCGATCCAGGCGATCGGCGAATCCGGCGTCAGCTTCAAAGCCTGCTGGAGCGCCTTTTCCGCATCGACGGCGTTCGCGCCATAAGTCAACTTCGCCAGCATGCCGCCGACCTTGCCGACGATTTCGGCGTGGTAAAGGCCAAGCGCGGTTTGCGCTTCGGCATGTTTGGGTGCGCGCTTGAGCGTCGCGTCGAGCGATTCGCGCACCTTGCCGGCGAGACCCTGTGCGAGCGCTTTGGTGATCGAGATGGTCTGGCTCAAGCGCCCGATGGCGAACGCGCGCCGATAGTGGCTGTTCGCTTCATCGGGCAGCGCTGCAACCGCTTCGTCGGCGAGGCGGATCAGGTCTTCGTAGCGCGCTGTCTTCGTTGCGGCGTCGTCGACCAGATAGGTGGCGTGGATGCCGCCGGCCTTGATCGCGACCGAGGCGCCGAGTGCGCCGAGGGCAACTCCGCCGTCGTAGGCGTGCTGGAACTCGCCCTTGTGGAACGCGCGCCAGGCGTCCTGCAACGCAAGCGCCGACGTCTTCGCATCCTTGCCGAGCTTCGGATTTTCTTTCAACAGCGCCGCGAGGTGCTTCTCGTCTGGAAACGGCTCCTGATCGCCCGCGTGCAGGTCCTTCCATGCCTTGGCGAGCTTGTCGCCCGCATAATCGAAACCCTTGTCCGGATGCGGAAATGCGGCCCAGGCTTTCTTCGCCATCGTGCTGTCCTCGTTCGCTATCGACCTGACGCGAGTTTGAACGCGAGAGCGTGTTCCGTCACGCCGCCCTGCGGCATGCCGTTAGACTTGGCGTTTCGATAACATCCTGTAGGAGCGGCTTCAGCCGCGATGCTTTAGCCCTCCCCCTTCAAGGGGAGGGTTGGGTGGGGATGGTGTTCACGCCAAAGCATCGCGGCTAAAGCCGCTCTACAGGATGTTATCGAAAGG